>CAMNJU010000117.1 GCA_946541595.1 uncultured Planctomycetales bacterium
TTTACGTCGGTCTGTCTCTCATTGACCGTTTTGGATATATCGGCGCGTTTGAACCCGCGCCTGGCGTGTTGCCCTATCCTGCGGAACCGGGGCTTTTTACAAAAGAAACGCTAACGGTCCCTGATCAGTATAAAGATACGACTTTTGTTTTAGTGTCCAAGGGAACGCGCGACAACGTCGTTGGCGACAATCCTAAGACTTATGCGGACGTTCTTTCAGAAAACGGCGTTGATCCACATTTCGTTCAACTCGAAGGCGGACACGATTTTAAAGTCTGGAAAGAAAGTCTTTATCTTTTTGCGCTCAAACTTTTTCCAAATAAGGAAAAAGATGATTCAGAGGAACGTTTAGTATTTAAACTCGACACGGGAAACCTTAAAAACGCCCGTGTTGGACTTCAATTTGGATCAATCGAACCAAGTGAAGACGCCGCTATTCGTTGCGAGGTCAAAGAACCGCCCCAAAACGCTTGGAATTTCGGAGTCCGTTTCATTGTTAACGAGAAAATTGAGATGGGTGAAAAGCTCGTTCTCAGCTTTAAAGCCAGAACGCTTGCTGCCCAGACAGAGTCTGGACTTGCCCGCGTAACCGCATTTTACGAAACAAACGCCGCGCCCTTCTCTAAGTCGCTATTCTCGCCAGTGGAAATAGGAAGAGCCTGGCGGGAGTATTCCTTCCCTTTCACTAGTGGGGAAACAACTGAAGGGGGTAAAGCGGCTGCCGGTATTTTTATGGGTGAACTCATACAAACGCTGGAAATATCTGACCTCAAACTTTCAAAGCTAGGTCAAAGCTCCGACGTTTCTACGATGGTCAAACCTGTCCTCTTGTACGAAGGTCAGGAACCTGACGCGGCATGGCGAAAAGAAGCGGAAAAGAGAATCGACGAAAACCGAAAGGGCCCCCTGACAATCCGAGTCTTCGACCAAGATGGAGAACCGCTAGAGGGAATTGACGTCAAAATCAAACAAAAGTCCTCGACTTTCCGTTGGGGAACAGCAGTCGTCGCCAGCCGCATTTTCGATCCAAGCGAAGACGGACGCAAATACCGAGATTTCATTGAGAAATATTGCAACGTCGTCGTCTTTGAAAACGACTTAAAATGGTTCGGATGGCAAAACCCGCGCGGCCGACAAAATGTCAAACGGGCCCTCGACTGGTTCGACGAACGTAAGATTGCCGTACGGGGACATTGTCTAGTATGGCCAAGCTGGCGAAATTCTAATAGAACTTGGAGAACGATTGAAGACGCCGACGTTCTGCGGAAGACGGTAAAGGATCACATTCTCAATGAAACATCTGAGTTAAAAGGACGCCTTGTCGAATGGGACGTCGTCAACGAACCGTACGATAACCGCGATTTGTGGCAAAAACTTGGTAAATCAGAAATCGCCGAATGGTTTAAAACGGCACGACAGGGGGATCCGGACGCTCGCCTTTTCATTAACGATTACGGTATCCTCAGCGGCGAAGGACTCGACCGAAGAAAGCAGGATTTCTATTTCAACACGATAAAAGAAATTATGGACGTAGGCGCTCCCATCGGAGGAATTGGAATGCAGGGGCATTTCGGCAGACAGGGCACGCCTCCCCAGAGAGTAGTAGATATTGTCAACCGGTTCTCACAACTTGGACTCCCAATTGCTATTACTGAACACGACATAGACTCGCAAGACGCTAAATACCAAGAGGAGTACACTAGGGATTTCCTCACGGCGGCCTTCAGCTGCCCAGCAGTCGAAGAAATTCTCGTATGGGGGTTTTGGGCGCGATCTCACTGGCGCCCAAACGCCGCGTATGTGTCGGCCGACTGGACTCTCACGCCTGCCGGTAAAGTTTGGACTGAGCTTGTTAGCCAAAAATGGCGTTCGAATCTTGACGTTAAGACCAACTCCAACGGCGAATGTCAGGAACGGGTATTCCTCGGCCAGTATACCGTTGAAATTGGATCGGGGGATCAAGTTCTAACGGTTGACGTCGCAGTTTCCAAAGAAGGCGCAGTCTCCGAGGTAAAAGTGAACGTCGTTAAGTAAACGTCTTAAATCGCAGTAAGAAAGTCTGATCAAAAATACACATTCCCGTCGGCGCACAAGGCAACCGGCGGGAACGCGTGTTTTCATGAGACTTGCGTGTTCTTTTCCTATAAGGTCTAACTGTTGTCTGTTTCCTCTTTGTTTCCGTTATCGTCAAGTTTGACAATTCGGAAAGGATGACTCTCCAAATCTTTGGTGAGTTGTATAACACAACGTCCTTCTAAAAAGTTAATAAAATACTCGCCCAAAAATTCAGCGCGCCATCCCTGTAACAGTTTGGACGGTCCCGCCCCGTGAACGTCGCCGCGATAGGCTGCTATTGCGTACCTAATGTCTGCGGCGGTCGCAACAATTCGAGACGATACATTATGATTCTTACAGAATTGGCCGACCAAAACATTCAAGATCTGGGTCGCTAACGAATATTGAGGAAACGTCGCTTGGAAGGGCTGCTTCGGTTTCTCTGCATTCGGCAAACTTAGCGCGTAATCAATCGCCTCGGAAAGTTCGCGAACCAAGTAAGACTCGGGCAAACCGCGAACGCCGCGAATATTCGCAATTCGCTGTGGATCCGCCGTCTGATGTTTCGCAATTTCGAGAAGCAAATCGTCGCGAAGGACGCGCCCGGGAGCGATATTTTTAGCTAGCGCCTTATCGTGACGCCAGTTCCACAATTCGCGTATAACGGCTAGTTCGTCCCGCGAATAATGTTTCGACCTCAACAGTTTTCGCCAATGTTCCTCGGTAAACGAATCTTTAAGCTGCGTACAATATTCACGCGTCTCCTCAAGGAACCACCGCACTCGCCCGGAACTTTCTAATTTTTCCGTTAAATAGTCTGCTATCTGTTTTAAATAAACGACGTCGTTGAGAGCATAGTTAAGCTGACCGGTTAAAAGCGGGCGGCGGGACCAGTCTGTTCTCGTCTCTGTTTTCTCAATATCCACGCCAATAGTGCCGTGCGTGAGCATCTTGAAATTTAAAGGGTATTCGAATCCGACAAAAGCCGCAGCCAACTGCACGTCAAATATTCGCGCGGGAAATCTGCCGATCGCACGGTGACAAAACTCCAACTCGCTCCGGCACGCGTGAGCGATTGAGGTCGTATTCTCTTCACATAGACGCTCCCAAAAAGGATTCAAATTGTTGATACTCAGCGGATCTAAAAGATAGTTGCCTTTTTCAGTCGCAACTTGAACCAGACAAAGTTCAGGTTGGTAACGTCCCTCAGAAATAAATTCCGTATCGTACGCTATCCAAGTTACGTCTTCGATTTCATCTAGAAAGCGAAAAAAACCGGATTGCGTTTGAATAAATTTATACTTTGTCATATCGCTCTAAGCGTTCAATATCACTTGTGCGCAAACACGACCTATTCGACCGTATCCACAGTAATCTTAGTAACGATCTCGCTCAACAAAAGTTGAATCCGAGTCAAGAACAAACCGCAAACGCCGGAACTCAATTAAACGGCTACGATCTTCGCAATAGCTCCCATGCGGCCTCAAGCGCCTGCGGAATTGCCTTTGCTGATCCGATTGTCGTGATGAAACTGGCGTCTCCATTCCAGCGCGGTACAATGTGCCAATGCATATGTCCCGGCAAACCTGCGCCAGCGACTCTACCAAGATTCAGCCCCACGTTGAATCCTTCTGCGTTCATCACTCTCTCAAGCGCTTTAGTCCAGTAGGCTAACTCTCTCATTATATCGCGCTGTTCAGTTTCAGTAAGGAGCTCAAGGCTAGCAATGTGACGCTTCGGCGCGACAAGGAGATGTCCATTGTTGTATGGAAAACGGTTCAAGATGGAGATTGTCGTATCAGTTCGTCCGACGACTAACCGTTCGCGATCATACTCGCTTGAATCAGCGACCCCCTGACAAATAAAGCATTTTGGATCGCCGCCAGATTGAACTTCTACTTTACGCAATTCTTCCTTTTTATCCGACTTTATATACGCCATGCGCCAAGGCGCCCACAGAATGTCGTTTTGCAATTTCAGCCTCTCTCAAACATACGGCAGGCGTTAGAATCCTGCGACCTCTCATTAGCTTGAACTAACGTATGAAAACAAAAAAAGACGCCGCTGTCAAATCGACGTCTTTTACAAGCCTAGTCGCGAGGTTTTCGCGACGTAGGCAAGGGCTTCTTTGTCACGGTTACAAAGGGCGAATGAAGCTTTACTTCACCGCTTTCTTCCGCTGAACCGGCGTATGCGTCCGGGAAAGACTGTCTAGATGTTGATTCTGTCGTCTGACTGTCCTTTTCCTGAGTTCGCGAGGGAAACGGCGATACTTTCTTAACAGTTTCTTCGGGAGAAGTCCCTTCTTTGACAGGCGCCGTCAAATTACGACCATGCGAAGTCGGCGACGACTCAGAAACATTTCCAACATTTTTAAGCTGCAACGCGGAGTCGCGAACAGAGTCTTCCCACGAGAGAGCGCCCTCATCGACGCTGGTCCCAGTTCCCAAGAAGTCCTGAGGTTGTGAAGAGACGTCCTGTCTCTGAACTTCGTTATTGACCTTTCCCCCCAGAGATTCTTCTGGTTCGGCATTGAAACCTTGTTCGTCAGAATTATTATCTCCAACGTCCGAATCAAGTTCCAGACCGATAACAAAGTCATTGTTTGCTCCGGCAGGATTCTCGTCCAGTCTTATGCCGTTTATAGGCGTAACGTCCGATTGCTCGTTAGGAATGATATTCTGGGCTCCGGCAACAGAGACGTCTCTCTCCTGCGGAGGCAGAGTAAAATCATTATTCATCTTGAAGGGACTCACGTTAGGATCGCCGTCTCCAACCTCGCCAGAATCTTCGTCCAAACGACTTAGAACAATCCTTAGTCTTCCTTCCTCAGAAGCCTTGCGTACTTCTTCCAAATCTGTCGGAGAAAGGAGAGCTGACAAAGTCGAAAGCCGAACGATTCCATCTTCACCTAACCGACTCGTATCGCTTACCGCGAGAACGGACGCGCCTTTAACGATCGTCTCTGAAACGAGCTTTCGTCGTTGAGGCGCTCGTAAATTAGCGCCAGACGATTCCGAAGTTTTTTCCTTGACGACAATAAAGTCAATTTTGTCCTGCGGATTAATGATCCGCTCCAACTTCATCGTCTTGAGATAATTTCGACTTCCGTTAACCTTCGTTGCAGAACAAATCTCAATGGGAACTACCGTGTATCCTGGCGGGACAAAAGCAGTTTCTTCCGCCTGATTATCTTCTATCGCTTCGACGTCGTAAAGCGAAAATGGCTCTCCGTCCTTATAATCGCGAGTTGTTTTACGCCCTACGAACTCTGCAAACGAAAAGACGCCGTCGCGAGGCACGTCTTTCTCCGGCGTAAGCGCCAAACGAACGTTGCTCGCGTCTAGCTCTGTTCCCGCAGGCACAAAACCGTTAGCGACAAGAATTCGCTCTTTTGGACCGGGAATCTGTGATTCGTCAACGACCGGCGTCTCTTTTTCGTCAAAGAAGGCGGACTTTACCGCGTAGGACGCGACTGAACCCGCAACCATCGCGATAATCAAGAGCAACCAAGTTTTCCAAGTCATAAATAATTCCAATCACAGGTCGGTTTAGATACTAAACGTCGCCGTCAAGTAAAAGCTCGCTAAATCCAAAACGACACACACTTTCCCAAACGCCTCGACAGACAAGCCGAGGGAATGAAAAAACAACTCTGCGCCGTCAACATGCCAACGACGCAGAAAAACAGGTATTTGTCTTATCGTCAAAAAAAAATCTAACTTTGACAAAATCTCCTGAAAGGGCAGACCTCGTTTCCTAGAACAAGAGCGTCACTTTTTTCAGCGCCGCACAATTGCCCCATTTTACACATATTCAAGTTAAAAGCGACGCTCTCTATCCTATCGGTTGCACCATTGCCGTCAGAGACGGCAACCATGCCAAACATACATTTCCCCTACACGATTATTCGGGGATATATGACTCGTCAGGAGTAATTGACTCGCAATATCGCGCGAGCAAATCAGCCGCCGCATTCATATCCTTCCATGATACGATTTCAACTGGCGTGTGCATATAGCGATTAGGAATCGAAATCAAACCTGTTGCAATACCGGATCGAGAAACTTGAATAACAGCGGCGTCTGTTCCGGTAATGCGGTTTTCAGCGGCTAATTGATAAGGAATCTCGTTCGTCTGAGCTACGTCGAGGAGTTGATCAACAAGCCGCATGTTCATATTCGGCCCCTTACCGATAACAGGGCCGTTTCCTAAAAGTATCTCGCCGCAAACTTTCTTCTCAACGGTCGGAGTATCGGTTGCATGAGTAACGTCGACGGCAATTCCTACGTTAGGATCTACGCCAAAACTACTCGTTTTAGCGCCACGAAGCCCAACTTCTTCCTGAACGGTGCTAACTGCAAAAACGCCGACCTTAAGCTTGCTTGCGTCAATACGGCGCAACGCTTCCATAATCACCCAAAGCCCCGCCTTATCGTCAGTAGCAGGGGCAGTTATACGTTCGTTCAAAAGTTCTCGATATTCCAGAGGGATCGTACAACAGTCGCCGACGCGAACCGTCTCTTCAACTTCAGCTCTGGAAGAAGCGCCAATATCAATCCAGAGATCGGTGATCTTAGGAACTCGTTTGCGCTCGTCTTCCGAGAGGAGATGAATCGCCTTTCGACCAATAATCCCTTCGATCGGACCGTTCTTAGCCCAAACAGTTACATGAACGCCGACCAGGGTTTGGGGATCCCAGCCCCCCAAAGGCAAAACATAAATAAAACCATCGGGATCAATATAGTTGACAACAAGCCCCAATTGATCGCAATGGCCGGCAAACATTACGCGAAAAGGCGCATCTGGATTACGCGCAGCAACGACGTTTCCGTGAACGTCGGTACTGACGCTGTCGGCGAAGTCTTTGACATAGGCGCGAACGACGCGCTGGATCCTTTCCTCGTAGCCGGAAGGACTGGGGGTAGTCGCTAGTTTGTAGAAGAAGTTACGTGCTTTCTCTTTCATATTTCTCTTTCCGTAGCTCAAAATCAAAGTATTGGAATTTGAATGCGAACCGAAAGGACGACCCGAATACAAAGTCACATGGTCAATAGGAGGCGCGGGATAAAATCGCGTCTTTTTAATAACAGTTCTTTGCTCTCGATGCAAATTTCGCTCCAAAAAGCCGTGTACGTTCGCTACTGCGCTAATTGTTTTGTGGAGCAAAGGGGTTATTCAGGATTATTGGATCCGTCGGGACATTCTGATTTTTCTAAACGCTTGAAAACGACGAGCGTTTGGTCGTCAGTCTGAGGTTGAGGTTCGGCAAATTTCCGTATGGCGGCAATGAGACGGCGACCCAATTTAGTCGCGTCCTCTCCCGAAGAATTACGTAACGTTTCACAAATTCGCAATTCGGAAAACTGCTCGTCGCGTTCGTTCGTCGCGTCTGAAATGCCGTCGCTCATAATTGAGATCGTCTCGCCCTCTTGCAGGCGATAGACGAACTCAGGATACTCCGCCTTAGCAGTGATCCCTAATGGGAAACTGTTAAATCCTACTGCAATACGCTCAACGCATCCGTCTGGCTTTGACAAAATCGGATATGGATGTCCGGCATTGAGAATACGAACTATCCCGGCTTGCGGCTCAAGGATTAGCATGAGAAGAGTAATAAAACGGTCTCCCCAATGATTCTCCGCAAAGATACGGTTCAAACGCGCCATCGCAGCTGACCCCTCCTTTTCAAAAACAAATCCATGGCGCACTTCCGAAGAAAACTTCGCCATTAAGAGAGAAGCGGAAATACCTTTTCCAGCAACGTCGCCAAGAACAATCGCGAGTTTTCCGTCCGGAAGCGAGATATAATCGAAGTAATCCCCTCCCACATACTTAGCGGGTCTGTAAAAGTCGAAGAAATCGTAACCGGCGATCTTAGGAGGCTCGCTAGGCAGAAAACTCCGTTGAACCCGATTGGCTACCTGCATCTCACGCGTCGCGACTCGTTCCTCGACTAAGGCGTCACGAAAATTCTGATTCTCCCAGTAGACGGCAACTTGATTGGCAATGACCACAAGTAACTTCAAGTCGTTTTGATCAAATCGGCGACTCGCGGTTCGCGAATCGATTTGAATAACGCCTAAAAGTTTGTCGTTGACAGTATCAAAAATCGGCGAAGCCATAACCGAAACAATATGCGAACGCACAACGCTTTCGGAAGATTCAAATCTGAGGTCGTTTAAAGCCGACTCAGAAAGAATTGCCGACCTCTTTGAAACTACGTACCGCATAATAGCGCGGCTTGCGTGAAACGGTTCGGCATTTGTTTCATCGCGTCTCTTAAAACTGACTAATTTCCAACTGGCGTTCTCAGACGAATTTTCGTTTGAGTCCGGCGCCGCAACGCAGGCAGAATCAGCTTTCGGGAAAAGTCGTAAAAGATTGGTTAAAAGACGCGGAACAAGGTCGACAACATCCTCTGCCTTACCAAGAATTCGCGCGAGGTCAAACATAACGCGCAAACGCTCCTCCAAGAGTGCAATTTCTCGGTTATATTCCTCTGGAGAATCGAATCGCCCCTTCCCAGAACCAACTAGCAGAGAAGACCCAGAACCGTTTAAAAAGACCTGTGATACAATCGATTTCTCGTTAAATTCCCCCTCTTGCAAGGGGAAACGTACGTCTGAACCGGATAAACGTACGGCAGACTCTGAATCAGAAAGAAAAATTAACGACGCCTCGCCAAGTTGAATAAGATCCTTGTTGGAAAGCAAAAGCCTCCGATCGCCTATCCGTCTACCGTTGACCCAAACGCCGTTTCGACTTTGCAAATCTTCAATAACCCAGCCGCGAGAAGTTTTTGTCAGCTTCGCGTGTTCGCGACTTACAGCGCCGTTGGTGAGTACGACGTCGCAATAAGGTTGTCTACCAATAACTACAACGTTCGATTCAAGAGCAAACGTTTTCGTCGAAAGATCAGCATTTTTAACGAGCAGTCGTTCCATAGAGTCCTTTGCCCCGTGTGGGGCGGTAGATTAAGGTGAATGTTTGTCGTCAATTTCAGACGACCGCGACAATCATGACGTATACGCGTCGTCAGGATATACGACATTAATCATGTACAAACCGTGCGGAGGAGCGGTTGGCCCCGCAAGCCTGCGATCGGCCTTTTTAATAATTTCCTCCATAAAAGCGGGATCCTCAAACCCCTTATGGCGCTGTCCGAACAAATACAACGTCCCAACAATCGCGCGAACCATATTGTACAAAAATCCATCTGCTTCCACTTCAAAAGAAATCAAGCCGGGCGTCTCTAAATCTGGAAAACCCGCATTTCCTCGACGAATGGAATTGTCTGACGAACCTTCAATTACTGAACGTGGGGACGATAATTTGGGGAAACGAAAAGCGGCGCCCAAGGGTAAGCGTTCTACGCGAATGTCAAAAATCGTACGAACGGTACTTTTTCTGGGAGAACCTACTGTTTGAAACGCGCTAAAATCGTGAGTTCCAAGTAAAAGCGTGGCCGCGTTTTTCATTTGCTCAAGGTCGACCCGCTGTAACAAATTCCAAGCATAACGTCGAAAAAACGGATATGCTGGACGCGAATCGCTCGCTAGATAGCGATATCTTTTTCGAACTACGTCGCGTATCGGATGAAAATCTAACGGCACGTCCAACACACGCCAGATACGAATATCATGAGGTAAAAACGCATTTATCGCGCGCGTCATTGCATCGACGGGAAGTTGCGACTCCGTTACAAAGGACGCGACTTGGCAAAGGGCATGAACGCCCGCGTCTGTGCGCCCGCTTCCCAAAACTTCGACATGCTCGCAAACAACTCGTTCGACAGCCTTTTCAAGTTCGCCTTGTACCGTTTTAACTTTAGTCTGCTTGGGTTGAATCTGCCATCCGGAGTAATTTGATCCGTCGTAACAGAGTTCTAGCTTAACGCGACGCATCTGCACGAACCTCCAGAGAATATCGAAACGGCACGAGAAAACGAAAGCGCCGTCATTTCAAGAAACAACGACGCTCGGACACTTCAGTTTAATCGTTGAATCACAAACCAACCACGAGCAACAACGTCTCTTGTTTGTTGCAAAGAAACGTCAATCATTCTGCCGATTTACCGCCAAATTTCTCGTGACAAGTTGAATTACACGTCTCTTCTACCTGTTTAAACGCAGTTTTGAGATCGTCAAAGTTGCCGGTTTTAGTGGCGGCAAGGTTGGCCTGCTTATTAAATGCAAGCGTAGTCGCAGCCAGACGTTCGCAATATTCCTTCCAAACCTTCTCGTCGTTGGGCGAAAGAGTTTCGTCAACGTTTTCACGGCATCCCATAGCAATAGCTACCATAACGGTAGAATCGTCAATTACTTTCCGTGCGTTGCTGGCGCGAAGAAAAGTCTTTTCGTTGCGAGATAACCTTTTAATTTCAGCAGAAAGCGAAGGTATCGCATATTTCATGAGAGGACGTAAGGAAGCGACCTTCTTCCATTCAGCTTTTGAGATTTTACCCGTCTTAGAGCGAGCGTCGACAAGCGCTTTGTACGCGCTCTTTACTTCGTCGCCTGTTTTAGCGTTCGCAAGCGCTTGTGAGGTTTCGATCAAGTCAGACGCAACGCCGGCAACAGCGACGTCGCTGCCAGAAACCGCAAGCGTCATAGCGACGACGGCAAGGGCGTTAGCGTCACGGCGAACGCCCAAAACGCCGTCTTCAAAATCGGGAATCATCTCCATATCGTCGACGTCCCGCTTTAGGGATTCTACGAGCGAATCGATCGCGCTTTCTAAATTCTCTGCCGAAGGAAACTCATCGACTTCGGCAGAGTACATTCCCTTTATTTCAGAAAAAAAAAAGCCACTGTGTTTTCTTCCGAAGCAGGAACTTCGCCTCCCTCTGTTTCAGAAGCGGCTTCTTCCGCAGCAGCCTTTTCAGCGGCGGCCTTTTCCTCGGCAGCTTTGCGCGCGGCTTCTTCCGCAGCAGCCTTTTCAGCGGCGGCCTTTTCCTCGGCAGCCTTGCGCGCGGCTTCTTCCGCAGCAGCCTTTTCAGCGGCGGCCTTTTCCTCGGCAG
>CAMNJU010000118.1 GCA_946541595.1 uncultured Planctomycetales bacterium
ACTGTTGCCTAACGATTTCGATTGGATTGGCGGCGTAGTTAGAGACGTCTGCCACGGCAACGCTGCCCGTTACTTTGAATTTTAAGCGTTGGCGAATCAACCGGCGCATTTTTTACGTCGTTTATTATGTGGCGCGTAGTTTTCGACGATGTTTAGTGTATAATAACAAAAACTAGCCCCGCGAAGTTTAACTTCTTGTAAAAGGAACTCGCTATGAATTACGGTGAAGAATCGTTGAAAAAGCATGCCGAATGGCGTGGTAAGATCGAAACAATTACTCGCGTACCCGTTGGAAGTCGCGAAGAACTCTCGTTGGCCTATACGCCCGGCGTCGCTACGCCCTGTAAAGCGATTCAGGAGAATCCTGAGCTTTCTTTTGAGTTGACTCGCCGTTGGAATACTGTTCCCGTTATCACCGACGGTACGGCCGTACTCGGTCTAGGCGACATCGGGCCTGAGGCCGGCATGCCTGTTATGGAAGGTAAATGCGCGCTGTTTAAGGCGTATGGCGGGGTCGACGCGTTTCCCCTTTGTATCCGTTCAAAAGACGTGAATACAATCGTTGAGACTATTAAGCTGCTCGAAGGTAGTTTCGGCGGTATTAACCTCGAGGATATCTCGGCGCCGCGCTGTTTTGAAATTGAGCAACGCCTGAAGGAGGAATTGGATATTCCCGTCTTCCACGACGACCAGCATGGCACGGCTGTCGTGACGGGCGCCGCCCTTCTGAACGCCCTCAAGATCGTCGGTAAAAAAATGGAGGATCTGCATGTAGCGATAAACGGCGCCGGCGCCGCTGGCGTTGCCATTGCTAAGTTCCTTATTCGTTTTGGCGTTCGCGATCTTATCCTTTGCGACTCTAAGGGGATCATTTGCGAAGGCGATCCTCGCCTGAACGCTCCGAAACGTGAGATCGCTTCCATGTCTAATAAACGTCATTTGACCGGGCAACTTGTCGACGCGATTAAGGGCGCCGATCTGTTCATTGGCGTTTCCGCGCCGCATTGCGTTACGAAGGAAATGGTCAAGTCGATGGCCCCCAACGCGATTGTTTTCACCTGCTCGAATCCTATCCCAGAGATTGAGCGTGAAGATGCGATTGAAGCTGGCGCCGCCGTCGTCGGAACAGGTTCTTCTGCGAAACCGAACCAAATCAATAACGTCTTGGTCTTTCCTGGTTTATTCCGTGGCGCTTTAGATGTGCGCGCCTCGGATATTAATCCGGAAATGATGATGGCGGCTTCACACGCTATCGCATCTGTGATTACCGACGACATGCTTGATAAGGAAATGATTTTGCCTTACGCTTGGAATGAACAGTCTCACCAGAAGGTTGCCGAGGCGGTTGCGCAGGCTGCTCGTAAGACGGGCGTCGCGCGCAAATGACGGCCTAAACTGATTCTGTTTTGTGAGGATTTTCCCGGTACTTTTATGATAAGAAGAGGAAGACGTTGCGCTTCCTCTTCTTTTTTTGTCTTGAAGATGCGCCGTCTTTTTTCAGCAAATGACTTGTGATTCAATAGGTGGGCTAACATTGTTTTTTCAGTATGGGTTGGTAAAATTCTTTCAGAATATCAGTTTCTTAATCTCTTCAATTAAGGAACTGCGATTCTTGTTTTTTCGAGAAAAGGTACGACAATGACGCCTAGAATTGAACGTTTGCGAGAATATACCGTCAGTAAGCTCCAGGCAGACGGCTGGAAGGAGATTGATTGGTCTAAATCGCCAGAACTCGTTTTTACTCCTGACGATTCGCATATTCAACGCGCGTTGCGGTGTTTTCTTGCCGTCCTGAAAGAGGAAGAGAAAAACGTTCGATTTGTACCGGAAGAGCAAATTGTTTTTACCCGAACGGTTAAAAATTTACCTCGACGGTATACGACCGTTGAAATGAACGCTTTGCGATCTCAGGCGTATTATCATGAGCTTGGCGTCGTCTTTAACTTAACGGTCGACTATGAATCTGCATTAATTTGCGGACTCGACGCTTTACGAGAACAGACTGTTTCAAGACTTAAACAAGCCGTTTCTGAAAACGACTCAGAAGGAATTGAGTTTTTAGAAGCCGTTATTATGGGAATTGACGGAGTTTGCTCATTGGCAGATTCCTATTGTTCGGAAGCGGAGCGGCTTGGATTGTCGGACGTTGCGAAACGCTTGAAGCAAGTTCCGCATAAGCCTGCAAGAACTTTTTTAGAAGCGCTGCAAATGATAAGGATTCTTCATTTTGCGCTTTGGTGCGAAGGAACGTATCACAATGGCGTTGGGCGCGTCGACCAATATCTGTTTCCTTATCTTCAGGCAGATCTTATAGCGGGACGCATTGATCAGGATTCTGCCTTAGAATATTTGGAAGAATTTTTTCTCTCTTTTAACCGTGACAGCGATTTATATGTCGGCGTACAACAGGGCGATAACGGACAGTCGCTAATGTTGGGTGGATGCGATTTGCAGGGAAACGACGCGTGTAATCTTTTGACGGAACTTGCGCTTGAGGCTAGCGGCGAACTTCGGCTCATTGATCCCAAGATTAATTTGCGCGTGAATAAAAACACTTCGATAGAGCTTCTGAAAAAAGCGACCGCTCTTACAAAATTGGGACTTGGTTTTCCCCAGTACGCTAACGACGACGTTGTAATACCCGGTCTTTTAAAGCTCGGATATGAACTTAGGGACGCGAGAAATTATACCGTTGCCGCCTGTTGGGAATTCATTATTCCTGGCGTTGGTATGGATATACCGAACATTGCCGCAGTTTCGTTTCCTGCCATTGTCGACGCGTCGTTACGGTTTGCCGAACAGAACTGCTGTGAATCTTTTGACGGGTTCCTCGATATTGTAAGACAACTGCTCTTTCAGGAAGCCGATGCAATTGAACGAAGACTTGGCGACGTAAGAATGCTCCCCTGCCCTTTTACCTCTGCGTTATGCAAGGGACAGATATCAGCCGCCCGGGACGCTTCCTCCGGCAGCAAATACAATAATTTCGGCGTCCATGGAACGGGCTGCGCTCCCGCCGTCGATTCGCTTGCCGCGATTAAAAAGCTTGTCTTTGATGAGAAACAGCTTACAATTTCAGAATTTATTGGAATTTTGGACTCTAATTTTAAAGACAGCGAGAAGGTTTTGGCGACCGTGCGTAACGAGTGTCCTAAAATGGGACGTGACGATTCGTCAGCCGACGACTTGGCAGTGAAACTTTTGAATTGGTTTGCCGATTCGATGGAGGGTCGCAAAAATTGCAGGGGCGGGATTTTTAGAGCTGGAACAGGTTCGGCAATGTATTATGTTCAGCATCCGAGTGAAATTCCCGCGTCGCCAGACGGACGCCTTCAAGACGAGTTTTTCCCCGCAAATTACGCTCCGTCGCTAGGCGTTCAAACAAAGGGGCCGCTGGCAGTTGTTCGTTCCTTTACCAAACCTGATCTTGAACGCGTCGTTAACGGTGGTCCGTTGACTATGGAATTGCATGATTCCGTATTTCGGACGTCCGAGTCTATTGAGAAAGTGGCTCGAATGGTCCAATTTTTTATTAACCGCGGAGGTTCGCAGCTCCAGCTTAATACGATAAATCGCGATTCCTTACTTGACGCGCAGAAGAATCCCGCAAACTATCGGAATCTGATAGTGCGTGTTTGGGGATGGTCGGGATACTTCGTCGAATTGGACAAACCGTATCAGGATCAGATTATAAAGCGTGCCGAGTTAACCTTCTAACGCTCGTTTGGACATTGGGACGTCTATTAGAATGAATAGAGGCAACGAATCGGAACGCTCGGGGAAAGGACTCGTTTTCGAAATTCGCGAGTTTTCCCTTTTTGACGGACCTGGAATTCGGACAACCGTTTTTCTTAAAGGATGTCCGCTCCGTTGCGTTTGGTGTCACAACCCGGAAGGAATCGCCGCGACGCCGGAGCTCTTATATTCGGTTCGCAAGTGCGTTCATTGCGGCGTTTGTCGATCCGTTTGTTCCTTGAAGGAAGGAGAAGTTTGTAAAGCGTGCGGCGAGTGCGCCCGCTCTTGTCCCGTTCAAGCGAGAAGATTGTGCGGAATCTACATGACTCCGGAGGAAGTGGTAAACGAGGCTTTAATTTCTCGCGACGCTTTTGAGTCCTCCGGCGGGGGAGTTACCTTTTCAGGCGGCGAACCCTTGCTGCAGCCTGACTTCGTCGTAGAAACGGCAAAGATACTCCACGGTAAGGAAATCCATACCGCAATTGAAACTTCGGGATTTGCGCCTCTAGAAACATATAGACGCGTTATTGACTCGGTCGATTTAGTTTATCAGGACGTCAAACATATGGACGACAAAAAACACCTTACGTATGTTGGAGCGTCCAACGCGGGCATTTTAGAAAATGTTCAATGGTTGAAAAAAGCAAAAAAGCCTTTTATTATCCGGGTCCCATTAGTTCCGACGGTGAACGACTCGATTGCCAATCTTTCGACGCTTGCTGATTTTCTGCTGGACGCGGATAATATGCTGGGCGTAGAACTTGCCCCGTATCATGCGGCTAGCGGCGGAAAGTACGAACTTTTGAATCGAACGCCGCCCATGGTTTTCAAAGAGAAACAGTTTGGCGATGAAGTATTAAGCCCCTTCCGGGAACGCGGTATCCGTGCGCGACTCCTTTGACGGGGGTAACAATTAGCATTTTAGATCGCTAGATAAAAGATTATACGAAATGGCTTCTACTAAAAAACGGCAATTACCTTCCCCGCAAGTTACGAAAGTTGCGTCGTTTTCTACCAGTTCCGTTCAAAATATTCGGAAAGAAAACCGACTTCTTGAAATTTGTTTATGTCTTTTTTCTTCGTGCGTAATCATTCTTTCTTGTTTTTCCGCTCCGGAAGGCGATATTCGCGACGGCGATTTTTTGCCCATAGCGCTTTTTATTTGTCTTTTTAGCGTTGGATTGGCTTTGGTTGCGTATCGCGTTTTTAGGCGAACCGAGGTTCCTGTTTCAGACACAGGGACGGAAGAAACGTTAGAAGTTAAACAGTCTAGGTTCAATTGGAGAATAATTGCGGACGTCTCGCTTGGCGTATTTGCCCTTTTAGCAACCGTTTCTTATCTGCGCGAAGTTTTCTTTCATACTGGGGACGTTAGGCTTGCGACGAACGCCTATTGGACTTTTATTATTCCCGCTTTTGTCTTTTTTATTTTTCGTTTATTCAGTGATTTTTTTTCGAGCCGTCTGATCGTGGGGATTAGCGTCGTATTGTTTGGTTGCGCCCTTGCGGAAAGCGTATTTGCCGTATATTCCTATGCGTGGCTAAATCCTCAGTTGCGCGAGGCGTATCTTGCGAATCCGGATCAGATGCTGAGGGAAAACGGTTTAAATTTTGCTCCTGATTCCCATGAGCGGGTTCTTTTCGAAAATAGATTGTTAAAAAGTTTTGAACCAAATGGAACATACGGACTTGCGAATACTCTTGCCGGTTTTTTAGCGCCTGTTTTTATTGTGGGATTGTTTGGCGTATTTTGGGGAATTGAATTCGTCAAAAAAGCGAGACAGGGCATTGTTAATAAGAAGGAAAGAGTTTGCGGCGCTCTGGCGGTTTTGTTTTGGAGTTTCTGTCTGTTTCTTATCCTCATTGTTCTGGTTTTGACCAAAAGCCGTTCCGGTTTTCTTGCCTTGTTTTTTGGCCTTTTTCTTTTAGGACTTTTAATTGGATGGACAGAACTCAAACGCAATCCCAAATATGCAAAATATATGTATGGATGGTTTTTGGGAGCGGTTGCATTTGGGGTAAGTCTGATAATAGGAGCGTTTGCTTGCGGAATTATTGACCGGGAAGTCTTTACAGAAGCCGGTAAGTCGCTTGGGTATCGCCTTGACTACTGGCGCGCAACTGGCAGAATGATTGCCGATTATCCGATATTTGGTATTGGACCGGGCGAATTTCAAAATATTTATCCGCACTATATTTTGCCCACGGCGAGCGAATTCATCGCTGATCCCCATAATTTTGTTTTTGAAATAGCCGCACTCTTTGGCATACCTGCTTTGGTCGCTTTCCTGTTGTTTTTACTGGCCGTGTTTGCATCAGCAGCAGGCGTTAAGAGTGAAGAAAAGGAGGGAACATGTCTTGACGGTAGATGGTCCATGTTATTCAAGAACAATCTCTTAGGAATTTTAATCGGTTTATTTGTACTTTTGCTGTGTTCCTTTTTTCAAAGGACTCCGGTCAGTTCCCTATTCCTTTGGATTGCCTTGACAACGCTATTGATCGTAGCGGCGGCTGGAGTTATTCTATCCGGTTTTGCCGACGTTCCTAAGAGGTTTGCCGTCCTACTTGCATCCGTATCGTTGACGACGTTGCTTTTGAATCTTTGCGTTGCAGGCGGAATCGGATATCCTGCCATTTCCGTTCCCTTGTTCGTATTGGCTGCAATATGCGTGAATTTAAACGTTTCAACAGACAGACAGACTTCGCGCCAAAGAGGCGTTAGGGTTGGCAAGAAAGGAAGCGCCGTTTTTTTGCTCTTTTCTGTCGTTGTTCTGCTAACGTTTTATTTGACGTCCTTTAAACCACGCCTCAATTCTTATTTGTTTATGTTAAAGTATGATCCGACTTCTGTCGGTTTGCTTAATCCCTATGTGAACGATTTGAAATCTGGATCGACAGAACATATTGATTCGTTTTCAACGTCTGTCGCTTCTCAATTTTACTACTATGCGGCTCTTGAATACTCGAAAACGCACAGCGAACAAGACAAAATACGTTGGCAAGAAATGCGAAATCATGTGAAAGAAGTTTCACCCAATTCGGCTATAGTTCGTGAAAGTTGCGGCGATTTTGACTGGACGCTTTTTTGTCGTGATAAACTGGCGAACAGAGACTTTTTAGAATCGGCAACTGAGTTTTATCGAGATTCGACTCTCTTTTCCCCAACTGAGGTAGGAAAAAGACTGAAATTATTCCGCGCATATAAGGAACAAAACCGAATTGTCGACGCATTGGCGGAAGCTCGGGTTGCACTGGACTTAGATAAAATTACTCCCCATGAAGATAGAAAGTTGTCAGAGGAATCGCGCGACGAATTACAGATTTTTGTAACCGCAAATTCTTCCAATGAAAAAAACGCAGTAGAATTCTAGAAGTAGTCGCAAAAATCTACCGTGTAAACGTGCAAAGCGCCTGACAACTTGCTTTCGTCTGGACGCTTAATATAATCGTTAGCGTGTGCAGATAATTGTTGAAAGGGGCCTGTCCCCAATTACTTTCAGTTTGGAGGTGTGATATGTCAAACTTTAAGAGGAAATTCTTTGGGGTGTTGGCGGTTATGGGAGCGTTGTCGTTTGGCGTTCTCAATTCTTCCAATGTTTTGGGAGCGGAACAGCAACTTGCCGACAACGGAAAAACTGAGTATAAGATTGTTCTTCCGACAGACCCTTCTCTTACGCAGCGGACTGCTGCAAATGAATTACAGTCTTATTTCAAACAAGTTACTGACGCTGAATTGCCAATTGTTTCCAGCGACAGTCTTGATCTGGCGAACCAAGCAGATATTGCCGGCGCCAAGCTTTTCATTATTGGCCCCGGCACCCTTTCTCAGAAAGCGCTTGGAGAACCCGGCGACGACTCTGTTGGATACGATGGAATTATCTTGAAATCGGTCGGATCTTCTATTGTTTTGAGCGGTTCTCCTAATCGTGGCCCGATCTATTCGGTATATGAATTTTTGGAAAAGAAGTTGGGATGCAAGTGGTGGACCTCGACTGAATCTACGATTCCTCATACCCCTAATTTGAAAATCGATAGCGATCTAGACATATTTTTTACTCCGAAATTAGAATATCGCGAGTCTTATTATCGTGACATTTTTAACGGTCCCTTTGCCGTAAAAATGAAATGTAACGGTAACGGTGAAAGAATTTCAGAGGAATTTGGCTCTCATCATTCTTTCCAGTATTTTGTCCATTCGTCCTTCCCTCTTATCCCGCCTCAAAAGTATTTCCTTGATCATCCAGACTGGTTTTCCGAAATTGACGGGGTTCGCAAGGTTGGTTTTCCCGGATGGGCCGGCGCTTCGAAAGAATACCAAGAATTTGAGAAGAAGTTGAAGCCGGAGCAGATTCATTCTTCCGGCACGCAGCTTTGTTTCTCAAATGACGAAATGATCGCTGAAATGGTAAAAAATGCGCGCGCTGCGTTACGCGCTAATCCGCATGCGTCATTCCTGTCAATCAGTCAAAATGACTGGCACGGTTTCTGCACATGCGAAAAGTGCCGCGCAATCGACGAAGAGGAAGGTTCTCACGCCGCTTCCCTGTTACGGGGAGTGAATAAGGTCGCCGAGGCGTTAGAGGAAGAATTTCCTAACCTTTATGTGGAAACGTTAGCCTATCAGTATACGCGCAAACCGCCGAAGATTACCAAACCGCGCAAGAATGTCGTAGTCCGTTTATGTTCGATTGAATGTACCTTTGCTCAACCTTTATCGTCCGACGTTAACAGCTCGTTCCGCGACGACTTGGTTGGATGGAGCAAAATTGCCGACAAACTGTTTGTTTGGGATTATGCCACCGATTTTGCTTTCTATCTCCTTCCCTTCCCTAACTATCGAGTCCTTGCGCCTAATATCAATTTCTATATTGATCACAATGTCGTCGGTTTTTTTGAGCAGGGCGATTATCAGGCAGAGACAGGCGATTTTGTCCAACTTCGCAACTGGGTTGTTTCCAAACTTCTTTGGGATCCCTCTCTTGACCCAAGAGCTTTGGCCGAAGAATTTATTTCTGGGTACTATGCTCCTGAGTTAGTTCCTATTTACATGAAGTATTTCGATGTCCTTTCCGACGCGGTTGAAAAGTCAAATTGCTATCTTGGCATCTTCCGGACAACCACGGCCGACTGGCTTGATTCAGACTCTTTGAATCAGGCTACTCGTTTGCAGAACGAAGCCTTGGCCGTTGCCAAAGCGCTCGAAGCAAAAGAACCTGAATTGCATAACGGTTTGGTTGCCAAAGTGAGACGCGAACAGATTCCGCTTGATATTGTTTGGCTTCAAGAATACCGCAGAATGCGCTTGGAGAGCAAATTGTCTGGCAAAGAATTTCTTGGTCCCCAAGATCCTTTGCAGGCGGCCAAGGATCTTTGTGCAAAGTTTGACGAATTTGGTCTAACTAAGAAACGCGAGGGGGAATCGCTCGAGTCGTTCAATCAGTACAAAGCTGATCTGGTAGCGCAGTTTGAGGATTATCAGGACGAAGGCGAGAACGTTCCGGAGATT
Source organism: uncultured Planctomycetales bacterium (assembly GCA_946541595.1). GTDB lineage: Bacteria > Planctomycetota > Planctomycetia > Pirellulales > Thermoguttaceae > RUG369. Next base: position 9,242 of record CAMNJU010000118.1, read on the forward strand.
TGCGCTGATCTTTCAGAAAAGTCGTGGGTTACTTTGCAAGAGTTTGACATGAATAAACACCGCTTGGGAGAATATACCTTTTCCGTTGCCGACCCAGCTGCGTCTAACGGAAAGGCCGTGATGATGCCAGGCTCTCACTTCGAATGGGCTACTTCATGGAACGTTTCGCCCTTACTTGAGCTCCTCGAACCGATTGAAAAGGGCGAATCGCCGAGTTATCACGTTTATGCGTATGTTCGATGCGACGCTTCGACAGACGGTGGAACGGCAATGACTGCCGGTATCTATGACGAAAAAGAGAAGAAAGGCGTCGCTCACAAGGAGATATCTGTTCCCGAAATCAAAGGTACGGATTACCGTATGATCGATTTGGGAACTGCTCCCCTGACAAGTACGATGTATGTTTGGTTTGCTCCTCCGAAGAGACCGGACGAGGTGAAAGCCGTCTATGTTGACGAAATCGTTGTTGTCCGTGAGAAGTAAAGCGTTACGCGTTTTTTAACAAAACTCATTCTGTGCTAGGGAGACGAACCTTTTGAAAAAGATTTGTCTCCCTTTTTGTTTTGAGGTAGGAATTAAGTCGATGCGAGGAAAGATCAATAACTACAAATTTCTGAAAATTAAATTAACTAAATAAACTCAAAGAAGTTAGTGTTGCTTTTTAAATAAGAAAAATTAATCTCGACGTTGATGAAACCGGTTTTATCGGTATAATACGATGGGGATGTTTTGTTTTACTGATTGATATAAACAAAGAGTTCCCTTACCAACTTTGAAGGGCCGCCTCCGTGTGCGTCTCGCTTCAAGGAACGGTTTCAAATGTTTGCGAATTTCAAATCGTTTTTTTGTAAATATTGGGAGTTTTGCCTTGTTTGTTGCAGCTTCTACTCGCTGTTTTCCTGACGTTACGATTAATAAGAGTTTGCAAAAACTTGCCGATTTAGAGTTTAATCACGCGGAAATAGTCATTGGATACGGTGTTAATGATCTTCGGCCAGATTGGCTCGGGAAGCAAGATACTTGGCAAACCGCTTCTCGGTTATGTCTTTCCTGTCGATCAATTCGGCCGGTTGCGTTTTATTTTGACGTTCCGCCTACCGATTCTGATTTTTTGCAAAAGTTTGAATGGTGCATGCGGTTCAGCAAGCATCTTGGAGTCGCTACCGTAGTTGTTAAGGCTGCTCCGGTCGGTTCGCCCTATAACGAGGAGTTCGAACGCCTTTCGAAACTTGTTAATCTAGGGATGAGATATGGCGTGGTCGTTTCGTTGCTGACGGAAAGGGATACCGTCGCAGGTTCGATCGATTCTTTGAGCAGTTTTTGCAATGGGATAGAACTCCTGAGAGTCGCGCTTGATCCGTCCCACTTTATCTATGGGTACGATTCTCCCGTAGATTATGAAGCGATTATTCCGAAAGTTGCCCACGTTCGACTCCGCGATACTACTGCTAAGAAATTTCAAGTTCAAATTGGTCAGGGCGTTCTCGAGTATAACAAATTGGTGGGGCAATTGAACAAATGCGGGTACGATCGTGCTATGTGCGTCGATTTGACGCCCCTTCCTAATTTAGACGCAGAGAGCGAGCTCCGTAAAATGCATTTACTGGTGGAGAGTCTTCTCTAGAAATTCGGACTTTGGAAACGGTTTGTTTCTTTAAAGGTTCTTTCGTAACGGTTGCGAGAGTGTCCTATGTTGATATGGCTCGTGAGAAACTTATTGATTCTGCTGGCGAAGTTCGTTAGTGGAGCGTCTGTTCGTTGGGTGGGCAGCCGACCTGACGAAGAGTGTAAGCGCGTCT
>CAMNJU010000119.1 GCA_946541595.1 uncultured Planctomycetales bacterium
CCGCCAAAATTATTGGGGATAATCTGAGCGCCGTTTGGAACGGTCATTCCGTTATTGCCGAACGAAAGTCCGTTCGGTGAAGTAGGGAGTCCGTTGGCCGAGTAGGGAAGTTCGGGCCCGTTAAACGCGTTGGGGAGATTCGGCAGACTGCCGGTAACGTTGGGAAGGACGTTTGCCATATTCGGCTGATTCGACTGCCAATCGGGCGCGGGGAAGTTTGACGCGCTTTCTCCTTGCGGCGCCGCGCCTACCGCTTCGGCTCCGCGACGGTAGAAATCGGATAGATCGTTGGGCGTTGGGCTCTGTACGGCTCTTGTATTTATGTTTGTGTTTGCGGGCGTGGGATTAGGCGCCTTCTGGATATTTCGGGGTGTTTCTAATGTCTGCACGTCCCCCTTTTCCGCTTTTTTGAGTATGTTGAAGAGCGACTGAATCTGGAAACGGTCTTCGTCGCTCGGCGCGGCGTCAAAGAGCGCTTCGGCACGCAATTGCAGTATTTTGATTTCTTCGATGGAACGTGGGTTTTTGTGTACGGCCTGCTGGACTTCGGCTGCTAATCTTGCGACGTCGGCTTTGAACGCGCTCGTGTCAATATTGGCGCTTTTTGGAGTCTGCGCCGTTTGCAGAGGCGCCGGAGCCGAGCCAGATTTTTCTTCGCTTGAATTTGAATCGTCGTTGAGGGCGAATTCTGCGGAATCAATGGGCGCTTCGCCGTCGAGATTAGGGAGCGTCAGTTCCGGGAAGGATCCGTCTGCCGTTTGAGGCTGAGATTCGTCGGTCGATTCCGCATTCTCCTGCGGTAAAACGCCTCTCGACTGGAGGAGTTTTACATATTCCGATTGGAACATGAGTTTTTCGGGCAGATACGCGGTCGCTTCGTCTTGAACGAGCGATTTTTCTTCTATCCACCGGAATTCGCCGGGCGGCGGAGAAATTTTATACCATGTTGAACCGTCGGAGAGGCCGACTTTTCCTAAAATTCTAACCTTTTGACCGTTATGCAGGCCTACCTGTACGACAGAACTGGTCGTAGGCGAATCGCCTCCAACGCGCGAAGGGACCGCTTTACCGGAATTCGAGACGACTTTGCCGTATCCTTCGCTCTCCTGTTCGACGAATTTTCCATTGAGCCAAGAGAAACTTCCCTGTGGAGGACGGATTGCGCAATAGCCCTCTTCGTTCCGGAAGTAGACTTCAACGTACCGATCCTTTAAAACGGCGCCCGTTTGGTATGCGTCCTTAGCGGGACTTGCCATAACGGGGGCGACGTCGACGCCTATGGGGATCGAGAAGAAGACGACTTGATTGGTGTTTGCTTTTTGCGCATAGACGGATCGGTCGACGTTTATGAGCGCCGCCGCGAGAAGTCCTAAAACGCAATAAAACGCAAAACCGACCCGTCTGCGTCGCACAGACGTCGCGTCGTATAAGCGTTGCTCGTGTTTTAATCGGATAAAAATCATTTGGGTTAATGCCGTCTTATGGGCGTGAAAAGCCGTTGGGTTAAGCGTCCCGACCGAAAAGCCGCGATAAACTGCAGCGTCCGCTTGGGAGTATAACGACTTTTCAAAATAACGACAATATCGTTTTATGATCGCCCTTTTATGGCGTAAGCGTCCACGCCCCCCCTGTCTTGGGCGCGGTTGAGAGTTATACTCAAACGTTGGATTTGGCGCGGCGTCGGACGAGCTTTGACGGACAAAGGACGACCGCTCTTAGAGACCGAACACTGGGGCCTTCGAGATGGAACATTTATCGAGATTATTGGCGTTAGAGACGAGAGGAGTCGCCGGCGGCGTCGCGTTATGCGAAGGGGGCGAGATTCTCGAGTGTGCGTCTCTTGATCCGGAACAGCGCAGCGCCCGTTCGCTCGCGCCGGCGATTCGCGATATTCTTCACAAACGGTCTTGGGCCGCGTCTGAGATCGACGTCGTAGCGGTCGCGATTGGGCCCGGCTCTTTTACGGGGCTTCGCGTGGGGATTGCCACGGCGAAAATGTTCGCTTGGAGCGTTGGAGCTTTTCTGGTCGGGGTAGATTCGCTCGACGCGATCGCTTATGAACTCGACGCAGCTTTCATTTTTGGGCTGCTTCCAGAGGACGCGCGCGGCGCGATGATTTCTGTCGGACTTGACGCGCAGCGCGGCGACGTCGCGGCGCGGGATTACTGGCTTTCGCGAGAATCCGACGGGGCGTCGAAGCTCTATTCCGTTGAACGCCGTTTTCGTGTTTTGTCAAATAAGAAGTGGCTCGGCGAGGAATATCCGCTTGTTGACGCCGCAGCTGGCGATGAGCCGAAATCTGAGGAATCGACCTTTCCGCCCGTTACGCCTGAAATGCTGGACTATATCGCGCAAGAAGGTCGACGCAATACGTTTTTCGTCGGCGAAGCGCTTGACCGCGTTAAGAATCTCGAGACGCTCTATCCGAACGCGCAAATACTTGCCCCGGAGAATTGGGGCGCTTACCCGTTCGGGGTCGCCGGAGTTGCGGGCGTTGCGCTGACGCGCGTCGAACGCGGACTGTTTGACAACCCGTTTTCAGTCGCGCCGATCTATTCCCGTAAAGCGGCGGCGGAAGAACGCGCATTAGAGAAGGCGCGTGCTCAGGCTGCGGAAGGGAAATAGCGACTTGCGCAGCTCCGTCCGCGCACGGACGGAAGTTTTTTCAGTTGAATAAGCGGCCATAATTGCATAAAATAGAGAATCTGCTAAAATACACTCCCTCAAAACGAGTTTAGCTCAAAGGAAAATGATTCCGCGTCAGACGTTTTTTGTCGACGCAGAGGATCGATTTTATGAAACAAAGGAGAAAAGATGAATTCGCCTGAAGTTGAAGTCTTTTGGCACCAGCATGCCGTTACCCGAGCGGAAAAAGAGAAACTCAACGGCAATAAGGGTTGTGTTTTGTGGTTCACTGGACTGAGCGCAAGCGGCAAGAGCACGATTGCGAATCTGGTCGATCACAAATTGCACGAAATGGGAAAACGCAGCTTCGTTCTCGACGGCGACAACGTTCGTCATAATTTGAACGCTTCCCCGAAAATTTTGGCCGAGAACCATTCGGAAGAATTTGCGAAACGTTTCGGACTCGGTTTCTCCGCGCAGGATCGAGAAGAGAATATTCGCCGCATTGGCGCGGTCGCGAAGTTGTTTGTTGAGTCGGGCGCAATTGCGATTACGGCGTTCATTAGCCCTTACCGCGCTGACCGTGACGGCGTTCGCGCTATGATGAATGAAGGGGATTTCTTTGAAGTCTTCGTTAATACCCCTCTTGAGGTTTGCGAACAGCGCGATCCGAAAGGCCTCTATAAGAAGGCGCGCGCCGGCGAACTCAAAGGGTTTACCGGAATTGACGATCCCTACGAAGAGCCTCTAGAGCCGGAGCTCGTCCTCGACGGCGGTTCCCGTTCCGCCGAAGAACTTGCCGACGAGGTCGTTTTCTTCTTGAAGTCTCGCGGCGTTCTTAGCTAGTTGACCGAATCTTTCGGTTGTTCGTATCTTGCGGCGTTCAAGGCGGTTAGCATTTTGAACGCCGTTTTTTTTATTCCTCCGTTCTATTTTTTCGTGCGTTAGCTTCCAGGTAAAGGCGGGACGTTATAATCGAAAATACAGACGTGCCTTTGATATATTTTTTTGAGAATTATTATTTTTTCCGATTGCCGTCGTTTTATTCCCATACTAAATCTGGTATACTGGAGCGCGGCCTGTTTTGACTCTCAATCCCTGTCGTTATGGGGGCGAGTCTGTTGGAAGTCCGCCGCGTTTCCCATATGAACTACATTGCGGCTTTTTTATCAGGAGTTTTACAATGTCTGCGTTTCCGAACGTTTCGAAGATTCAATACGAGGGGCCCGATTCTAAGAATCCGCTCGCTTTCCGTTATTACAATCCCGACGAACTCGTCGAGGGCAAATCGATGAAGGATCACCTTCGCTTCAGTTGCGCATTCTGGCACACGATGCGTATGAACGGTTCTGATCCTTTCGGCATGGCGACGATGTCGCGTCCGTGGGACGACGGTTCCGAATCGATTGAAAACGCTCAGAATCGCGTTCGCGCATTCTTTGAATTTTTGGAAAAAGCCGGCTTCCAGTATTACGCGTTCCATGACCGCGACGTTGCCCCGGAAGGAGCTACGCTTGCGGAAACGAACAAGAACCTCGACGAAGTCGTTAAGGTCTTTAAAGAAGAATCGGAACGCACCGGCATAACGATGCTTTGGGGCACGGCGAATCTTTTCGGAAATCCGCGTTTTATGCATGGAGCCGCGACGAGCTGCAACGCCGATTCGTTCGCGTACGCCGCCGCTCAGGTCAAAAAGGCCATTGAAGTTTCGAAAGAACTCAACGCTCAGGGATACACGTTCTGGGGCGGCCGAGAAGGTTATCAGTGCATTTGGAATACCGACATGAAACGCGAGCTCGATCACCTTGCAGCCTTCATGCACATGGCGGTCGACTATGCGAAAGAGATCGGCTTTAAGGGCCAGTTCTACTTCGAACCGAAACCGAAGGAACCGACGAAGCATCAGTACGACTACGATTGCGCGGCGTGCATTAACTTCCTTCGCGCGTACGGCCTTGAGAAATACGTCAAGATGAATATCGAGACGAACCACGCGACCCTCGCCGGCCATAACGTCGAACATGAAATGGATTACGCGGCGAGCCAAGGTTTCCTTGGTTCTGTCGACGCCAACAGCGGCGACATGCTTCTCGGCTGGGACACCGACCAATTCCCGACCGATCTGTACATGACGACGAAAATGATGCTCATCATTCTGAAGTACGGCGGGTTTACGACCGGCGGCCTGAACTTTGACGCGAAAGTCCGTCGCGAAAGTTTCGAACCGATCGATCTGTTCTACGCCCATATCGGCGGCATGGACACGTTCGCGAAGGGGCTCAAGATTGCGGCCGCGATTCGCGAATCCGGCGAACTCGACGCGTTGGTTAAGTCTCGTTACGCCTCTTGGGATACCGGAATCGGCGCCGAAATCGAAGCTGGCAAGCACGATTTCAAATCCCTTTCCGAATATATGCTTAAGAAGGGGAACTCGGATCCGAACGTCAGCGGACGTCAGGAATTCGTTGAGAACCTGCTGAACCGGTTCATCTATTGATAGAGCGGTTCTTTTGGTTGCCGTTTATGCTGTTCGTGTCGCGCGGAGCGGATTTGTCCGCCCCGCGCGACGGCTCGTCGCGTAGTTAAAACGCTAAAGGGATTGTTGAATCTAATGGCGTCTGATTCTCACCGCTCGAAGTCTGACTCCGGCGTCTCGAAGCCGCCGCGTACCCCGTCGAACGCCGACGAAGGATCGACGCACGTTACCGCGCGTCGCGAGGATCCTTCGTCTCTCGAAGACGGTTCGACTCAAACGAGCGTGCCGACCGATTTAGACGAAGGTTCTACGCAAACGCGGTCGTTGGACTCGTCTTCTTCCGACGCGCGTTTTGCTTCTGGCGATTTGCGCGACGGCGGAGCGACGACTACGACACGGCAGTTTGATCCGCTTGGTTCGTTCGAGGACGTCGACGCGTTCCGAGGCGGCTGGGAAGACGCGCCGTTCGACGGCGCTTCTCCTGAAGACGACGCAGAACAGGAAAACGAAAAGACCGTTATCTCGACCGATCGCGGAACTGAGGACGACGGAGTCGAAGTCGACGAGCTCGGCATGCTCAAGGACGGCTCTAAGTTCGGGCAGTTTACGATCGTTCGGTATGTTGGCGGCGGCGGTATGGGCCGCGTCTACGAGGCGAAAGACCTTGCCCTTGAACGTAAAGTTGCGATTAAGATTTTGCCGAAGACGCGCGCGCAGGACGAAGCGATCGTCGCCCGCTTTTTGAACGAGGCGAAGTCTGCCGCGCGTCTCAATCACGAAAATATCGCGCAGGTATATCTTTTTGGGAACGTTAACGGCGTTCCCTATATCGCGTTTGAATTTGTCGAAGGGAAGAATCTTCGCGATTATGTTCGCGAACACGGGAGGATTTCTCTTGACGAAGCGATCGATTACGTCTTACAGGCTGCCGCTGCTTTGGCACACGCGGCGTCTCATAACGTAACACACCGCGACGTCAAGCCTTCGAATATTATTGTTACGCCTCAGAAACGCGTTAAACTTATCGATATGGGCCTTGCGCGTATTCTTACGCCGGAAGTAGAGGATCTGACCGAGAGCGGCGTTATGCTCGGGACATTCGACTACATCTCTCCGGAACAGGCTCGTGATCCGCGTCTTGCGGACGTTCGCAGCGACGTCTATTCGCTCGGGTGTACTTTCTATTTCATGCTGACAGGGAATCCTCCTTTTCCCGGAGGAAATATGTTGCAGAAACTGCTGCAGCATCAGGGAGACGAGGCGCCTGACGTACGAAAAGAGAATCGCGAAGTTCCGGGGGAAGTGGCCGCCGTTCTTCGGAAGATGATGAAGAAGAACCCGGACGAACGCTATCAGACGCCGGACGCGTTGATTAGCGATTTGCTGGAAATTGCGGAGATTATTGGCGTTCGCGTTCCGAATCGCGGCTATCCGGGAGCTGATTCGTCAGATTACCAGGAAAAGAATTCCTTTGTTTGGCGCCTTCCCGGCGCGATTGCGATTGCGCTGTTCGTTATCGTTTTTGGCAGTTACGCCCTCTTCTCAGAGCGAAACGATCTTGTTCTTCCCGAAATAAATTCCCCGTCAGTCGGCGACGTTCAAGCGCCGGTCGCGACGGGCGAAACGCCGAAAAGCGAAGGCGATCGACGAGGAATGGGCGAAACGTCGACGGTTGCTGACACACAGACGGAGCCGACTAAATCCGCAAACGAAACGTTGTCTCCGACCGGCGAACCGCTCCGAACGGAAACGGCGGAGACGTTTGACGTAGAAACGTTAGGCTCTTCCGAACTGGACGAGTTATATACTCAGGAGGTCGGCAGGCTCAACGAGCGCAAGCCCGAACAGTTCATTGACGATTCCCTGAATTGGCGTCGCGACTTCCTGGCGGATTCGTTTACGCCTTACGAGGACGTTCGCGTCGCCGCGTGGATTCGTCCGCGAAGTCTTCCTGACGGACTTGACGCGTTCAGTTACCGTTTTTCCGGCGACGAAGTCTTTGAGTCGGAGTCGGCGTTCTCGGCCGTCGCGTACGCTACGCTCGGCTCGAAGCCGGAAGTTGTCGCGATTGACGCTCCCACAGCGTCTGGAGTACGAATTGTCGACGGAATAGGGAACGCGCCGGACACGTATGCGTCGCTTCAAGGCGCGCTTGCCGAGACTGCGGCGTCCAACGGTCAGGAAACGGTTCGAATCGAACTGAGATTTAACGGCGAACTCTCGACTCCGTCAACGACGTTCGTCGATCGCAGCGTCGAGATATACGCCGCTAAGGACTGTCGGCCTACGCTTACGTTCAAACCGCCGGAGTCACCCACTGGGTTAGGCGGCGAGAGCATGTTTCTTCTCAACTCGTCAAACGTAACGATCCGCGGCGTGTCGATTAACTTTGACCTGTCCCCGCAAGATCTTGTCTTCTCGGAAGAATGGTCTGTGTTTGAAGGAGAAGGCGCGTCGTCGCTGTTTTTGTATGATTCGACGCTGACCGTGAATAACACGTCGCCGGACGCTCCCGGTTCTCCGATACATTCAAACGTTTCGGCGTTTCGCGCGCATGAGCGGAATTCCCGAGGCGAGGAGACAGAAGATATTGCGAACGCGGCGCTTGTCGTTCATTTGGAAAACGTCTTAGCGCGCGGCGAAACGACGCTTTTTGTAGCGGAACGGCCCGGCGCCCGACTGGAAGCTAGAAATTGCGGTATTTGCGTTTCCGGTCCCGTCTTTCATTTTATCGACGGTCTCCGCGAGCCGCCCGTCGGTTCGCAGAGCTTTTCGACGTCAATCGAACGAACGGTCGTAGTTGGGCGATCGAGTCTGATTCGCGTCGATTCCGACGACGCGACGAACGCGGCGCCCGTTTTTGAAGCGACGGCGACGAGTTCGATCGTCTATTCGAATCAGAACGCGCTTGCGCTGCTTCACACGCTGGAACCCGAGTCGGAAGAGGCTTTTTTGGAACAGTGGAAATTTACGGGCGTCGTCGCGCTTGATATGCCTTATTTCTACCGCTGTCGCGCTAACCGTTCCGAACTTTATCAGGACTTTCCGTTTGCGTTTAAGCAGGAGGAGTGCGAGTCGGCGGAGTTGAAGAATTTGGATTCCGAGGCCGCGTCGCGCATTGTCAGTATTCCTCCCCACGCTTTTTCTGAGTCAGACCTTGCTAATTTCGCGCTCTTGCCGATAATCAAGTCGGCGTCGATTTCCGCGAGCGGTAAGACGACCGCGCAGGCGATCGAGTCGGACTTTATTGTGCCGCGGTTCGATGACGACGCGTCGGGCTCCGAACAATGACGCTTCCTTTTGGAACGTTTTGCAATCGTTTACCGTACCCTAGTTGACGTCCATTTCTTAACGTTTACGGCGTTTGCCGAAACGTTAAGGTCATTTTACTCGTTTAAGTTGTATTTCCTATGGAACTTTCCGCCCCTAAACTGGAAATCATTTGCTTTCACAACGGAACGCCTACGGTCGCATTCTTTCTTCATGCAGATCGTTCTACGACGATAGGCCGGGCGATTGACAACGTCGTCGTTTTGGACGACGAACGTTGCAGCCGTTTTCACGCGACGGTCGACTATCGCGACGGCAAATGGCGGCTGTTCGATCTCAACAGCCGCAACGGCACGCTAGTAGACGGCGTCCGCGTTGAAGGGAGCGCGGAGATTTACGTCGGGTCTAAGATTCAGATTGGGAGCGCGACGCTCTTAATTGAGGCGCAGCGCGATTTAGGATCGTTTACTGACTCTCGCGAAATGACGGGTAAAATGAAGTCGACGCCAGATTTTTTTACTCGCCACAACGAGCAGACCGTCTCGCTCGACCGCGAACGAACCGAAGAACTCCGGCGTCGGGCGCTTCACGATCAAAACTCGAAAATGATCGGTCAGTCGGACGCGATACGCAAAGTTGAACGGTGCATAAATCGTGCGGCGCGCACGAAGACAACCGTCCTGATCCGCGGTGAAAGCGGGGTCGGAAAGGAGCTTGTCGCGCGTGCGGTTCACGAACTCAGTTCGCGCCGCAACGGACCGATGGTCTGTCTGAATTGCGCCGCTTTTTCAGAGAGCCTGTTGACGAGCGAACTCTTTGGGCATGAAAAGGGCGCGTTTACCGGCGCTCTGGAGACAAAGATCGGCAAATTTGAAGCGGCTGACGGCGGAACGATCTTCCTGGACGAAATCGCGGAAATGAATCCCGCTCTTCAGGCGACTTTTTTGCGTGTACTCGAGGGGGCCACGTTTGAACGCGTCGGCGGAAATCAGCCTATTTCGGTGGACGTCCGCGTCGTCGCTGCAACCAACCGCAATCTTGAAGACGAGGTAAAAGCGGGTCGTTTCCGCCACGATCTCTATTTCCGGCTTTGCGTTTTAGAGATTAACGTTCCTCCTCTCCGAGAACGGGAAGGGGACGTCGATTTACTCGCCGACTACTTCCGTGAAAAATTTTCTCAGGAGACGGGCCGCCGGTACCTTGAATTTACGCCGGACGCGCGCGCGGCTCTTAATTCCTACCATTGGCCCGGCAACGTTCGCGAATTAAAGAACATCGTCGAGCGAGCTGTTCTCATGGGGAATCCTCCGACAATTACGCGAGCTGATCTCATGACGTCGCAACTTAGCGGACTTGGCGTGAATCTTGAAGAGGAGCCTTCGGAACGGCCCGTAAACAACGCTGCAAGCGCGCCGGTCCAGCCTCGCGATTTTACGCCGACGACCCTTAAAGATATGGAGAGTCAGTTTATCTTACAGACGCTCAAATATTATGGGTGGAATAAGAGTAAAACGGCAAAAGCGCTCGGGATTGAGCGCACGACGCTCGACCGTAAAATTCTCCTTTACGGGCTTGCTAAGGAGAAATAATCTAAGTAGTGAAGGCGGGGTTCTATCTTTTAGGGCCTCGCCTTTTTGTTTTACCTCGCTTTCAAGTTAACGGAGCCTTTTCTGCTGGGGGAATAACCGTGTTGAATTTCATTTACAGGAGACGTTTGCGATTTGTCGCTTGGGTTGCGGTTCTTTCGTGGAGCGCCGCCGCTCCGCTCACGTTTGCCGCCGGCGACGCGAGCGGCGTGTATAACGCCAAAAATATTACGCTTCAACAAGGTCGGGTTCAGGCGGGCGAATCGGGCGCGCCGTTCTTCGGCGAAGATTTTGAGTCGATTTCCGAATGGTCGGTTAGCAACTATCGTGATTTACTCAGTATCACCGTTGAAAAGGGAGACGACGGGCAGGGCGCTCTTCGCGTTGCACGCGACAAACCGATCGATCCGAACGATCCCGAGGGGAAAGACACCGCTTGGGGAATTCTTTCGCCCAAGCAGTCGCTGAAAGGAGTCGCGCCGGAGTCGCGCTTTGTCCTCCGCATGGAGACGAGCGCTTCTAAACCGATAAACGGGGGCGGGAGCGACGGCCAAACGTATCGGGGCGCAATTGACTGGTTTTCTTCGGAAGGAGAGATACTCACGTCGACGCCGTTCCTGTTCAAATCGGGCTATCATTGGAACGAGGAGAACGTTTCCGGCGAAATTCCAAAAGACGCCGACTCATTTACGGTTCGAATAGGATTTGACGTGCCGAATTTAGAACCGGGCGAATTTGCCCTTATTCGAGGCCTCTTGTTTGAAATTCTTGATCCGAATAAAACGTATATCAGCCCCGGTTCGTTCGTATCGGGAATCTTCGAAGGAGGGGACGTCTCTTGGAACGCCGACGCGCCCGAGGGTACAAAAGTTCAGTTTCAGGTCGCGATTGCCGAATCGAACGGGGACGAACCGGGCGAGTTTTCCGCGTTTGTCGGACCTGACGGAACTTCAGCGACGTATTATGAACGACCGTTCCACATCGACGCGCCTTATGTGAGGTATCGCGCGACCCTCGTTCCGAACGGCAT
>CAMNJU010000120.1 GCA_946541595.1 uncultured Planctomycetales bacterium
GATATTCCCCGCCGTCTCGACGGTTACGACCCCGCATGGAGAGTCGATCTCGACTCCGACCGACGTGGAACGCCGGCAGATTCGCTTTCCGGGCGCGAAAGAGCCGGGAATCTACCGCGTGCGCACGACGCCCAATAAAGACGGCGAGTCGATCGACGCGGCGTTTGCCGTCGCGACGCCGGCCGCCGAATTCGATATGACGCGCTATCCGGACGACGAATGGACGACGCTATGGGACGGCGTTCCGTATAAGAAGCTCGACCTTCATGCGACGGGCGCCGCGCTCGAAACCGCGCGCGGCGAGAAGGGAACGGATCCGTACGCGTTTCTGGCCGTTTTATTGGCGGCGATCTTTCTCGTGGAGACGTGCGTCGCCAATCGGTTCTATAAGAAGTAACGGCCCCCAAAAGGCGTTTCCCCAAACAAACGTCAGGGAGGAATTCAAAATGAACGCCGAACAGGCGGCCGCCGCAAAAGAGAATATGATCGAATGGCTTGCCGATCCGCACGAATTGGGAAAGAACCCACGTCGGATCGCGCACGCCGGCGATTTCGTCTACAACGGCATACGCTACTATATCTTTAAGTACAAAAGAGGCTTCTTCGGCAAATGGCTCGTCGGCGTGAGCGGCGGCTATGAGGGCGACGAATTAGAGCCGTGCGGACATACGTTTAGCGAAATGCAGGAATACGATCCTGAAACCGCTCGCGCCGACTGTGTCGCTATGATCGAAATGATTATGAACTATTGGAAACAGCGCGCCGCGGAATATGAAAAGCGGCGGCGGTAATTCCAAAGAGCGAATCATATCATATTAAGCCCGCCGGGACCGGGCGACGATTTTTTTTGAAAGCCGTTCTCTAATCCGCGGCGCAAGCTCTTCCCAACAATCTCTCTTGCGCTGTTTTCTGCGTTTTGTTATCGTCTCAATTGGCGCAGAGCCGTTTTGCGCCCCCAGTATGCCCTATCGACTCCTCTTCGGCCCTAAGACGGCGGTCATTTACCATGTTAAAATCGATCGAACTGTACGGTTTCAAAAGTTTTGCCGATCGAACGCGCCTCGAACTCGACGAAAGCGTCTGCGCGCTCGTCGGTCCTAACGGTTCGGGTAAATCCAACGTAGTCGACGCTATCAAATGGGCGTTGGGAGAGCAGAGCGCGAAACGGCTCCGCGGCGACGAAATGACCGACGTCATCTTTAACGGCTCGGCGTCCCGATCCGCGCTCGGTTCCGCAGAAGTTACGCTCACGTTCGACAACAGCAAGCGCCGGCTCCCGCTCGACGCCGACGAAATCCACCTCACGCGCCGCGTCTATCGGAGCGGCGAATCCGAATATCTCATTAACGGTCAGGCGAGCCGTCTCAAAGATTTCCGCGATCTCATCAGCGGGGCGGGGCTCGGCTCTCAGGGCTACGCCGTTATCGAACAGGGGCGCGTCGAAGCGCTCCTGCAAAGCTCCAGTATCCAGCGCCGCGCCGTGCTCGAAGAGGCGGCGGGCGTCTCTCGGTTCAACGCGAAAAAGCAGGAGGTCGCGCGCCGGCTCGAACGCGTCGAACAGAATCTGCTCCGGCTCTCTGATATCGTCGGCGAAATCGAAGGCCAGCTCCGCAAAACGAAATCTCAGGCGGCAAAGGCGGAAAATTACCGACTGTATACGGCGCGGCTCCAGAAGCTTCGGACAGAGGTAAGTCTTTACGAATGGCGGCTCAAGACGTCCGAACGCGACAAACTCAACGCGGAAACGAACAATTATTCGGAATTCGAAGCCGACTGCTCCGGCAAAATTCAGGCGGCGGAAGCGAAAGAGGCGGAACTCGCCGCGAAGCTCGCCAGCGCGGAAAAGGAACTGCGCGAACTCGAAGCGTCCCTCTCGGCGACGCGGGAGAAGATTGTCGCGGAAGAATCGACGATCGAAATCCAGTCGGGCCAAATCGCCGAATGGTCGGCAGAAGCGAACCGGTACGCGCTCCAGGCATATCAGCTCGTTTCGAAGAAGGCCAGCGACGACGCCGCGGCGCGTCAGGCTCAGGCGGAGCTCGACGACGCGCGCAAAAGCGTCGAGGAAATCCAAGTTGCGTTCGGCAAGGAAACTGCGGCAAGCGACGCGCTCGGCGCGCGCATTGCGGACCTTTCCAAAGAGCGTGAAACCGTTCAGACCGAACTGCAAGAGAAGAACGCGCAAACGAGCCGCTACGCGGGCGAACTTGCGGGCTTAGAATCACGCCGCGCCGCGCTCGAGCAGTCGGCGGCGCAGAAGCGCCTCCAGTGCAAGACGGTCTCGCAGAGCCAGACGCAGCTGACTGCGGAAGTCGCGACGCTCAAAACGAGCGAAACAACCCTCGTAACGGCCAAGACCGCGTCGTTCGTTAAGCTGGGCGAGCTCAAAAAGCGCCGCGCCGCGATCAGGCGCGAGCTCGGCGAAAAGCAGGTCGAATTCACGAATCTGGAACGCCAGCGCGCCGCGTTCGACGAACGTTCCAATCTTCTTAAAGACTTGCTGCGCAAGTACGAAGGTCTCAGTCCGGGCGTTCGGGAGACGCTCCGCTCAATGAAGGAAGACAAGAACTCGCCCTTCAAAAACGCTTACGGGCTCGTCGCCGATCTCATTCGCGTTAACGTGGAAGCGGCGCCGCTCATAGAGCTCGCGCTCGGGCAAACGGCGCAGTACGTCGTCGTGCCGCCGGAACCGGAACTCTTCCGGTACATAGAGCTCAACGGCGCGCAGTTCTCCGGCCGCGTCGGATTCATCTGGCTCGATCCCAATTCCGAGGCGTCGATTCCGCCCGACCCGGAAATGGAGAAGAAAGAGGGCGTGCTGGGCCGCGCCGATCAGTTCGTCGAAACGGAACCGAGGTTCGCGGCGCTCGTGCAGCGGCTCCTGTGCAGAACATGGATCGTCGAGTCGATCGCGGTCGCCAAGCGGCTCTATCGCGAAATGACCGAACCGACAAACTTCCTCGCAGCCGACGGATCCCTTCTCACGGCGGACGGCGTCATTATCGTCGGTCCGGCGCAAGGGGGCGCCGGCCTCATTTCACGCCGCAGCGAACTTGCGGCTCTCTCAACGCAAACGGAACAGCTCGACGCGCAGTACGAAGCGCTCAGCGCCGACGTCGCCAAACTCAAAGACTCGCTCGCACAGGCAGACTCCGACTTCGAAGCGGAAGCGACGGTCCAGCGCGATAAGACGCAGGCGCTCGAAGCGCTCCGACTGCGCCAGACGGCCGCGCGCGAACGGGACGCTCAGCTCTTAGCGCAGGCGACTCAGCTCGCCAAAGAGGCCGACGAACTCGACGCCGAGCTCGCCAAGGCGGCCGCAGAGCTTGCCGCGAAACAGGAAGCGAAAGCGAAATTCGACGAAACCGTCGCAGCGCTCAGGACGCAGGAGGCGAAACTGGCGCAAGATATTAAACAGGCGGCGAACGAACGCCAGGAGAAGACGCGCCGAACGACGAAACTCAAGATCGACCAGGCGAAAGCGGAGGAGCGCATCGTTTCGCTCGAAGACAAAGTCAAGCGTCTGGAAGAGGCGCGCAACGAACAGATCCGACGCGTCGACGAATACGAAACGCGCGCGCGGTCTCTGGAAGAACGCGTCGCTCAGGCGGAACTCGCCATCTTGCGCGGCGAGTCGGCGCTCGCGACTCTCTATTACAATAAGGAACGCGTTGCCGCGCGGCGCCGGGTCGCCTCGGACGACCGCGCGGGCATGGAGCGGCTCCGCTCGAAAGCGACGTACGAGCTGCGCGCGAATCGAGAAGCGCTCGAAAAAAGACGCGAGCAGAACCGTACCAAAGAACTCTCGCTCGAACGGTTCGCGCAGGAGATCAAAGGGCTCGAAGAGCGCATGAAGGAAGACTACGGTCTGACGCTCGCCGAGATCGAATTTAAAGTCGAAGGCGTCGACGTTACGGTTTCCGGAAAATCTCCGGCAAACCCTGAAACGCTCCGCGCTATCGCCGCGTCAAAAGGCAAAGGCGCCGAGGGAGACGCCGCAACAGACCTGACGCTCGACGATTCGCGCGAACTCCTCGTGCCGAACGACGCCGCCGGCGTTAAACGGCGTAAAAAGGAGATCGAAGAGCTGCGCGGCAAACTGCAGGAGCTCGGACCCGTCAATTTGGAGGCGATCGAGACGCTCGAAACGCTCAAGACGCGCTATACGACGCTCTTCAATCAGTACAACGACCTCGTCGCGGCGCGCAAGTCGATTCTCAAGATCGTCGATCGCGTAAACGCCGACTGCAAACGCCTCTTCGAAGAGACGTTCGAAGCGGTGCGCGGTCACTTCTGCGATATCTTCCAAAAGCTTTTCGGAGGCGGACGCGCAGACCTCGCGCTGGAAGACCCGTCAAAACCGCTCGAAAGCGGAGTCGATATCGTGGCAAGACCGCCCGGAAAAGAACTCAAGAGTCTCTCGCTCATGAGCGGCGGGGAGAAGTCGCTCACGTGCGTCGCGCTCCTGCTCGCTATCTTCCGGTACCGCACAAGCCCCGTCTGCATTCTGGACGAAGTCGACGCGGCGCTCGACGAAGGAAACGTCAATCGGTTCTCCAACGCGCTCCTCGATTTCGTTCCGGAGACGCAGTTCCTGCTCGTTACGCACTCGAAAAAGACCATGTCGTCCGCCAAGGCGATTTACGGCGTTACTATGGAAGATTCCGGGGTCTCGAAGATTCTGTCGGTCCACTTCGACGACGTCGGAGAGGACGGCGAGATTCTCATTAAGGCCGCGCCGGGCGCGGCAGACCGTCCGAGACTCATGCAAAACGGGGCGGCGTAAGGTTCCCGCCGAGCCGTAAAATTCGCGATAAAAAATAAAAAATGGCTGTTTTTGCTATTCCTTTTTTATACCGAGGACGATATAATCACACACTGCCGCGCCGCGACCGCGTTTTTTTGCGGTTCAGCGCACGTTCGTCAGCGTACGTTTCCGAGCGTTCGGCGTCCTTTGAGCGCGGATTCGTTTTGAAACGTCTAACCCGTTCAGAATAACGACTTATCCTTGACGCCCGTTGAAGATCTGCTTTGCCAAAATGAACTCTGAAGTTCATAAGCGAATCGGAGATTAGACAAGCGTTGCACACAAATTTTTCCAGACTTTAAGGAGTCGCACTGTGAAATTTGACATGACTACCGCTTGGAACAAAGCTCTCAAAAAATCGGACGAAAACGTCGTTTGGTTCCTTTTCAATAAGAAGGCGCTCGCTCTTCTGTCGGCGCGTCGCGACGAAGACGACGACGACGGCTGGGAAGGCGAAGACGACGATGATGAAGAAGACGACTGGGGCGACGAAGACGACTCGGACGACGAAGATTGGGACGAAGACGACGAAGACTGGGACGACGAAGAGGACGACGACGATTGGCTCGACGAGGACGACGAAGACGACGACTATTGGAAAGACGTCGACGACGATGACGATGACGACGAAGAAAAAGACGAGGACGACGACGACGATAAAGACGACGACGAAGACTGGGACGACGAAGACGACGATTGGGACGACGACTACGACGAAGACGACGAGGACGACGAGTGATCCCCGTTCGTACGCCCCTTTAAGTTTCGTCTGTTAACTCAGATTTTAATTCAGTTGTTTGAAGTCTCGCGACTTTCGGGCAACTGAATTTTTTTATATTCCGTCGCGCGTTTTATCCTTTTGCCGTCTTGCCGCGCCGCGAACCTCTCATAACGGAGCGAATGAAATGCCGAACGTTTCTCTTGAAAACAAAACGGTGTGCGTAGTCGACGCGTACGGGCTCATCTATCAGGCGTATCACGCGCCGGGCATGGAAATGACGAACTCGAAAAGCGAGCCGACGGGCGCGCTCTTTGGATTCGTGCGCGACGTCGTAACGATCATGACGAAGCTGAGCCCCGACTACCTCTTCTGCGCGTACGACATGCACGCGAAGACGTTCCGAAGCGACGTCTATCCGGAATACAAAGCGAACCGTCCTCCGACGCCGGACGATCTCTTGCTCCAATTTGACTTTACGCGCGAATTCCTCAAAGGGGTACGCGTACCGGCGCTCGGGGTCGTCGGATTCGAGGCGGACGATCTCATGGCGACGGTCGCGCGGCGCGTACGCGAACTCGGCGGCAAAACAATTCTTGCGACGTCCGATAAAGACGCGCGTCAACTCCTTTCCGACTCGACGACAATCTATCTCCTGCGCAAAGAGAAATTCTATAACGCGCCCGAGCTCATGGCGGATTGGGGAATCACGCCCGATCAAGTCGTCGATTTTCAGGCGCTCGTCGGCGATTCTTCCGACAACGTGCCCGGCGTGCCGCTCATCGGTCCGAAGGTAGCGGGCGAGCTGCTCGCGAAATACCGCACGCTCGAAGGGGTAATCGCGGGCGCGGCGGGCCAGAAAGGAAAGCGGTACGAGAATTTGCGCAATAACGAATCGGTCGCGAAAATGTGCCGCGAGCTCGTTAAGCTGCGCGACGACGTCCCCGTCGAGATCGACTGGGAACAGGGCCGGCTCGACGGCGTCGATCCCGAACGGCTGCGCAGGCTCTTTCAGTACTGGAACTTCCGGCGGTTCCTCGGGCAGCTGCCCGAACTCGTCGCAAAGTTTGGCGAAGGAAAGGCGGAGCCTTCCGAATGGTTCGACAGAATCGAAGAAGAGCGGCGCGATTTCCTCGCGGCCGCGCCCGGGCAGCCGGCGCCGAACGCGCAGCCGAGTCTTTTGGACGGTCTGGCCGACGAGGAGGAGCACGACGCGGCCCCGGCGGAGGTCGGCAACGGCGGCGCGGTCGATTTCGATCCGCAAACTCCGCTGCTCAAACGGTTTGAAATTTCACAGTACGGCGCGGCGGTCAAGTCGGGCGGCGCGGAACCCCGGCAAGAGGACTTTGGCGATTTCGAGCTCGTCGGCGCAAGTTCTTTTCCGACGCTCGATTCGATTCCCCTCCCCGCCGCGACGGTCCCGCGCGCGAACCGGCGCAAGACGGTCGTCGACGACGCGGCAAAACTTAACGAGCTCGCCGAGCGCCTGAACGGGACGCGAAGCCTTGCCGTCGCGGCAATTACGAACGAGGCGCCGGAAGACGGCCGCGTTCGGCCGCGGTTCGCGACCCTGGTTGGGCTCGCGCTCGCCGACGCGCCGGACGAAGCGTTCTATCTTCCGTTCCGCGCGCCGCTGGGCGAAAACGCGCTCGAGCCCGAACTCGCGCTGGAGAAATTGCGGCCCGTTCTTGAATCGCGGGACGTCGCCAAGATCGGATTTGAGTTAAAATACGACGCGCTCGTTCTTTGGGACGCGGGCGTCTCGCTTCGCGGTCTGGCGTTCGACGTCGCGCTCGCGGACTATCTCGCGCGTTCGGGCGACACGCGCCGCGCCCTCGCCGACGTCGCGCAGACCTATCTCGACGAACAGACGTTCGACGTCAAAGGGGCGCTTGGAACCGGCAAGACCCGGGTTTCGTTCGCCGCGCTCCCCCTCGCGTCGGCGGCGGAATACGCGGCGGACGCCGTTCTCGTTCCGCTCAACGCGGCCGTCGTTCTGCGCGCAAAACTCGCGGAAGTCGGCGCCCTCGAACGGCTCGCGACCGAACTGGAAACGCCGCTCGTAGAAACGCTCGCGGAGATGGAACACAACGGAATCGCCATTCGGCCCGAAGGATTTAAAGAGGCGTCCGCCCTCTTTCTTCAGAGGCAGGAAGCGCTCGAACGGGAAATCCGAGAGATTATCGCGCACGCCGATCCTGATCCTAACTTCGCCAACGAAATCAATTTAAATTCGCCCAAGCAGCTCCAGCGGCTCCTATTCGACGATCTGAAGCTGCGCGTAATCCGCAAGACAAAGACGGGGCCGAGCGTCGACGCGGAAGTCCTCGAAGAGCTCGCAAACGAACATCCGGTCCCGGAAAAAATCGTCGAGCTGCGCAAGATCGTCAAGCTGCGCGGAACCTATCTCGAACCGCTGCCGACGCAAACGCTTCCGACGACGAACCGAATCTGCGCAACGTTCAATCAGGCGGCGACCGCGACTGGGCGGCTGAGTTCGAGCGACCCGAACCTCCAAAATATTCCGGCGCGGTCCGAAGACGGGAAATTCATACGCGCTTGCTTTATTCCCGACGCCGCGCTCGGATTCGACGCGTTCCTGTCGTGCGACTACAGCCAAATCGAATTGCGAGTCTTAGCGCATTTCTCCGGCGACGCGGAGCTGCGGCGCGCGTTCGAGTTAAATCAGGATATTCACACCTCCGTCGCAAGCAAGATATTCCGAGTCGACCCGAGCGAAGTCACATCCGATATGCGCCGGAAAGCCAAAGCGGTCAATTTCGGGCTCGTCTACGGTCAAACGTCGTTCGGGCTCTCCAAAGCGCTCGGAATCGACGTAAGCGACGCGGCAGACTATATCGACGCGTTCTTCGCGACTTATCCTGGCGTCCTTGCGTTCTTCGACCGCGTGCTCGACGACTGCGCGCGGCGCGGCTACGTGCAAACGGCGCTCGGACGCCGACGCGCGCTCGCGGGCGTGCGGGGCGCGCGCGGACGCAAGACGCTCAATTTCCCGGAACGCGCCGCCATTAACGCCGTCGTTCAGGGAACCGCCGCAGATATTATGAAGCTGGCGATGATTAACGTCTGGCGGCGGCTCAAACGGGAAGGCTGGCTTACCTCCCACTGGTCGCAAAACGCGAACAGACCCGTCTCCGCGCGCGTACAGACTAAGTCCGCGCCAAAATTCGACTTTTCCGACGCGCCCCTGTTCGCCGAATGCGAAGAATTCGTAAACGAAGAGCTCGCGAACGAACCTGAAACGGCGCCCGCGCCGAACATGCAAGAGGAACGCGCAAGACTGCTGCTGCAAATCCACGACGAGCTGCTCTTCGAAACGCGCCGCAAAGACGCCGACGCGCTCGCGAAAATTGTCGTCGAGGAGATGCGGCTGGGCGAGCCGCTGACCGTACCGCTTAAAATCGACGCGGAAGTCGGATCAAATTGGGGCGAACTCTAATTCGTTTTCCGCCCTTCCCCCTCAGAAGAAAAGGAATGCACAATGAAATACAACGCCGTAACCGTATTAGCCGCGTTCGCGATCGCGTGCTGCGCGTCGCAAGCGCTGGCGAAAATCAACCTTTGGCCCGTCCCGGAAGGGGAGCCCGTCAGTCAGTTTTGGTCGGTTGAAGTCAACGGTCAGAACGCCGGCGTCCTCACGGCTAAGACTGCCGATCCGCCCTTCGAAAAGTACGACTACGGCGGGGAATACGCGTTTCTGTCGGTCGACGCCGACGAGCCCGTCACGTTCAAAATTAAAGAGAAGACGGGCGCGAATCTCGACAGTCTCGTCGTCCGGCCGCAATCGCTGGGAATCAAGCCCGTCATGAACGACGACGGAACGTTCAGTATAACGGTCGACAAGCCGTGCCAATTCTCCGTCGAGTACGACGGCCGCGTTCATCCGCTCCTGATCTTTGTCAACGCGCCGGAAGAGAACGTTCCGAGCAAAGACGACGCGAACGTCGTCTACTACGGTCCCGGCGTGCATCGCGCGGATAAAATTGAACTTCACGACGGTCAGACGCTCTATCTCGCGCCGGGCGCGATCGTTCAGGGCGGAATCTACGTTTCGGGCAAAGACGTCGCGATTCGCGGACGCGGCGTGCTGGACTCCACTCCGTGGGAATGGCGCAAAGGGCCGACCGGACACGTCGTTGAAATCTATAAATCTCAAAACGTTCTCGTGGAAGGAATTATTATCCGCGGCGCGTCCCGCTGGACGGTCGTTCCGGTCGCGAGCGAAGACGTCACGGTACGCAATATCAAGCTTTGCGGCGGCCGCGTTCAGAACGACGACGGAATCAACCCCTGCAATTCGCGTCGCGTGCGCG
Source organism: uncultured Planctomycetales bacterium (assembly GCA_946541595.1). Taxonomy (GTDB): domain Bacteria; phylum Planctomycetota; class Planctomycetia; order Pirellulales; family Thermoguttaceae; genus RUG369. The sequence continues at coordinate 9,860 of CAMNJU010000120.1, forward strand.
TCTCCAACTGCTTTATTCGCACCGACGACGACTGCATGGCGCTCAAAGGGCTCGACGAGAGTTACGGGAACTGCGAAGACGTTACGGTCGAGAACTGCGTCTTCTGGTGCGATCGCGCGCGCATCGTTCTCATGGGGCACGAGAGCCGCGCGCCGTATATGCGCCGAGTCGTCTTTAAAAATATCGACGTTATTCATTCTCAGACGCGCAACTTCCTTCTTGAGCCCGGCGAACTTATGCGCATGGAAGACGTTACGTTCGACGGAATCCGGTTTGAGACCGGCAAAGAGAACGCGCTCTCGCCCGAAGCGCTTGAGAAAATGAAGAATATCGACACGAGCGCGCTGCGGTTCGATATCGACGTCGCGAATAAAGACAACTGGCTCTTCGTCGGACGACCGACCGTCAACCAGTACATGAAGACGCAGGAACCCGGCTATATTAAAGATGTGACGATCCGCAATATAACCGTAACCGGGCCCGCGTCCTACTGCGGAATTCTCTTCTCCGGAGCCGACGCGGAACACCAAACGGAAGGGCTTACGATCGAGAACTTTTCCCTCTTTGGCGAAAAACAGACGCAGGATTCGCCCCTGATTCATATCGGCGACTTCATTTCCGGCGTCGAAGTGAAGTAGCGCCGGTTTAACTCGGGCGCAAAAAAAAGAGCCGCCGCGGAGAGCGTTCCCGTTCTCCGCGGCGGTTTGCGTTTTTTCGGCAAAAGCGCCTACTTCATGATTTCGATTTTCGGCTGAACCGTCGTTTTGAGTTCTTCGTATTCGAAGGTCGTGCCAACGCCAAAGTGAATAATCCATTCGGGCTTAACGGCGACGGGAATCCAGTATCCAAACGCCTTTCCGAACGGCCCGGAATAGGTTACGGCGACCGCCTTTTGGGTATCGACCGCTTCGTTGCATCGGCAGCCCTTATGCTGCTCCGGACTTCCTACCTGCGAACATCGCATGCCGGGCTTGAGACCGACCGCGGCGCACTTCGGATTGAGCGCGATAATCTCGCGGCTCTTTTTAATGAGCATGATCGGTTCGGGAAAGTTGTCCCACATCGCGTGAAACGC
>CAMNJU010000121.1 GCA_946541595.1 uncultured Planctomycetales bacterium
GGAAGCTCAAGAACGCGCCGGAGCCGGAGCCGCTCCCGCCCGCTCCGAAAAAGAACTGAGCGCGCCCGCGCAAACGTGCGCCGCTCGTAAGAAAGTTTTATAGCTGTTTTCAGGAACGGCATGATCTTCGGGTCGTGCCGTTCTCTGTTCTATTAATTTACTCACCGGGACGAACCCGAATTCGTCGATTTTTTGTATTTCTCAATTTGACTGTTCTCGTTTCTATCATATGACGGCGTTTGCTCTTGAATTATCACGAGACGACAGAAATATCTCGCCAAAGAATGGCGGGATAAATGGCGGGATAAAAGAAACGCTCAAAAGGATCTTCCAGTTTCATGATTTCGCGAATGTGTGAAAATGACAATCTGCTGATCAAGACTTCCGGATCCGTAACGAATTTACAATCAGACGTCGAACCGTCGCTTATCCCTTTGGCATGCTGTTCGATAGCGAGCAGCTCGGGACGCGCTTCTCCTGTAATAAGGCGTTTCAATTTGTGAGACGCCGTCTCACGAATTTGAGGGGATTTCAGATAGAACGTTCTGCATAAGCCCAATACGGTTCGATCAAGCCCTTTAATATTCGGCTCGGCGGGCCCCCGGAGCGAGACGAACAGGGCGTCTCGCCGTCGGTTCGCGAATTAAAGGTATTCCTGTACATGGAGCTTATTGGGCGCGCGTCATTCGGCGAAGAGCCACGTCGAGAGATAACGTTCTCCGTTGTCGGGCAGGAGCGCGACGACGTTCTTCCCCTCAAATTCGGGCCGTTTGCTCAGCTGGAGCGCGGTCCAGAGACTCGCGCCGGACGAGATTCCGACGAGGAGCCCCTCCTGAGTCGCCGCGCGGCGCGCCGTCTTGCCCGCGTCGTCGGAAGAGACGGGGATAATTTCGTCGATTACGGCGCGGTCGAAGTTGTCGGGCACGAAGTTCGCGCCGATTCCCTGAATTTTGTGCGCGCCCGGCTTCTGGCCCGCAAGGACCTGGCTTGTGTCCGGCTCGACCGCGATCGCCTTGACGTTCGGGTTCCGCTCTTTGAGGTATTTCGCGACGCCGCTCACGGTGCCGCCCGTCCCGACGCCCGCGACAAACGCGTCGACTTTCCCGTCGAGCGCGTCCCAGATTTCCTTGCCGGTCGTTTCGTAATGCGCGGCCGGATTGGACGGGTTCTCGAACTGCATCGGAATCCACGAGCCGGGAATCGACGCGTGGAGCTCGTTCGCGCGCTCGATCGCGCCGAGCATTCCCCGCGCGCCCGGCGTGAGCTCGACCTTCGCGCCGTACGCGGCGACGAGCTTGCGGCGCTCGACGCTCATCGTTTCGGGCATCGTGAGAATGAGGCGGTATCCCTTAACGGCGGCCGCGAGCGCGAGCCCAATACCGGTATTGCCGCTCGTCGGCTCGATAATCGTCGCGCCCGGCTGAATAACGCCCGCCTTTTCCGCGTCTTCGATCATGCGCGCGGCGACGCGGTCTTTAACGCTGCCTGCCGGATTGAAGTATTCGACCTTGGCGAACACGTTCGCTTTGCCTGCGTTAAGCTTGTTAATCCGGACTATAGGCGTATTTCCAACCGTATCGAGAATCGACTCGTAAATCTTGCTCATTTTTTTCTCCCTTCTCGGCGCTTTAAGCTAACGGCGCGCGTATTAGCAAAGTTTAATCGGATATCGGCTCGGCGTCAATTATAAAACTACTAAATCAGTAGGTAATTATGCATTTTCTTCCGGCGCGTATTTCCCGTCTCGCACGAAAAAAAACCGCGCCGGCGTTGTGCGTCGGCGCGGGCTGGTTCTTCTCTCGCTTCCTTTTTGGAAATCAGGTCGTGTAGTCGGCGTTCATGTGGACGTAATCGACGGTCAGGTCGGAGGTCCAGAAGCGAATCTTGGCGTCCCCTTCCTGGAAGAAGAGCTCAAAGCTTGTATTCCGGTTCGCGCGGATATTGTCGGAGACCGCCTGCTTGTCGAACTGGACGGGCGCGCCGTTTTCGTAAAGCAGGTATCCGTTGACTTTAAGCGAGACCTTGGCCGGGTCGTAGGGGACGCCGCAGCGGCCGGTCGCGGAGATAATGCGGCCCCAGTTGGGGTCGGCGCCGCAGATCGCCGTCTTAACGAGCGCGTCGTTGGCGACCGTCTGCGCGAGCGTCTTGGCGGACGCGCGGTCTTTCGCGCCGAACACGTCGATCGTAATGAGGTGCGAGACGCCTTCGCCGTCGTTCGGAATCATGGGCGCGAGCTCTTGGAACATGTCGAGTATGAGCTTGGCGAACGCGTCGAGGTCGGCCCCTTTGAGCGGTTCGGGCGCGGCGGCGCCGTTGGCCAAAAGAATGACCGTGTCGCTCGTGCTCGTGTGCCCTTCGACGCTGATGCAGTTAAAGGTGTCTTCGACGGAATCGCGGAGAATCTTCTGGGCGTCTTCCGGATCGAGCATGGCGTCGGTAATAACCGTCGCGAGCATCGTCGCCATATTCGGGCCGATCATTGCCGCGCCTTTGCACATTCCGGCGATTCGGACCGTCTTGCCGTTTGGGAGCGTGGCTTGGCGCGAGACCGTCTTGATTTTCGTATCGGTCGTCATAATGGCGGTCGCGGCCTTTTCGAAATCTTTAAGCGAGGATCCGAGTTTGGCCGCCGCTTTTTCCGCGCCGGTCGCGATCCGGCTCATTGGGAGGTGGACGCCGATGACGCCGGTCGACATGACGAGCGTCTGGTCGCCGGAATAGCCGACCGCTTCGCCCGCGTATTCCGCCATTTTGCGCGCGTTGAAGAGCCCGATGCGGCCCGTGCACGCGTTCGCGCACCCGGAGTCGGTCGCGACGACGTGAAAGCCTCTGCCGGGCGTGCGTTCCCGGTCGTAAACGACCGGCGCGCCGCAGTTAAGGTTCTGGGTATAGACGCCGGCGGCGGTTGCGGGTCGGTCGGAAACGACGAGCGCGAAGTCGAGTTTGGTCGTATTGGGCCGGATTCCGCAATGGACGCCCGAGAACCGGTAGCCTTGGGGAATATAAAATTCGTGTTCCATGTTATGTTAGCCTCATGAGGATAGCGGCCGCGTTTCGAACGCGCCGCACGGGAAAAGTTTACCAGAATTTCAGCTCGCGCTCGAGCCTGACGTGAAACCGCTCGTTCGTCTGCTTTTCGATGAGGGTCAAAAGCCGTTTGACGTCGTCGCAGGCGCAGCCGTCGGACGTCAGAATGAGATTGGGGAACGACTCGCACACGGCGGCGCCGCCGATTCGCGTTCCGGCGAATCCGCCCTCCGCGATAAGTTCGTCGGCGCGCTGACCTTGCGGATCTTTGAACATGCGCGCCATGCCGCCGGAGTCCAGCTCCGGCATGTCCTTTTTGCGGACGATCCACGTTTTCTGGAGGCGTTTGGCGAGGCTCTTGGGATCGTCGGGCTCCAGCTGGAACGTTACCGAAAGGACGATTACGTTCTCCAAATTGCTCCCGCCGCGTTCAAAGACGAGCTCGTCTTTCGAGACGTCGAAGATTTCGCCCGCGTAGGTCGCCACGCGCGCCGATTCGATCCATTGCCCGACCGTCGCGCTCGACGTCGAGACGTTCGCGACGGCCGCCGCGCCGACCGTGCCGGGAATCGCGACGAGCCCTTCGAGCCCGCCAAGACCCGCGCTCGCGGTCGCGGTCGCGAGTTTGCCGAGCTTAACGCCCGCGCCGACGACGACGCGCGTCGAATCGAACCGTATTTCCGAAAAGGCGGGCTCGGACAGTTTGACCGCGAGACCGGGCGCGCCGGGTTCCGACGCGATAACGCTCGCGCCGTCGCCGATTGGGCGCGCGTCGACGCCGTCTTCCTGGCACATTTGCAGCGCGGCGACGAGCTCCTCTTCGGAACGCGGGGTCGCGAGGTATTCGATCGGGCCTCCGACGCGCAGCCATGCGAGCGACGAGATCGGAACGTTCTGCTGTATGAATTCGTGTTTCGCGTCGAGCTTTCTCATAGGAAAAGTCTCCGTCTTACTGTCGGACTGAAACAGGCGTCTTGCGCCGGTTCGCGTTTACTCTCTGCCGGCGGCGTTCGATTCCGCCATGGCGCGCAGAATTTCAGTAAAGTCTTGCGCCGTATTGAATTTCCGATAGACGCTCGCGAACCGTACGTACGCGATTTCGTCGATTTTGCGCAGGAGCGCCATAGTCATTTCGCCAATGCGCTGGGATTCGACTTCCGTTTCCCCTTCGAGCGACGTTTCCAGTTCGGCGACGAGCTCTGAAATCTGCGCTTCGCGTACGGGCCGCTTCCAGCATGCGCGCTCGACGCCTTCGCGAATCTTGTCGCGGTCGAACGGGACGCGCGCTCCGTCGCGTTTAATAACGCGCAGATTCCCGACTTCGATTCGTTCGTAGGTCGTGAACCGGCGGTTGCACGACTGGCACACGCGCCGCCGCCGCACGAGGAATCCGTCGTCGCTTGTGCGCGTTTCCACGACGCGGTCGTTGTCTTTATGACAGAACGGGCATTTCATACTAAACTCTCCTTACGCGGCCGCGCCGCGCTTCCTTGCGTACCGTAACCGGCGTTAATCAAGCTGCTTCCAAGGGGGCAGGACGGGCAGGTGGGAATCGAATTCCTCGAGAAGCGCGTTCTGATATTCGCCGGCGAACGTTCCGTCGAGGAATTTGTCGACGCCTTCGGCGTAGAACCGCTCCCAGCTCGCTTCCTCCTCGCCCGGATTGATCGGGAAGAAGAGCGCGCCGTTGGCGACCGCCGCGTTGTAATCGCCGGGCGCGTCGCCGACCATGAGCGTATGATTCGCAGGATACTCTTTCGCGAGTTCGAGGCATTCTTTTTTCGTGCCGACTTCCTGACCGCAGATCGCCTTAATATACTGCGCCAGACCCTGATTCGCCCACTCCTTGTTGAGCGCGGCCTGCGGCGTCTGCGAGACGACGAGCACGTCCGCTTTGCCTTGAACTTTCTGGAGCGATTCGCGCACCTTTGGGAAGGGCGGGACGCCTTCTCCGACTACCTTGTCGATCGTTTCGTTGACTTCGATCGACCAGCGGAGCGCCTTTTCCATGATCGGATCATGCGTCTGTTCGACGAACTTCGTAAGCGCCGGATTGCCAAGCTTGGACTCTTTTCCGATCCAGTCGACGAGGACCTGCGGAATCTCGATCTTAACGCCGCGCGCGACGACTTCGGGCCGCTTGTTGAGCAGGCGGAAGACTTCAATGAGCGCGGGAAAACGGTTCACGCCGCGCGTCTTCGAATAGAGATTGACGAACTCCGCCGCTTCGCGCGCGTACTTGCTCACACCTTTGAGACCCCAATGGTGAATGATGTTCGGAATGAAGCATTCCTTGTGTTTGAGCTCCATGGTGTCAAAAGCGCAACCGTCGGAATCGATACCGATGAGATAATCGTTCGTTTTGCTGTAATCGATATTCATTTACAAGTCTCCAAAGCCGTAGAAAGGGCCCGTTCCCGGCGTTCGGAGACGTGAACGGCGCCCTTTTCCTTCCTAAGGATTCTAACCTCCGGACATTGAAAATCAAGGGGGGCAAGCGCCTTGAAGGGGTAATTTCGCGCGGATTATGCGGCCCGCCGTTAGACCTTGACGCGCTTGCGTTTTGCCGCGCCGCCGGGAGCGTCCTTTCGGCGCGCGCTCGACTGAACCTGAGAGGGCGCCGTTACTTGACTGACTCGCGAAAACGGCTAAAATATTTGCGCTTTGTTTTTGTTCGACGGCGAACGTATATTGCACATGGGCGCGTAATACGCCCGCGCCGCGTCCGTTCCCCTTGCGGCCGCCGCGACGGATATCCGTTCTGTTTTACAAGGGCAATCTTGGAAGAGAACTCCTTGGGAGCGGCCGCTGTTTTACGCGGTAAGGTCTCGCTTTTTATTTGTTCGACGCGCGCAGTATGGATTGTTGTATTTTGCGTTAGCTTTTCGTGAACAGACGGGGCTGCTTGATACCCGCGCTCCCTTATTTTTACTGTTAAACGGTAGAACTATGAAGAAGAAAACCATTTGTCTTACGGCGATGCTCGCGCTTGCATGCTGCGCCGCGTTCGGCGTTTTTTCACTGCGCTCCGCCGACGTTTCCGGCCGACGCGCCGAGGCTCAGGACGACGCGGAAAAGGGACCGCAGGCACAGCCGGCGGTCGTCGTCGCGGTCGAGCCGTCCGTCGGACTTACGTCGCTTCAGCCGCGCCAGTACGCCGGGCGGCTTGTTTCGATTGAAGAAGTCGATATTGTACCGCGTATTACCGGCTGGATCGAAAAGATCAATTTCTCGGAAGGCGATTTCGTCAACGAAGGGGATCTCCTCTTTGAAATTGAAGACACGACGTATCAATCGGCGTATAAAACGGCGCTCGCCAGTTTAGATCAGGCGAAAGCGGTTCAGAAGAACGCGCAGACTTCGTACAAGCGCGCGAAAGAACTTCTCGAGCGTCAGGCGGGCTCTCAGGCCGACTTCGACAACGCGGAACAGGCTCTCGCGCAGGCGGACGCGAACGTCGCAATGAGCGAAGCGAAACTCACGGACGCGGAAAACACGCTCTCATATACGAAGATCAAGTCCCCGATTTCGGGCCGCATCGGTAAAGTAACGGTAACGCGCGGCAACTTGGTTACGCCGCAGACGGGCAAGATCGTCGACGTGCGCCAGTTCTCCCCGATCTACGTTAAGTTCGCGATCGGCGCGAGTATCTTTAACGGGACGTTCGGCGGCGAAAGCAAGATACGCGACCTCGCGCTCGTGCGCGTGTGCCCCGTCGGAGGAAGCCGAACCGACGCGAAAGCGATCGAGTCGTATCCAATCGCGACGGTCGACCTTATCGACAACCACGTCGATTCGAGCACGAACACGCTCTTTATCTGGGCTAAGCTTGAAAACGCCGACGGCCTGTTCTTCCCGGGCTCCTACGCGACCGTCATGCTCTCTCGCAAATTGGAACGTCCATATCCTGCCGTTTTGCAGTCGGCGATCCAGAATTCGCTCGAGGGGAACTACGTCTGGGTCGTTAAAGACGGCAAAGCGGAACAGCGGTACGTGCAGCTTGGCCCGATCTCTGAAAACTATTATGTAATCGAGTCGGGCGTCGAAATCGGCGAAGACGTTATCGTCGAAGGTATGAATAAGGTTACGCCGGGCGCCGAAATTACAGCCGTTCCGTACGCGTCTTGGGAAACGAGCGCCGCCAACGGCGCCCCGGAAGCCGCGCCCGGCGCCGTTCAGGAAAAGGCCGAATCCGCGCCCGCTGAAGACGCCTCGAACGCCTCTCAAAACGCCCAATGACGCTCGGGAGGTTACGCTGATATGTTTACAAAAATGTTTATCGACCGACCGAAGCTATCGCTGGTTATTTCGCTGACGATCTCTTTGCTCGGCGTTTTGTGTATCTTCCGCCTTCCGATCGCGGAATATCCCGAAGTCGCGCCCCCGTGTATCTACATTCTGGTTCAGTATCCCGGCGCGTCGTCTCAGGTTCTCACGGAATCCGTGGCGTCCCTCATCGAGGAGGAGTGCAACGGTATTGAGAACATGATCTATTACAACTCGAACTCGGAAAACAGCGGCGCGTATTACTGCACGCTCTACTTCAAGCCGGGCACCGATTCCGATATTGCGCAGGTTAATGTGCAGAACGCAATTGCGCGCGCGGAATCGAAACTGCCGTCCGAAGTGCGCGCGATCGGCGTTACCGTCGCGAAACGTTCGACCGACATGGTCGCCATGTACGTCTTTACGACGACCGACGACGACAAGAGCATGTCGTATCTCGATCTGTCCAACTGGGTTCGAATGAACGTTAAAGACCGCTTCGCGCGCGTCGAAGGCGTGTCCGATACGGAAATTATGGGCGAACGTACCTATTCGATGCGTATCTGGCTCGACGCCCTTAAACTGACGGGTCTCGGGTTGGAAGCGACCGACGTTATTACCGCGCTTCAGACCCAGAACGTTCAGGCGTCGATCGGAACGCTCGGCGCCGAAGAATCGAGCGACTTCTTACAGCTCAAGATCGACGCGCCCGGCCGCTGCAAGACAGAAGAGGATTTCGCCAAGATCATTCTTGCGACGACGCAGGATGGGCGGCAGGTTACCCTCGGCGACGTCGCGCGCATCGAGCTGGGAAGCGAACGGTACGCCAATAATTCCTATTGGCACGTCAAAGGCGAGAACGTTATGAAGTCGTGCTCGGTCGGTATTTACCGCCAGTCGGGCGCGAACGCGATCGACGTCATTAACCAGACGAACGCGATTGTCGAAGACCTCAAAAAACGCGGTCTGCCGCCCGGAATCGAAGCGCACCTCGGATACGACCCGACCGAGTTCATTCGCGAGAGTATCAAGGAAATCGCCTTTACTCTCATTATGACGCTCGTGCTCGTCGTCTTCGTAACTTACTTCTTCCTGCAGGACTGGCGCGCGACGATCGTGCCCGCGGTCGCGATTCCCGTGTCGCTGCTCGGCACGTTTTTCGTTATGTCCCTTATGGGCTACTCGATTAACGTTCTTTCGATGTTCGGCCTCATTTTGGTCGTCGGTCTTCTCGTCGACGACGGCGTTATCGTCGTTGAGAACGCGACGCGCCTCATCGAGCAGGAGCATTTGAGCGCGTACGACGCGGCCGTTAAGTCGATGGAGCAGACGACCGGCGCTATTCTGGCGTCGACGTTCGTTATGGTCGCGATCTTCCTGCCGCTGTCCTTCTTCGGGGGGATCGTCGGCACGATCTATAAGCAGTTCTCCGTAACGATGTGCGTCGCGATTATCTTCTCGGCGATCAACGCGTTAACGCTCAGCCCGGCGCTCTGCGCCCTGCTGCTCCGCGATAACGAAGGGCGCAAAAAGAACTTTATCTTCCGGTTCTTCGACTGGATTATCGGTTCGACGAAAAACGCCTATCTGTCCGTCTCGAAGATGTTTGTCCGCCGCGGCGTTCTGACGCTGCTCATCCTCGTCGCCGTCGCGTATGGGAACCGGTGGGCGTTCAATCAGCTCTCCGAAGGGTTCATTCCGAACGAAGACAAGGGCGCGCTCCTTTGCGAAATCAATCTTCCTCAAGGGGCGACCCTCGCGCGAACGAATCAGGCGCTTAAGCAGTTCGAGGATATCTGCCTTGATATTCCGGGCGTAAATAAGATTATCGCGGTATCCGGGTTCTCGTTCCTGTCCGGGCTTTGCGAAAACGTCGGGCTCGGCATTATCGACTTGGACGACTGGTCTGAACGCAAGACGCCCGATAAGAAGATCGACGTCATTCTCGGCAAGGTCATGCAGGACTGCGCCGCGATTCCGCTCGGAAAAGTAACGGCGTTCCAGCCGCCTCCGATTATGGGGCTCGGCGGGACCGGCGGTATCTCCTTTATGCTAACGAACCAGCTCGGCAACCCGGTCGAAATGGAACGTTCGATGGGCAAGCTGCTCGGTCTGCTCAACGATAAATCGAAGTTCCCCGGTATCGCGTACGCGTTCAGCTCATACTCCGCGAGTACCCCGCAGCTCTTCCTGGACGTCGATCCGCAGGCCGCCGCCGCGCTTGCGTCCTCGAAAGGCGAAGTCTATTCCGCGCTCCAGAGCAAGATCGGCTCGCTCTACGTCAACGACTTTAACAGCTACGGCTATTCGTTTAAAGTCAAGATCCAAGCGGACGAAGCGGACCGCGCGAACGTCGGCAATCTTGACGAACTGACCGTGCGCAACCGGCTCGGACAGCAGATTCCAATCTCCGAACTCGCGACGCTCCGGTACGAGCTCGGCGCGCAGCGTATCTCACGATTTAAGCAGGCGATGTGCGTGCCGATTAACGTGATGCCGACGCCCGGCGCGTCGAGCGGCGACGTTATGAACGAAATTGAAGCGTGCGTTAACGAGAACTTTCCGAACAACTACCGCGTCGAATGGACCGACCTGAGCTACCATCAGCGCGGAAACGAAGGGAAGCTCGGCATGCTCCTCATGCTCTCGCTCGCGTTCGGATATCTGTTCCTGGCGGGTAAGTATGAATCGTGGACGCTTCCGCTCCCCGTTATGCTCTTCATTCTGTTCGCGACGTTCGGCGCGATGCTCGCGATGCGCTACTGCGGGATGAACCTTGATATTTACGGCCAGCTGAGCTTAATTATGCTGCTTGGACTCGCCAGTAAGATTTCGATTCTGACCGTCGAATTCTCGAAGCAGGAGCGCGAAGTCGGCGTTCCGATCGAGCAGGCGGCGCTCAACGGCGCGCGTCAGCGGTATCGAGCTATTATGATGACCGCCGGATGCTTTATTGTCGGCGTTATTCCGCTCATGCTCGCCAGCGGCGCGGGCTCGGTCTCTCGGCGTATTATCGGCACGTCGACCGGCTGGGGCATGATCGCCGCGACCGTGCTCGGAATTGGGTTCCTGCCCCCGATCTACGCGATGGTCCAGCGCTGGCGCGAGGCCGTCAATAAGAACTTCTGGGGACGATTCTTTGGCAATAGCGTCAACGCCAAAAAGTAGTCCCGCCGGCGGTCCTTGCCGGACGGGCGGTTCGCGCTGCCGCGCGGAACTTCGGTAACCGCTCCCGTTGGTCGCTGGCCGTTGCGTTTGTTTGACGGCGAAGCGGCGTAAGCCGCGAGGCGTCACTCCGCCGAAGCGGGGGTAAAACCGCCCACATGGGGGCGGACGCCTTAATTGGGCGCCGCGCAATCGAATCCGCGGCGCGCCCGCGACGGCGCGGGACCCGGTTCGCGCTTCCGCGCGGAACTTCGGTAACCGCTCCCGTTGGTCGCTGACCGTTGCGTTTGTTTGACGGCGAAGCGGCGTAAGCCGCGAGGCGTCACTCCGCCGAAG
>CAMNJU010000122.1 GCA_946541595.1 uncultured Planctomycetales bacterium
CCCGCCAGAAGCAAGTCCTCTTCGGTATACTGGCCGTCTGTTCCCGCGCACACGATCGAAACGGTCTCCGGTCTGTCGCGAAGAAGCCGCTCGACAACAGCCTGCGCGTTCAGAAAACAGGCAAGGATTACCGTTCCCCGGCAGCGCAAAATCGCCTTGGTTCCGTTCGTCGTCGTAAAGAGGAGCGTTTTGCCGGCGACCGTCTCCGGGGTATACTCGTCGGGAGAATTCCCGAAATCAAATCCGGGGATCGGCGTCCCGCCCCGTTCGCCGCCAAGCCTGACGTTCTCGGCGTTCTCCGGCTTACGCGAAAGGAGCGTCTCTTTCGCCGCGACGGTCTCTTCGACCGTCTCAAACGGCAGGACCTTAGCTGCGCCGAAACGCAGCGCGGTCGTAATCGTCGTCGTCGCGCGTAGAACGTCGATCGCCACAGACGTTCCGTTCATCGGCAGATCCGGCGTCAATTCTGGCGTCGGATAGACGTTAATCTGTTTCATGCCTGTACTCTTAATACGGTCCTTTGAGCCAAACCGGAACGCGTCCGTTAAAAATTCCAACTGGTTAAGAGGAAATTTTATGCTATAATACCCCTGCTAGGCAAAGGGGGCGTTTCCTCTGAGTTCCGCCGCCTTGCAGCACGGGCGCGTCAACGCTCTATTATACATTGAAATCGAAGAAAGGCAAAGGCTCTTCTCGTGGGCGTTCAAGAAACAAAGGGTGAAAAATCCGTCGATAAATCCGCCGATCGCATTCGCGAGATGTTCGGAGAAATTGCGCCCAAATACGATTTTCTCAATAACTTTCTCTCGGTCGGCTTAGCTAAGCGCTGGCGAAAGTTCCTTGTCGCGAAGGTATACAAGAGCCTATTGGAAGACGTTTCGGGCGTGAGCAGAATTGAAACGCTTGACGTCGCGACCGGAACCGGCGACGTCGTGATTGAAACGAGCCGTCAGTGGAAGCGCGTTCAGAAGAAGTTCGGAGGCGATCTGCAGCTCGTCGGGGTAGACTTCGTTCCCAAAATGCTCGAACTGGCGCGCAAAAAAGCAGACCGGAAAAAGATCGTCAACGCGGAATTTGTCGAAGGGGACGGTATGAACCTCCCGTTTCAGTCCAACCGCTTCGACGCGGTCACTATCGCTTTCGGACTGCGCAATATGGCGGATCCTCAACGCGGAATCGCGGAAATGACGCGGGTATGTCGGCCCGGCGGCGTCGTGGCGATTCTCGAGTTCTCGCCGACGAAATTCCCTGTTTTCGCGCCCCTATTCCGCTTCTATTTTCACAAAATTCTGCCGGCGATCGGTCAGGCGGTCGCAAAGAACAGCAAAGACGCGTACCGATATCTGCCTGAGAGCGTCGACGCGTTCGACAAACCGGAAACCGTCGCCGAATTCATGCGCCAGAACGGGCTCGAAGACGTAACGCGTTACCCGATGACGTTTGGCGTCCTTGGGCTGTTCATTGGAAAAAAACGCGTCTGAGTTCTGCCGCCGCGGTCAAACGTTATAGTACCCGCGATACCATTCGACGAATTTTTTGAGGCCGAAATCGACGCTCGTATTCGGCCGGAATCCGAAATCGGCGTACAGCTCGTCTACGTCCGCGTACGTCTGATAGACGTCGCCGGCCTGCATGGGCAAAAACTCTTTGCGCGCCGTCTTGCCGATATGGCGCTCAAGCGTCTCAATAAAATCCATGAGTTTTTCAGGGCGGTTGTTGCCAATGTTGTACACTTTGGCGCGATCGCCCTTCGCGTTTGGCTTCGGGGGATTGCAAAGCATATTCTCTATCCCCTGAACAATATCGTCGACGTAAGTAAAATCGCGATACATATCGCCGTGATTAAAGATCTGAATCGGCTCGTCGTTGAAAATTTTGCGCGTAAAGATAAACGCCGCCATATCGGGCCGGCCAAACGGCCCGTAGACGGTAAAAAAGCGCAGCCCCGTCGCGGGGATATCGAAAAGGTGCGCGTAGGAATACGCGAGCAGCTCGTTCGACTTCTTTGTCGCGGCGTACAGCGAGACGGGCTCGTCTACTTTATCGTCCGTCGAAAAAGGCGTCTTCTCCTGCTGACCGTATACGGAAGAACTTGACGCGTAGATTAAGTGCTCGACCGGCCAGTTCCGGCACGCTTCGAGAATATTGAAAAAACCGACGATATTCGACTGTATGTACGCCTGCGGATTCGTAAGAGAATAGCGAACGCCCGCTTGGGCGGCGAGATTCACGACGATTTCCGGCCGATACTCGTCGAAAAGCGCGTTGACCGCAGAGGCGTCGGCAAGATCCCCTTTAATGAACCGAAAATTCGAAAACGATTTTAACTCGTCGAGCCGGGCGTATTTCAAGTTCACGTCGTAATAGTCGTTCACACTGTCGTACCCAACGATCTGCGCGCCCTGAGCCGCAAGCTTCTTTGCAAGATGATAGCCGATAAACCCCGCGGCGCCGGTTATAAGATAGCGTTTGCCAGGATCCATTCGGTTGAACTTCGCGGTCATATTCGTCCTCGAAACTTTCTGATTCTGAAAAGAGCGTCTTTCTAAAGCGGCGCGTTAATCCTTAAATCCTTCGTATTGAGCGCTAATCTTTCGGTAGCTCTCCAAGTCTCCGACGTCGTAGCGCCTGCCCGGCATTTCAAACGCATAGACCGGCTCGCGTTCGCACAGCCACGCGGCCAAGCTGCCGGGCGCGTCGTAGCCGCACCCTTTCGCGAGCGCGTCGCGAAGTTTGTCGGGCGTTAGCCCCCGATAGGCGTAGAAGGGCGGAACGCACCAGTGCGTTTTCGGTTCCGCCGGTTTCTCGACCATACCGACGACGCGGTCCCCTTCTCCAAGCTCCAGTACTCCGCACTTTCTGAGCAGGGCTGGGTCCGATTCGTAATAGCGCATAATCGCGTTCCCGTCGACGCGCTCGAAATAGTCGACAAACGCGCCGAGCGAGAAATCGAGCACGTTGTCGCCCGCCAAGACGAGCAGGTCGCCGGACAGATTCGCGTTCTCAAGCGCGAATAAAATATCTTTTACGGCGCCAACGCGCGTCTCGTTCGTCGTCGAACCGTCGTCGAGGACCTCGATTGGCGCGCGCGTCGGAATAAGCCCGTCGCGCCCAAGCGCCTTGGCGTCGCGCCACTGGCGGAAATTATCGGCGTACCGCGCGTTCGAAACGACGGTAAATCGCTCAATTTTTCCGAAACGGTCGACGTCGTCGACAAGCCAGTCGATAATCGTCTTTTTGCCAACTTTCAACAAGGGCTTTGGAAAATGTTCCGTGAGCGGATAGAGCCTCGTGGCGTACCCGGCGGCTAAAACGACGCAATTCATAACAATCTTCTATCTCCGTAGGGAACGGTCAAAACTGCACGCCGTTGGACGTCTGGCAAAAGTGAATGGAGAACTTCCCTTCAAGATTGGGAAACGCATGCAAATACCGTTTCGTCATTGTCTTAACGATAGAAGCGCGTTTCGACGGATCGACGAGCGCCATACAGCATCCCTTAAAGCCGGCGCCGCTGAATCGGCCGCCGTAAATACCGTCGGTCTCCTTCATGAGGTCGTAGAGCGTCTTAAGCTCCTCCGAACCGGTCTCGTAGAACATAATGGAACTGTACCCGCTTTCAAAGACCAATTTTCCGAATTCTTTGAGATTGCCGGCCCGCCATGCCGCGGCCCCGTCCCGAACGCGTTTGACTTCCGTAAAATAGTGAGCTGCGCGTTTATACCAATTTTCAGGAAGATTGGGCCCGTATTTTTCAAACACGGCGAAAGGAACGTCGCGCAGCCGCGTGTCGGCAAATTTGCCGTAGTCCATATCGGCCCAGCCTTTGAGCGCGTACGCAGCCGCCTTGAGCTCGTCGACGCGTATATTAAACGCGGAATCCGCGAGCGAACGTTCGACCCCGCTGAAGAAGATCGCGATTTCAAACGGGGGCATATTCGCGTTGCGCGGTATGAGCTCGTATTTGTCCGTCTTCGTATCGAGGAATAAGAGCTTGTCCTTTTTGGAATAGACCTCGCAGCTCTGGTCAAGTTTGCCGACGTGGACGCCGACGTAGGACGTCTCCGCGTCGAGCGCGATCTGAATGAGTTCCGCGCGCGAAAGCCGAATATCGTTGACCGAGCAGAAGGCGGTAAGAAACGCGATAATCACCGCGGCGGAAGAAGAAAGCCCGCCGATCGGGAGCGCGCCCTCGACGACGCAATTGATTCCGCGTTTTAATTCGTACCGTTTCTTTAGCGCCCAGACGGCGCCGCGGAGATAGTCGGCCCAGTCGTTCTGTTTCGGGGGAATGCGCGAAATATGCATTGTCTGTTCCCCTTCGAAATTCACGCTCCGGAATCGAATCGCGCCCGTCGTCGACGCGTAGACTATCGTAATACCCTTATCAATCGCAAATCCGGAAACAAGCCCGTACTGATGGTCGACGTGGGCGCCAAGCGGACAGACTCGGTAAGGGCAAAAAGACTCTTCGACCGTCTGTTTCTTGCCGGACTTGCCATACCAACGTTGAAATTCTTCGCGCGCTTTCATCTCATATCCGTATTAGAAAACATTATTTTTGGAAACGCGGATTCGTTTGATTTGCTAAGCGCGCTCCCGTTTTCTGCGCGCGTGACTTGCGTTTTTGAAAGTCTAAAACGGCGCTTTCGGCTAAAAACAGAAGTTCTTTTGACCGAAAATCGCCCAAAACCAAACGAAAAATCCTTTGCTTTAAGGTTTATTGTAGCAAATTTTCCTATGAAAAACACACGGTTTTTCATAAAATCTCTTTTATTTTGACGAAAAAACAGAACAAATCCTTTCAAAATTAATGCAATTTTTACTAGAATTTCATCAAAAATGCATGATTTTTATCAGAAATTCACGTCAAAAGGACTCAAAACAGATCAAAAAAAGCCAAAAAAAAGAACGGAACGCCGCGTTTTGCAGCGTTCCGTTCCGTAAATTCCAAGGTACGGCTTAACCGAGTTTGTCAGAAGGCAAGCGCGTCTTCCCCTTGCGATTCAATCGACTTGACCTCTTGGCCGTCGATCATTACCTGATATTTCACGCCTTTCTTGGCGGAAATCTTAACGGTATTCCCTTCGACTCTGGCAGGGAACGGCGAGACGACGCGGCGGCCCGCGCAGTCGACGACCGAAACGTTTGTCGGTTTTCCGTCGATCATGCGGCGCAGCATTGAGACGACGGTCGGATTGATATTGTAGATATACTTCTCCTGCGTCTCCAGCTGGAACGAGTCGGGCAGCAATCCGATGAAATCTTCGTCGTCGTAAAGCTGGCATTCCGCGCTTGCGACGATTCCTTCGCCAATCTTGCCCCAATCGAGCGTCTTATCGTACTTCGCGAAAAGAAGGAGCGCATAGCCGTAATCGAGACCGCACCACTGGACGGGCCGTCCCATCCAGTTCGGCGCTTTCCAGCCGGTCGCGCCAAAGACGGCGATTGTCGCGTAACGCATCATGGGCTGTTGACCCGGCGTAAGTTCCGGATCTTCCCAAAGATAGACGAACGGAATTCCAGTCAGGGCCCAGCGGCGCGCCGCGTCGATATACTTCTGATCGCCCGTCGCTTCGTAAGCGAAGATATTCGCGAGCATGCAGCGGGACGATCCCATAATATCGGGGGTATGGAGCGAAAGTTCCCACGTCTGAGCGCCGCGCGGAGTCTTGAGCTTATTAACGAATTCGAGTCCTTTAAGCGCCGCGTTGAGGGCGTCTTGATTCTTCGTCAAACGCCAATCTTCCATGAGAGAGAAGAGTTTGTTCCCGCAGTCGCCGGAGGCGTAGTCGGTCCAATGCCCCCTAAGGAACTTTCCGGAATAGCGCCAAGACCCGTCGGGCTTTTGCTGAGCGATCAGACCCTTTCGCGACGACGCCAGTCGGTCGCATAAACTCTGGCCCTGATTCATGAGAAGAATCGAAACATAGTTGCGAATGTGCCCGCCGCCGTAATCGAGACGCGGAATATCGGGCAATTCCCCTTTAATTTCCCATATGGTCGAAACGAAGTCGGAACCGTAGGAAGGTTTAAACGGATAGGGCGGTCCTGCGGAACCGAGCGCGTGCACCCAGCCCATCGGGGTCTTGAGCGCGGATTTCTCCAGACCGGCAAGTATGAACTGCTCCTCCTCTTCGCCGACGCGCGGAGGAACTGGAATATCGGGAAGGCCGCGCGTTTGAACGGACCACAAAATCGCCTCTTCAAGCGGCTCTAACCCTTTTCCGATCCGGATCTTGCCTGACCCTTTTTCCGCGCAGATATTAATACGGCAGGAGTTCTCGTCCCCGTCGATAAAGTCGGGACAGGCAAAAACGGCCTGAGATTTCGGATTGTCGTAGAGCAATGAAACGGAACCGCGATCGGTAACAATCGCGCCGAACGGAGCGGTCGTCCAGTAGACGGGCGGAGCGTACCGCAGGTATTCGGAAGTCTCGATATCGGCCGTCGAGGAGCTGCGTTCGCCCTTTTCGAGATACTCGCAGCCGGAGAACGTCGCCTGCTCCATAACGCCCAAAACGCGAACGACGGGCGCGTGAACGCGGCGCGGGGCGTCGAAATCAAAGGAAAGGACGTCGCCGGAGAGCTGGAATTTCAGCGAGCCGACGACGCTCGAAGGATCGACCGCCCCCGACGCGCGCGCGGACGCGGCTTCGGAATCGCCGTCGCGTTTCGCCCAGGGGTCGTATTTCGTCGACTTTTCGGCCGACTCAAGCAGCTTCTTACGCGCTTCTTCGATCGGAACTTCGCAAAGGAAAAATTCCGCTTCGCCCGACGCCGAATCCAAGGATCGCAGAACGGGCGTTATGCGCGCCCCCGTCCCCGCCTGACGCGCTTCGAGCGGTTTCGACGTATCGACTTTCGTGAAATCAATTTGGTTTGGCAGAATTGCGGCGCCGTCCCCTTCCTCACAGACTAGCGGACTGATAATCGCGGCGCGTTTCCCGTCGCGAAAGATTTCCGCGCCCGAACCGTCGGGAGCGAACCGCACTTCGACAGCGCCGCTCTTCAGAGTTGGAATACCGTTGGCAGACGTCTTATCGGCAACCGACTCGTTAAAGACGAAAAATCGGCGGCTAAGCTCTTCCTGCGTCGCCTTAGATTTTACGACGACGTTAACTTCTTCAAACGGCTTTTTCTGCGGATAATAGACGTCGATAAGGGCGGGTTCGGAAATCTCGACCGTTGAGCCCGGATACGTTTTGCGAGGATCGACTCCAATATATTTTGTTTCAACCGTCGCCGGTTCTGAGCCGTTATTGATCAGATTGAAATTAATCGCGCCGTCTTTTACCGTGAATGTGCCGAATTTGAACGGTTTCGCGAGTACTTTAATAAGTTCTATCCGCGCAATCTCAGCGTCCCCTTCGTCTCCGCCAATATCAAAGCGGAGGCGAAGAAGCGGACTGTCGACGTCAATCGGAACGAGATATTCGTGGAAAGAATCGTCCCCTTTCGGAATGCGAAAACGTGCGGAATGTCCTTCGTCGTAACCGCGATTTGACTCCTGCGCGAAAAAGATCTGACCGTCGCCCTTATTCGCGCGGCGAACGTTAATCTTAACCAGAATCTTTCCCTTCGTCCGCGCTATTTTTTCGCTGGGGACAAACGAAGCAACCATTGGCGAAAAGATATAGGGATCGCTCGTCTCCGAATGAATAACGAGCGTCTTTTCGCCGCGTTCAAGCGATACGCCGTCCCGCGCCGTCCAACCGTCGAGCGTCGTCTTGGCGTCGGCGTAATCAAGAACGCCAAGCGATTCGTAACCGACGTACTCTTGCGGACAAACGTCGATTGGCGGATCGTTCGGGTATTCCGGTTTAAACCCATCGGCGGAGCAAACGCTGCACAGCGCCCCTACGTTAATCAGACTCGCCGCCAGCGCCAATAAAAGCAAGCGGCGTTTAAAATTGCGTCTCATTCTATTCGTTCCTTTTTTTAAACGGTTCCTTGCGCCGTCTCGAAACGCAGGGCGTTCGCACAACGCGTTGCGAGAAAGACTGGCGCGACGCAACCCCTCACGTTACGCCTCGCGCGCGTCAGACAGCCTCGTTACTCGTGAGGAGATTCTAACAGAAACGTTCTTCAAATTCAATAAAAAGCCAATTCGATTGCGCTGCCGGAAATAGGCGGTCGCAAACTCTGCAGTATCTGCGCCAAAGAAAAGGACGCCGCCAATCAGACAGATAAGCGGCGTCGCGAATCGGAACGGTCCTTGCCTGACAATTCTGTCAGTCAACTTCAATCAGTTTATACTTACGCGAACCGACGCCCAACTCTTCCGCGGCTTCCAGAATATGAACGGCGTGACGCGACTCCATACGTTCAATGAGGCTTTCTTTGCCTTTGTCGTCGGACTTATAGATAAGATCGACGCAAGCCTGATCGAGCGCGACGGGATCAAGCGAGGCAAGAATGCCGATATCGGCCATTTCAGGAGCTTTAGGATGACCGTTGCAGTCGCAGTCGATTGAAAGATCTTTCATAACGTTGACAAACGCGATCTTATCGCCGAAGAAATCGAGAATAGACCGGCACGCGTCGGCCATCGCCTCTAAAAAGAGGTCCTGCTCGCACGTCCACATACGGTCGGGCTGGCCCGCGCCGTGAATGTACGCTTTGCCGTGAGAGGACGCGATTCCAATCGAGATGTTTTTAAGCGCGCCGCCGAATCCGCCCATCTGATGCCCTTTGAAGTGCGACGTTACAAGCATAGAATCGTAATTCTTGAGATGGGCGCCGACGTAATTGACTTTAATCTGCTTGCCGTTGGGAACGGCCAATTCGATTTCCGAATCCGCGTCCATGATATCAAACGGCGCGACCTTCTCAAACCCGTGTTCCTTAACGACTTCCTTATGATCTTCTGTCTTCATGCGGCGGCCGTTATACGCCGTGTTGCATTCGACAAAGGTTCCGCCGACGTAATCGACGAGCGGCTTGAGAAAGTCCGGCTTTAGATAATGATTTCCGGTCGGCTCGCCGGAATGCGTCTTAACGGCGACCTTGCCCGGCAGTTTGCAGTTCAGTTTCTTAAAGAGTTCTAGCGCCGTTTCAGGCGAAACCGTTTTAGAAAAGTAAACTTCGGAACCCGACTCGTCGGCAAAGAGCGGCGTTGCGACGGAAGAAGAAACAACTCCCGCGGCAGAAGTCTTTATAAAATCGCGTCGTTTCATGGATTTCCCTTTTGAAAATAAAAAGCCTGCTCTCCAAACCTAATCCGAATCGGAATAGGCCGCCTAAATCTACGTCGGGAATTATATCATATGCCAGCCCCCAAAACAAGAACCCAAACTGACGCTGTCTAAATTGCCGGTACAATCGATTTGTCTGACGACGCCCCCATTGTTAAAACGTTTCGTATTTGATTTCGTTTTCTTTGGCGTATTCCTCCGCATAGGAACCTTTTGGAACTCGAAGCGTCAACTTGGGACAATCTTCAAAAGCGTCGTCTCCGATTCCTGTCACGCCAGAAGGAATCGCAAGCGAGGACAAGGACAAACAATCGGAGAAAGCCCTGTCTCCAATACTGACCACGCTAGAAGGAATCTCGAGCGACGATAAACAGTGACAACCGGAGAAAGCGACGTCTCCAATACAGGTCACGCTAGAAGGAATAGAATAGGCTGTCCTTCCCCGCGCACAGAGAATAAGAGTCGTTTGGTCCTTTGTAAAAAGCGCGCCGTCAATAGAACAATAATTAGGATTGGTCTCGTCTACTTCAATCCTCGTCAAGGAGGAACAATAAGCGAAAGCGCCGATTCCAATCATGATGACGCTCGAAGGAATCGCAAGCGAGGATAAGGAGAAACATTCAGAAAAAGCCCAGTCTCCAATATTGGTCACGCTAGGAGGAATCGTAAGCGAAGACAAGGAAGAACAACCAAAGAACGCATAGTCTCCAATCTTGGTCACGCTAGGAGGAATCGCGAATGAAGACAAGGAGGAGCAACCAAAGAATGCATTGTCTCCAATACCGGTCACGCTGGAAGGAATTATAAGCGAAGACAAAGAGGAACAACCAAAGAATGCGCCGGTTCCAATACTGGTCACGCTAGGGGGAATTGCGAGCGAAGATAAGGAGGAACAATCTGAGAACGCCCAATCTCCAATACTGGTCACGCTAGGAGGAAGAGTGAGCGAAGACAAAGAAGAACACCCCAAAAAAGCTCTGTCGCCAATACTGGTCACGCCAGCTGGTATCGCTAACGATTCCAAGGAGGAGCAACCACGGAAAGCGCCCTCCCCAATTCTTGTCACGCCGTCCGGAATGGAAAACTCCTTGGCGCCTTTATCCAGAAGCTCGACAAATTCCTTCGATTTAAGTTTATACCTCAATTCTCGATCTGAACACATTGTCATTGCCTTCTTTCGCAAACAAACCAAACAGAAAAACCTGACGCCCAATCGTCCTCTTACCATTCAGGAGTCTGAAAAATCCAAACTCGGGCATATTCTAAACGAAAGATAACCGAACGTCAAAGATTTTTATCCAATTGTAGGTTACAAGAACACAAAAAAGCCGTCGATCTTTCGACCAACGGCTTTCTGTATATCAAAGTAAAGCTAAATCACACAGTATGAATTGAATCGACCTGTTAAAACGGCCCGACGCCAGCCGAGTTTCTAATATCCTTAGAAAGGAGGCGAACCCCAGCCGCCGAGACGGTTCCCCGACGACTGCCTTGTTACGACTTAGTCCCAAT
>CAMNJU010000123.1 GCA_946541595.1 uncultured Planctomycetales bacterium
GCGCGCGTCAGGGGAGCGCGTCTTCTGACGCCGTCCCGCAGAAGTTCGAGAACGGGACGGGTTCCGAGCCTGCCGTCCCCACGGCCGGGGACCGTGCCGAAACGCTCAAGCGTCTTGTGAGTTCGAACGCGCCAAAAGAGCCGATGAGCGCGCTCAGTTCGACGATTCGCGGTCTGCGCGAAGAGCTCGGTTCCGCTGCGATCGCGTCTTACGCCGCGGCCGAAACCGACGTCGCGTCCGAGGACGCGTCCCTCGATCTCATCGAATCGGAACTCGCGTCCCGGGAAAACGCGTCGCGCGCCGAACGCGCCGCGGCCCCGGAACCTCGCGAAACGAAAGAGCCGGAACCGAGAGTCGAGCGCGTCGCGCCCGAGCCGGCCGCGCCGAGCCCGCGCGCTCAACAAGAGAATCGGCCGCGCGTTCGCGACGTTAACTGGAGCGAAGTTCCCGACCTGCTCGTCGTTTCGAAACTGCGCAAAGGGTACGTCAAAGGAAAGAAGCTTATTCCCGTCCTGCAAGGCGTCGACGTTTCGGTCAAGAAAGGCGAGCTGCTCGCCGTCGTCGGTCAGAGCGGGTCAGGCAAGAGCACGCTGCTGCATCTCATGGGCACGCTCGACGTTCCCGATTCCGGCACGATCCATTTCGACGGCCAGCGCATCGACAATCTTCCGAGCGCACAGCGCGACGTTCTGCGCAACCGCTTTATCGGCATGATCTTCCAGTTCTACCATCTCATTCCGGAAATGACCACGCTTGAGAACGTACTCGCGCCGCTCATGATTCGCTGCTCTATCTGGGAATATCTTCGCGAACGTTCGAAGTACGTCGCGCGCGCCAAAGAGCTGCTTGAGCTCGTCGGGCTGTCGCACCGGCTTCGCCATCGCCCGAACGAACTCTCCGGCGGGGAAATGCAACGCGCCTCGATCGCGCGTGCGCTCATTACGAATCCGCGCGTACTGCTTGCCGACGAACCGACCGGCAATCTCGACTCGAAAGCGTCGATCGGCGTTCTCGACCTGCTCCGCAAGCTCAACGAAGAGCAGAAACTCACGATCGTTATGGTGACGCACGATATGAGTCAGGCGAAAGACGCCGACCGCGCTATCCGGCTCGTCGACGGCATGATCGTGCCCGAATAACCCGCCGCCGCGAACGCGAACCGCACAGGCGCCCGAGCCAGACTCGCGGCGCCTTTTCTTTTGGGCGCGTCTGTTCGGTATTTTCAGCTTTTCTTGGTCAGTTTGCCCCGACGCTCCCTTTTTTGTTTTTTTTTCTTTTTTTATATCTCCGGCCCCTGTAAAAAACTTGTTAAAAACACCCTCGCGTATTAAAATAGAAAATTGGGTCGGGAAGGGCGGGCCGCTCCCGTTTGGCGGGATCCGCTCGCGTCAGTCGTATGGCCCGAAAAGAATAGAACGCGCTTTGAGAGCGCGCGTTTGTTCGACTAGTTTGAAAGGATGAACGAGTATGTCGACTAAAATCTATATGAACGGTCAGTTTGTCGATCGCGAAGACGCCAAAGTGAGCGTCTTCGACCATGGCTTTTTATACGGCGACGGGATCTTTGAAGGGATCCGATTCTATGGCGGCAAAGTCTTTCGTATGAAAAAGCACCTCGACCGTCTGTGGGATTCCGCGAAAACGATCAATCTTAAGATGCCTATCTCGAAAGAAGAACTTGGTAAAGCTCTTTATGAAACCTGCAAAATCAACGGCTTTACCGACGCGTATATCCGGCTCGTCGTGAGCCGCGGCGTCGGCAATCTCGGTATCGATCCGCGCACGTGCGGAACCCCGCAAGTCATTATTATTGCTCAGGCGCTCTCCCTCTATCCGAAAGAATTCTATGAGAAGGGGATCAAGATTGTTACGGCGAGCACGATTCGCAATCCTTCCGATTCGCTCAGCCCGCGCGTTAAGTCCCTCAATTATCTCAACAACATTATGGCGAAGATCGAAGCGTTCAACGCGGGCTGCGAAGAAGCGCTCATGCTCAACCACAAGGGCGACGTCTGCGAATGCACCGGCGACAACATCTTCATAGTGAAGAACAACCGCCTCATGACGCCCCCGATTAACGCCTGTATTCTCGAAGGAATTACGCGTAACGTCGTTCTGGAAATCGCCAAAGAGCTCGGCCTTGAAGCGGTCGAGACCGATTTCACGCGCCACGACGTCTACACCGCCGACGAATGCTTCCTGACCGGAAGCGCCGCCGAACTTATTCCGGTCGTCGCCGTCGACGCACGCGAAATTGGCGACGGAAAGCCCGGTCCGATTACCGCTCGTATTCTTTCGGCGTTCGGCGAATTCGTTAAGAACGACGACAACTAACCGACCGCGTCAATCGGTCGCTCCCGACAGCGGACGTTCGCGCGGTTGCGAACGTCCGTTTTTATCGGCGCAGAAAAGCCCGTTTATCCGTCATGGAAGAAAAACCGAAGAAGAATAAGATTATTCTCGTGGGGTATCGCGCCACGGGCAAGACGACGGTCGCGCAGGCGCTCGCCGACCGCTGGTCGTTCGGCTGGGTCGATCTCGACGTCTGGATTGAAGAGTACGCCGGAACGTCGATCGCCGAGATCTTTGCCAAGCGTGGCGAGCCGTTCTTTCGCGATCTGGAGGCTCAAGTCGTCGCCGACGCGCTCGCGCTCCCGCAGCCGCTCGTCGTTGCGACGGGGGGCGGCGCGCCTATGCGCGAGGAATCACGTAAGATCATGAAGGAAAACGGAGTCGTCGTCTGGCTGACGGCGTCCGTGGAAACGATCGTAGGCCGCATGCGGGGAGACGCCTCGAGTCAGTCGCGCAGGCCCGCGCTTACAGGCGCAGACTCGCTCGCCGACGAAGTTCGCGAGCTTCTTGAACGCCGCGAGCCGATCTATCGCGAAATCGCCTCGTTAACCGTCGATACCGACGGAAAGACGGTCGACGAAATTGTTTGCGAAATCGCCGATTCCGCGCCCGTACTCTTTATGTAACCGCGCTGCGAACCCTTGTTGAAGTTGAACAGACGCAGATGAATCCTTTTTTTAATAAGTATCTAATTGACTGGCTTGCGTCTCAAACGATGGCGCGCGCGGAAAAGATCGTTACCGACGAAGTCAAGTCGCGCATAGAGAAGGGCGATCTTGGCTCTTACGACGGCATTCTCTTTAAAAACGCGTTCCGCTCGCAGTCGAGCCGTATTTCCGTCGGGAGCGTCGATCTTGGCGTCGTCGCCGCCGCAAAAGAGGAACTCGTCGGGCTTATCGATAAAATGGGGACTCCGAAAGTCGTTAAGGGAGACGCTTTTAAATATTATATAGGCTCTTGGAAAGGGCTGCGTATCGTTGCAGTTGAGACTGGGCATGGGCTCGATATGGCGCGCCGGGGAACAGAGGCGCTCCTGCAGGCGTTCCGGCCTGAGCGCGTCGCATCAATCGGGTTCGTTAAATCGCTTGTAAAAAGCTTAGAGCCGGGCGCGTTCTTTGTCCCCAACCGTCTTCTCCTTGAAGACGGGTCCGAACTGGATCTCTCGCAGCCGAAGCTCGCCCCGCCGAAAGGGGAAGAAGGCTCCGACGCTGAAGTAACCTGCGCGCCGGAAGAAACGGCTGCTGAAAAGGAATCGACGTCGCAAAGCGCGCCTGAGGAAGAGAGCGCCGCGCCAGAATCGGAGCGACGGCCGATCGAGTTGAATTCCGCGGTCAAAGATTTTCTGAGCCGATTTGCGACCGGCGCGCTCGTGAGCGTCGATCGGGACGTCGTCGATTCGAGCGGCCGCAAAGAACTCGCGAAACGCTTGGGCGCGTCCGCGGTCGATCGCGTCGCGTGGTCTGTCGCGCAGACGTGCGGCGAGGCGGGGGTTCCCTTTTTGGCGCTGCGGGTCGTTTACGATTTCCGCGCGCAAGCCGGGAGCAAAGAGGCGGCGCGCGTCGTCGATACAAGCGGCGTGAACGTCGCTCGAACGTTCGGCGCGCTCTTTGGCGCGGTGACAAAACGGCCGCAAGCCGCGCTCGATCTTTATAAGCTCAAAGAGCAGTCGCTGCAGGCTGCGGATAAATTAGTTAAGGCGCTCGGCATGATCCTGTCCGCAGCTGCGAAACAGTAATAGACGGCGCCGAAGCGCGCCTCCCGTGGGAGTTTATCTTGAAACGATTATTCCAAAAGGTTTTTTCGCGGAAAAAGAACGCTCACGACGCGCCAAATCCGCCTGTTGAAAAAGAAAAGGCGTCCCGCGCGTTTAAAGGGACGCGAACGACCGTCGTCGAAGACGGACTTCTCATTCTGGCCGTCGCCGCGCTCCTTGTCTTCAGTTCTGCGGCTCGCGGTATTAATCTTCTTATGGCGCTTGGCGCGTTCTTTGTCGGTTTTGTCGCAATCGATTATTTTTGGGGCAAACGTTCTCTCCGAAAACTGCGCGTGCGAAGAAACGCGCCCGACTCCGCATACGTCGGCGAGCCGTTCTACGTGGAAATCGAGATCGACGCGACCGAACGAAAATCCTCTTCTTGGGCGGTGGTCGTCGAGGACGAGTGGGAAGACGAAGATCCGCTCTATAACGCGCCGAAAGACCTCAAAAAGCAAGCGGCCGCCAAAGAAGCGACGACGCGTAAAAAGAAACTCAAAAAACTTAGCTTTTTCGCCAGGCTCAAGCGCCGCCGCGTCGAGGCGAAGCGAACCGACGGCGCGCTCCGTGAGGGCGTCGCGACGCTCCGGCCCGTCGTTTATTTCCCGACCGCGCCGAAACGTGAAAAGCGCAAAGAGTATTACGTCGGCGTATTTACCCGCCGGGGCTTGCGCCGAATAACCGCGATTACCATGTCGACCCGGTTTCCCTGCGGATTCTTTCGCAGCAGCGTACGCAGCGCCGTAACCGACGAGATCGTCGTCTTTCCGCGCGCCGGCAAGCTCACTGGCGAATGGGACGCGTTCGCGGGGAATATCTCTCAGGAAGCGAGCGCGTCGACGAGCCTTACCTCGCGTATTCCCGACGAGACGGTCGCGATTCGCGACTGGCGCGCCGGCGATTCCAAACGCACGATCGCGTGGCGCGCGACAGCCAAACGCGACCGTCTGCAGTCGCGCGATTTCATCCGCCGACAGACCCGAACGATTCTTGTTATACTTGATCTCTATGTCGCGCCAGAGTCCGCTAAACAGCGAGACGGTAAGCTTTGGGAGACGACGGAAAACGCGATTTCGTTCGCCGCGACGCTTGTAAAACGCTATACAGAATACGGGGATTCCCAGCTCTATTTTACGCTCAACGCGGATATTCCCGAACCTGTTTCTCAAGACGGTAAACGGAAAGACTCCGCAGCTAGAAACGACGCGCCTACCGATTGGGATTCCGTCGTAGGGGGCGGCTCTCTGCGCCGCGTCTTTACGAAATTGGCGCTTGCTACGGCTCCGAAAGAAGACAAACTTCGCGAAGCGATCCGGGCCGCGAAATCGTTTAATCTTACGGACGCGCAAGTCTTTATCGTATCGGTCGAGCCGATCTCCGACGCGCGTCTGGGCGACGACCGATGGGGCGCCGCGAATTTCGTCGACGCGTCCTCGACCGTATTTAAAAAGTATTTCCAATTGAGACCGGCGCATGGAGACGACGGGACGGACGCTTCCGTCTGACGTTGCCCGCTTTTGCGTCGACGCGTTTGACGCAGAAGTTCATACGGAGTATAATACCGGTGGGTATAACTGCAAGTCAGTACTGATATTTATAGGAGGTTGCCGATGATGCGATTCCCTAAGAGTTCGTTCCTGTTCGCGTGCTTTGCCGCGCTGGCGCTCGCGTCGGCGCCCGCTCGCGCACAATCGCCCGATAATCCGAATCTCGCCTATTGCGCGTCAGACGTCGCCGCCGATTCTGAATACAGCGACGCTTACAGCGCGTACGGCGCAATCGACGGAATCGTTCCTCCGGCCCTGAAGGGGGGCGACGACGGTAAAGTATGGTGCGTGCGCGGTTCCGAGAGCAAAGGGAACGCGAACTTTACGCTGACTTGGGACGATCCGGTCGACGTTTCGACCGTCGTCTACTACGGCCGCACCGGATCCGTTATGATGGAAGAATGCTTCCGCGACTACGAAATCTATCTCGATTCCGACGAAACGCCTGTTGCGAAAGGCGTTTTTGAAATGAAGCATGGCCCGCAGTTCGTCGAATTCGCGCCGCGGAAAGTTACGAGCGTGCGCGTTCATTTCCTCTCCGGGTATCCGAAAGGGCTCAACTGGGGCGCGTCGGAAATTGCCGTTTTTGCAAAACGTCCCACGGAAGAAGAACTTGCCGATCGTGTTAATCAGACGCGCGCCATGGAGGGCTCCGGCCTGACGGTCGAAGATTTCCAGGAGGAAGGGCTTGCCGACGAGGTAATCTTCGCGCTCCGCAAACCGGGAACCGATCCCCATTGGTACGCCAATATCGGCTACTACGCCGACAACGCGTGCCGTTATCCGTTCCCGCTTGGAACTGGCGGCGGCATATACGCTTACAATGTCGTTACGAAGAAATTGCGAACGATTATCGAGGATCCAAAAGGGAACTTCCGCGATCCGCAGGTCCATTACGACGGCAAACGGATTCTCTTCTCGTATCTTCCCGCAGGAAAATATCATTACAGCCTTTTCGTTATTAACTCCGACGGAACCGGTCTCAAGCAGCTGACCGGCGTCGGTGAAGACGCGCCGCTCAAGCTCCCGGAGGGCGCCGAGCCGTCGACTTCAAACGAATTCCGCATGTCGGTCGCGCCTCTTGGAAACGCGCGCGACTACGCGCCGCCGGGGTGGGACGACTACGAACCGACGTGGCTTCCCGACGATTCGATCGTTTTCTGCTCGACGCGCGCGAAGCGGTATGTCGGATGCTGGCTGACGCACGTCGGAACGCTCTATAAGCTTTTCCCGGACGGAACTGTTCGCGAACTTTCGTGCAACGTCGAGCAGGACAATACTCCGTGGGTTCTCTCGAACGGCCAGATTATCTATATGCGTTGGGAGTACGTCGACCGTTCGCAAGTCGACTATCATCATCTTTGGACGATGGGACAGGACGGAACGCGGCAAATGGTCTTTTACGGCAACTTGCATCCGTCCGTCTGTATGCTTGCGCCCAAGCCGATTCCGGACTCTGAAGGAGGCAAAATTGTTTGCACGTTCTCGCCCGGGCACGGTATGACGGAGCATTACGGGTATGTAACGGTCGTCGATCCCCGCAACGGTCCCGACTCTCAGGAGAGCGCCAAGCGAATTTCTAAGTCGCCTTCCTATTCCGATCCTTGGGCGTTTAGCGAAGAGCGCTTCATGGCCTCCGCGCGCGACCGAATTGTGCTCATGGACGAACGCGGTCGCGAAATTACCCTTTATGAGCTGCCGGAAGAGCTGAAGAAAGAAGGATTCTGGATCGGCGAGCCCCGGCCGCTGGAGCCGCGCGATCGCGAGCCGATTCTGAGCGATTCGACGAATCCCAGCGACGACAAAGGGACGATCGCCATGGCGAACGTCTACCACGGGCGCAAGATGGGCGGCGTTAAGCCGGGAACCGTCAAGTATCTGCAGATTTACGAGACGCTTCCTAAGCCGATTCACTATACCGGCGGCACGGAGTTGATGAGCGTTTACGGCACGTTTACGCTCGAAAGGCTTCTGGGAACCGTTCCGGTTACGCCCGACGGATCCGCGTATTTCCGTGTTCCGGCGAACCGCCCGATCTTCTTTTTGGCCATGGACGAAAACGGACATTGCATTAAGCGCATGCACTCGTTTACGTCCGTCATGCCGGGTGAAAAGCTTTCGTGCGTCGGATGCCACGAAGAGCGCACGGAAACGGCTGGCGCCGACGAAAAGAACAGACTTCTGAAGCTCATGGAATCGACTCCTGCGGAAATCACGCCCGTCGAGGGAGTTCCCGAAGTTTTCAGCTTTACGCGCGATATTCAGCCGATTCTCGATAAATACTGTCTCGAATGTCATAATCCTGATCGGGAAGAGGGCGGATTCAACGTTTCCGGCCATTGGAATCCCATTTACACGATTAGCTATACGCAAATGTCGTGGCGGCGCCTCTTTGGCGACAATAGAAACCGCGCGGCGAGCAACTTTGAGCCTTATGAAATTGGAACCGGTTCGAGCCGGTTGGTCAAGCTCATCGAAGAGAAACACGCCGGCGTCGAGATGCCGGAAGCGGATCAGAAAATGATTCGTATGTGGATCGACGCGGGCGCGAACTATACCGGCACGTACGCCGCAGATTCTGCGGGCGGCGTCGGATATTACCAAGCGAACCTTCCAGTTCATAACGAGCGCGATTGGCCCGAAACGAAAGCGATGCAGGAGGCCGTTTCGCGCCGCTGCGACGTCTGCCATACCCCGCTCGATCCGTCTAAGGGATTCGGCGTTTACGATATCTACAGCGACAACTATTCGCCGCGCAATCCCCGCGACGCGAAGGATACCTTTATTCCGCACGACCTTTCCCAGTCGAACGGCAAATTCAGCCGATTTGAGATTTTCGATCTCTCGTATCCCGAGCAGTCGAAAGTTTTGCGCGCGCCGCTCAGCAAAGAGGCGGGCGGGTTCGGAATCTGCCAGGAGAAGTCGGGCAAGCCCGTCTTTGAGAGCGTCGACGATCCCGATTACAAGACGATTCTCGCCGCAATCGAGCGCGGCCGGCGGTATATTATCGAAGAGGACAATCGGCCCGAAATGCTCTATCCGAGCGCGAACAACGGCAAAGACTGTCCGCAGCGGTATGTCCCTCGCTGGGCATACCTGCGCGAGTTGATTCGGTACGGCTTGCTCCCCGCCGACGCCGATCCGAACGCCAGTCGGGATCCTTACGAACTCGACGAGCTCTACTGGCGGTCCCTCTGGTATAAGCCGGTTGAAGCTAAGAAGTAACGGTTCGGTTCGCGCGGTCCAAACCGCGGCTCGCCGACGGTAAAAAAACGCCGACGGAACCTGCTTCGGCTTCCGTCGGCGTTTTCATAGAAACTCAAACCTTGCGGCGCGCTTAAACGGCGCGCCGCGTTTTTGTTCAGTCGATGCTCGTAGTACTCTTGACCTGTTCGTCTTTTCGGGAATCGTCGAGCTCAAATGTAAACTCGTTCTTCTTTTTGGCGACGACTTCTGCCGTGAGGCCCGACTGCTCGCGACTGCCGTAAACGGCGGGCACGTGATATGTAACGTTCGTTTTAAGAATGTGGTCTTCGTTCTTAGGATCGCGTTCTTCTTCCATCGTAACTTTTTCAATCGTTACGGTGTATTTACCCGGCTTCGCGCCGTCGTTAACGACAAACGATGACATTTTCGTTACGCCTTTGGCGTTCGTGGCGCCGTTGGCGGCCGTTCCGGACGGATCTTCCGGGGCGAAGACGACGACCGCCTCTTCGACCGGCTGACCGTTATACGTAACGGTAACGGTAACGGGCACGGTTCCGTTCTTATTGCCCGAGCAGCCGAAACACGCGCACAGCAAGCACAGCGCGCCGAGCGAGAGAATGAATTTGTTCATAGCGTATTCTTTCATTTAAGTTGCGCCGTCATTGGCGTTCGGCGAGCGTCGCCCACAGACGGCGGATAAAACGTTTGGCAGAGGACAACAAAAGACGCGCCGCATGAGTCGGCCGCGCAGAGCGGCTTTGGGCGGCGCGTCGTCATTAGAACGTGTAAACAAAGAGGGCGACGTCAGATCGACGCTGTTTCGCCGGACGCTTTCGTAACCATAGCGCCCCAGACGCCGTACGCGCTCTTGGAGCTCGTGTCCGGGTAGCCGCGGCAGCCCGCCGACTGATTTCCGCAATCGATCGTATCGGAAACGAACCGAATTGAGCCGTCCATCATCATGACGTTGACGCCGCCGGAGTGCTGGCTCGTTGGCGAGCAGATGTACTGGTTGCCCGTGTGGCCTGTCCCGTCGCTTACAAGAACGCTGTTAGGCGGCGTGTACGCGGTGAGACCGGAGAAGAGCATAACGCCGTCCCACGCGCGGAAACCGCGCAGAACGCAGTAGCTCTGGTATGTGCCGCACGTCGACAGATAGCGCTTGGTCGCGCGGCTGAAGAGCGCCGAAAGGCTCGCGGGATCCCAGCCGGTCGAACCCGGCTTCGTTACGCAGTCGCCGAATCCGGCGACGGAACTTGGGCGGACGCCTTCGGAGACGCCCATCGTATTGCTCGTGCCGTCGACAATAGCCGACATCGTGCACCACCACTCGAATCCGAAGACGCCGGAAACCATCGAGCCGCTCGTGAGCGTGCCGCCGACCTGAGAGCGGTACGGACGGTCGCCGATGAAGAAGTAGTAATCCGCGTAGCCGGCGGTCTGGCTCGGATTACTGTTCGGGGATTTGTCGGGTCCGCCGCAGCTGGGGCAGAGATAGCCGGGCACATGCTGCGTCCACGGTTCGACCGCGTCGTAGCCGCCGTGATCCGACTGCATCATGGCGTCGTAAAGCGCCTGATTCTCCATATAGGGAAGGAGATAGACGCGCCCGCTCGTGCGGTTATTGCCCGCGTAGGTCGCCGCGCCACGGGGATTGCCCGCGCGCATCGCCGGGAATCCTTTTTGGACGTCGTGATAGTTGTGAAGCGCCAGACCAATCTGCTTCAGATTGTTCGTGCACTGCATACGGCGAGCCGCTTCGCGCGCCGCCTGAACGGCGGGAAGAAGAAGCCCGATCAAAATGCCGATGATCGCGATGACGACCAGCA
>CAMNJU010000124.1 GCA_946541595.1 uncultured Planctomycetales bacterium
GACGGTCGGCGAGCGCCTGAAGAACGGATTCGATCTCGTTCTTTGCGACGGGGCGCAGCTCATTGGCGGGCCGTCCTGCGGGCTTGTCTTCGGTTCGCGGAGCAGTATTGAGACGATTCTCGCCGCGCCTGCGGCCCCGCTGGCCAAATTGAACCGCGTCGCGTACGCCATGCTCGCAAAGACGCTCGCAATTTACGAATCGCGCGACGCCGCGCTCGAGTCGATTCCTGCGCTCCGAATCCTCTCGACGTCGCTCGCCAATCTGCAAAGCCGCGCCGAACGGCTCGCGACCCTCTTGGAGCATTGCGAATGCGTTCAGATCGCGCGCGTCGTCGAAGGGCGCGCCGTACTCTGCCCGAACGCCCCGTTCGGAACCTCGCCGACGCGAATCGTCGAAGTCCGGCTGCGCGGTTTTTCGCCCGCCGAATTTGCCGCCAAGCTTGAAACGACGTCGCCGAAGTTGCTCGTCCGCTGGACTCGCGACGCCGTCCACGTCGATATGAAGACGCTCCTGCCGGAACAGGATATCGTCGTCTCCGAGCTCTTTGAGCAGCTGTCGCGGCAGTTGGAACGTCCGGCCGGAGAATAGCCGCGCGCCGGGATTTACAGAACGTTGGAAAACGGGTATACTCCCCGCGCCGCGTCGAACGCGGCGACGTTAGAATCCGCGTTTCACATTAGTATTTTCGGTTTTTCGACAGAGTATTTATGCGCCCTTTTATCCTGACGCTTGTCGCGCTCGCCGCGATCTTCGTTCCCGCGTCCGCAAGCGCGGTCGATCCCGCGAACGGAGGTTCCGCGTCCGAATCCGCGGCGCCGGCGTTCTCGCCGCCTCCGCTCTTCTTTCCGGGCGTCTACGGCCGCGCCTCTTCCTCGCCGTCAAACGTGCCGATCGACGCGGACGAATTCCCGCTCGCGGATCCGCAAGTGGAAGACGCGCGCGTCTATTCGCGCTGGGCCCGGTTTCCCGTCGGCTCTTGGGCGCGATACCGCACGACGAGCGTCTCGTACGAAAATAACCGGCAGGTTCAGAGCGTAACGGAGACGCGCGCGCTCCTCAAGAGCGTCGATCTGGAGAATCGGCGCTATGAGCTCCAGTTTGAATCGACGATTAAAATGGGCGCCGTCGACTATTCCCGAAAGACAGAGACGGCCATGTACGACTTCTGGGACGTCCAGATCGAAGGGAAGACGACCGTCGAAGAGCTCATGCTCGCGACGCTTATGATCGGCTCGAAAGCGGTTCCGTGCAAGACGCGCCGCGTCGCGCGCGAGAACGACCGGCAGCGTGAAACTTCGATCGTCTGGTACTCGCGGTCCTTCGCGCCGTACGTCATGCAGCGTAAGACGGTTCGCGAAGCGATTCCCGAAGAGGGCGCGGCCAGGGCGTCGGTCGTGTCGCAAGAGCTCTACGTCGTCCAGAAACTTGCGGGCCGCGAAACGTTCGGGGCGTCGCCGGCGCGCTACGTCGCGCGGTCCGCGACCGTCGGCGGCAAGCGGAATCAGTCGACGACGACGGTCGGTTCGCCGGCCGTTCCCGGCGGCGTTCTGCGCGAAACGACCGTAGAAACGCGCGCCAACGGCGAGACCCTTGAGGGCGCGAACGCCGACCAGACGACGACCGTCTTGCTCGATTACTACGTTCCGCGTTAGCGCCGCGCGTTATCGTCGGCGCGGAAAGCGGCTCTCTTCCGGCGCGTTTTGGCGTTGGCTCCATCTTCTAAGAATAATCCACGCGCACGCGAGCGCGGCGAACGTCGCAAAGACAGCGCCCGGCGCGACCGGCGCGCGTTCTTCTTCCTCTTCTTCCGGATACGCCTTTGTTATTCTGCCCACGAGCAGCGGCGCGCGCGTCCACTCTTTCGAATCGATATTCTCCGGTTCGCCCGCGTCTTTGCCCGACTTTCGGTATGCCCACGTCTTATAGAAATAGCCCGATATGTCGACGTTCCGCCGGTATTCGCGCCCGCCCCCGACCGTCATGCCGTCCGGAAGTTCCGGCGCGCAGAGCGTCAGAGGCCACCCCTGAGAGTCGTTCGTGTAGACGAAAATCTGATAATAGCGGTCAAGGCCCGTCGCGGCGCGCACGTCCGGATCCTCGACGAGAACGAGATTGACGCGCCGCGCCCAGCCGGAGAAGGACGCGAGCCGGCCCTGATTCTCTTCCGGGCGATTGAAGAGCGGAACGACGTCGCGGAGCGGCTCGCGCGGGTCGGCGCCCGGCCGCATGCGCTTAACGGCGGCGAGCGTTCCGTAGAACGGGCGGCGGTCGTCTCGCGTCCAGCGGAGCGCGCGCGCGAACTCTTTTCTGCGTTCGGGCGACTTTTCTTTTTCGAGCGCGTCGATCGGATAGACGGGCGCGTCTTCGTAGGAGGAGAGATCAAGCCCAGCGGCGCCGAGCGGCGTTTCGGGCGGAATCCATTCCAGACGCGGCGAGAGAAGCGCGGCGTGCGGTTCCGCGCCCGGTTCCGACCGCTCTTGCCCGAATCGGATTCCCACGCCCGCGACCCGGCGGCTAAGCGCCGCGCCCTCGGACGAGAACGCCGCGGGAGCCTTGAAAGACGGAACCGCGCCCGTGTAGACCGTTATCGCCGCGCCCGCGTCGGTCGTAATTTGCGCGCGGTAGATTTCCGACGAGCCCGCGCGTTCCTTCTCCTGTTCGTTGAGAGGGATCGGATCGAGTTTGTCGAGCGTCCCGACGAAAAAGCCGATCTCTTCGCCGCCGTCAGATTGGAAGAATTCGACGCGTTTGTCTGCGGGCGCGGCGGCGTATTCGCCGAGCGTCGTCTTCTGGAACTCTGGGCCCGCCTGCTCTTTGAGTACGGACGCCGAGAGGAGTCCCGCGAGCCGCGCGAGCGCTTCGAGCGCGATAGCGCGGCTTTCTCCGACGAGCTCCGCGCGTTCTTCCGCCGCGGCGCGCGCCCACGCTTCAGGGCTGGAGTCGGTCGCCGCAGCCCAGAATGCGTCGTCGGCGCGCGACGACTGACAGGCCGCAAACGCGAGCGCTGCGAGAATAATCGGAAATTTACCGAGTTTGTCGGGGAGCGTTTCGAGTTTGACGTCGTGGCGTTTGGCGCCGGCGCGGCGCAATTTTACGGCGCGGCGAACGAGCAGCCACGCGGCGGCGAGCGCCAGACAGAGCGCGGCGCGGTATGGCCAACCGAACGCGCTTTGCGAGTCCAAACGGCGCGGTTCCGCCTCTTCGAGCCCGGCCTTTTTCGCCGCCGGGCCGACAAGGCGGAAGTCGAGCGCGACGAGCGTCGGCGCGGCGTAGATTTCGTCCCCCGCGTCGTACGCGCTCGCGCGGTAGTAAACGCCGACCGTTTCGACGGTTTCCGTTCGGTATTTCACGTCGCGAGCGTACGGCGTTTCGTTTTCGAGCTTGGCGTCGACGGTAAATCCGTCCGGCGCGCGCTTGGTCAGCACGCGAATCGGGTCCCGTTTGGCGTCGGGCAGGAGAATCCACAGGTCGTAGAATCCTTCCCGCGTCTGCGCGTCTTTCGCGCCGGCGTCGGGCGTGTGAACGGCGCGAAGGAGCCGGCCGCGCACGCGGAGCGGTTTGCCTTTATAGAGCTTTCCCTGCGTTTTGAGCTGGAGGTAGACCGCGTCGGCGAACGGGTTGAGCGCGCCGCCCCCGGCTTCGCGCGTTTCCAGCTCGGACCAGATCGCGTCCAGATTCCGACCGTCCTTCGCTTCGAGCAGGGGGAATCCGTCTTCCCACGAGTCGACGTCGAACGGGGCGGGGGCTGAATCTTGCGCGCCGCGCGCGAACGCCGAAGGGGCGGAAGCGACCGACGCGAACGCGAGCGCCGCGAGAACGGTCGACGCGATTAATTTATGGAAAGAACGATTGATTTTCATAGGTAAACAGCTTATAATCGGGTTAAATCCGCGCGATTTCGGAACGTTCGCGCGGCCACTTTTCTGTCGACGGACGTACGCCAGCCCGCGCGCCCGTCGCGCCGACCCCTTACGCGCCAAGATCGCAGTATGTGCCGAAACTTAAACTCGCCGTCCGCGCCGCCGCGAACCGATTCGCCGCGACGCCGATTATACTACGTCCGCGCATTTCGCGCGAGACTTCTCGCCCTTCTTTCCTGCGTTTTTCTCATTTGCGCGCAGGGCTCCGGAATCTTTGCCCCGAACCCGCTATACGCCGCAGAGGATTGGGCGGCTTTTCTCGACGCGCTTAAAGCGCGCGGATACGACGACGTCGCGCTCGTCTATCTCAAGCAGCTTCAGGCGAGCGAAGCGGCGCCCCCCGAACTCAACGACGAGCTCGATTATAAGATCGCGGCCGCGGCGTTCGACGCGTGGACGGCCGCGCCTGCGGCGAACCGCGACGCGCTTGCGGAACAGGCGCGCGACGCGTTTGCAAAATATCTCAAGTCGGCGCCCGAGGGCGATTACGCGCTCGAAGCGAACGTCGGCATGGCGCGGCTGGCAGCCGACCGGGGCGACCGGGCGCTCGACGCGGCGAATAAAAAGGGAATCGCACCCGACGAAGCCGACTCGAAACGGCTCGCCGCGCGCGACGCCTATTCGGAGGCGAAGCCGTATCTTAGCGCGGCGCTGAAGATAGCGCAGGCGCGCGCGAAGTCGCTTCAGGAATCGGGCGATTCGAACGTTCGCGAACTTCAAAAGGCGCAGGGCGCGTTTTTGGACGCGCTCGTTCGTTCGGCGACCCTTCAGGCGCAGACGGCGCGCTGCTTCAATCCTGATTCTCCGGACTACAAATCGGGGCTCGAAAAAGCGGCCGCCGAATTCAATCGCATCTTTACGGCCTACGGCCAGTACGTCGGCGCGTTCAAAGCGCGCTTTCTGGAGGCCGAATGCCGCCGCGATTTAGGGGACGACGACGAGACGCTCAATATCCTCGACGAGCTCGCCGTGCTTCCGTTCGAAGAACAGTTTTACGCGCTTAAAACGCGCGCGCTCGCCCTCTATGCGGAGATCGCCGATAAGAAAGACGACCCGACCGCCAATATGTCGCTCGTTAAGAAATACAACGACTGGAAAGACGGCGAAAAGCTGCCCGCCCAGTATTACGCGAGCGCCGAAGGGCTCCGGATTCAGCTCCTTGCCGGGCGCGCGATCGTGCGGCTCGAACGGCTCCGCCGAACCGACTACGACGCGTACGCGCGTGCGGGCAAGCGCGTTTTCGTCGACGAGGCCGATCCGACGTACCGTATCATGAACGTGCCGGCAAAGAGGGGCGCGGCTGGAAATACGGTCGTTATTCTCGCGCTCAAGACGCTCGGCGAACTCGCCGCCGGACGCGGCCCGACCGCGCTCGAAGCGCAGAACCTCCTGAAAGACGAAATATTCGAAGGGGTCGACGTCTCTAAATACTCGTTCGCCAGAAAGGCGGAAGATTTCCAGAGCGCCGCCGACGCCGCTTCGCGCGCGGCCGCCGCGTTCTCGCAGGCGCGGTCCGATTACGCGAACGCCGCGCCCGACGCCGCCGCCGACGCCAAACGCGCCATGCAGGAGGCGGGCTCCGACGCGATCAGAGCGTTCCGAACCGCGTTCGACTGGGGCGCGCGCGCCGTCCGGCCCGACCGAAAAGGGAAGATTCGCGACGAGGAAATTCAAGCGGCGCAAGAGGAAATCGACAAGCTCTATTTGAAGTACGCGGTCGTGTGCTTCTCGCTCGAACGGTACGAAGACGCGTTTGTCGCGGGCGAATACCTCGCGCGGCGCCGGCCCGACTTCGCCGACGCGCCTCAGGGCGCGATCGTCGCGCTCCGGTCCCTGCAGTCGATTCTCGCGGCGCTGCGCGCGCAGGACGCGTCCGAGAGCGCGATCGCCGACGCGCAGAAGCGGCTCGGCGCCTTTTCCGATTACGTCGCCGAACGCTGGTCCGACGGGAGCGGCGAATCCGCGATCGCGCAGGAGGCGGCGCTCATTAAGCTCGACGCCGCCGTCGCGAACGGGGACGTCGCGGGCGCGAAAGCGTTTCTGGAACAGATTCCGCCGACCTCGTCGCGCCGCGCGACCGCCGAACTCCGGCTCGGAAAAGCCCTTTGGACCGAATGGAACGCGCGCAACGCCGAATTCAATTCCGCGCGGGAAGACGCCGACGACGCGGACGCGCAGGCGCTCGCCGACGCGAAAGCGAAACTCGACGAACTCTCCGAAGCCGCTCGCGATTCCCTTGAGAACGGCTTGGAGCGCATGCTGCAGTCGCCGTCGGGCGTCACCGAAGAAGACTACGCCGCGATCTTCTCAACGTACCTGCTCGCGCAAATTTACGAGCGTCAGGGCAAACTTGACGACGCGGAAAAGTGGCTCACGCATCCGGTAATCGGCGCCCTTTCGGCGGTCGAACGCGTTATGGAGCCGGGCGACGCCGCCGCGGAACAGGAAGACGCGCAAGAGGTTCTCAACGAATCGTTCCGCATGGCGGTCCTCGCGCTCGCGCTGAGCGTGCAGACGGCCGATCCGAACCGATTCGACGAAGCGGAAAAGACGATCGCGCGGCTCGAAGCGGTCTCCGGCGATTCCGAGGCCGCGGGCAAGAAGCTCACCGGCGTCTATCTGCGGCTTGGCAAGCGCCTGGAAGAGCGTATGTCCGAACTTAAAGAGGCGGCCGAGGACGGCGACGAATCGAAGCAGGCGGAACTCGACGCCGTCGCGAAGGGATTCGAGGCCTTTTTGAATCGCGCGTCCTCGCGGGAAGCCGGGAACAGCTACGCGTCCATGCGCTGGGTCGCCGATTCGTATCTCTCGCTGGGCCGAGGACTTACCGGCGCCGCGTCCGATCCGCCGCGCCCCGCGCTCGAATATTTCGCCAAG
This sequence comes from uncultured Planctomycetales bacterium, assembly GCA_946541595.1. GTDB lineage: Bacteria > Planctomycetota > Planctomycetia > Pirellulales > Thermoguttaceae > RUG369. The sequence continues at coordinate 6,799 of CAMNJU010000124.1, forward strand.
GCCGGCAAGACGTACCAGACGATCCTCAAGCGGATCGACGCGGAGGCCGACTTCGCGCCGAACGAAACCGCGAAGCTGTCCGTCGAGCTCAAAGTCGTCGAATGCCTGCGGAGCATGGGCTCGTATCAGAAAGCGTTCGAACAGCTTAAGAAGTCGCTCCGGGAAGCGCGCGACAACGTCGACGTCCAGAGAGAAGCGGCGCAAATCTTTCAGGATTGGGGTCGCAAAGATTCGAAATACTACCTCACGGCGATCGTGGGCGCCTCGCCCGACGCCAAAGGGAGCAATCAGATTTGGGGCTGGAACGGGCTTATCCGCCGGCTCGGGCCGTCCGTCGATAAGGGCGAGCGCTTTAAAGAACTGTTCTACGAGGCGTACTTAGCGAAGACGCGCTGCCGGTTCCTCTACGCGCGAAAGCTCAAAGACAAGGACGCGCGCGCGAAACAGGCGCGCGACGCCGAAGAGGATCTCAAGCGCCTCTATCAGACGCGCCCCGATCTCGGAGGGCCGGCCACGTTCCGGAAATTTAATTCCGCGTACATGAACTTCCAGAAGATGCGCGGCGAGAAGACGGTTCGCGGACTCCGCGAGTCGGTCGACGCGGCGGTCAAATAGGTTTGGGTAAAACGCATTAGAACAGAATAGGAAATGAACGCAATGAGTAAATTGGATCGAATCGCGTTGTCTCTTATGTGCTGCGCCGCGTTTTACGCCCTCTGGCTTGCGGCGCCGCGACAGTCGTCCGGAGCCGACGGCTTGGTACGGTACGTCCAGCGCGATAAAGAGACCGGCGAATACGAAGAGGGAACGCGGTCTGTTTCTGTGAACGAAATGACCCCGGACGGAATTGCCCTCGAATACGAATCGAAGGGCGAAAAGAAAAGCTTTAATCTGCCCGCAGAGCAGATTGTGTGGCTGCAGTACGCCGACGAGCCGCTCGAACTGGGCGCCGCGCGCGTGGAAATTCAGGTCGGGAACTACGAAGACGCGCTCGAAAAGTTGGGCGCGATCGAAGAAGAGATAAAGGAACCGGCGATTAAGCAGGAGATCGAATGGAACAGGGCGTACGCGGCGATCCAGAGCGCGCTTGCCGATTCCGGAAAGCTCGAATCGGGCGCGGCCGCTATGAAGACGTTTGTCGAGGCGTATCCGAACCATTACCGCTTCTACGAGGGGAACGCGCTCCTCGCGGACGCCGCGGCCGCGCTTGGCCGCGCGCCGGCCGCCGAGAAATACTATGCCGCGCTTGCGGGCGCGAAATCGGCGTCGTATCAGGCTCGCGGAAAAGTCGGGCTGGCGAATCTCGCGCTTGACGCGGGCGAACTCGACAAAGCGAAATCGCTCTATTCGGAAGTCGCGGACATGGACGAGTTAGACGGTCAGCTCGCCGGATTCGACGCGCGCGCCGCCGCGCAGATCGGGCTTGCGCGCGTCCTGTCGAAGCAGGGCGATCTCGACGGCGCGCTCGCGTCGCTCAACGCGCTCCTCGACGCGACGCCCAACAGCGCGACGCGGCGTCAGGCGATTGTCTACAACGCGCTCGGCGACGTCTACGCGGCCGCGAACAAGCCGGAAGAGGCGATCGTCGCCTATCTGCACGTCGATCTCCTCTATCCAGCGGCTCGCGGGGAACGCGTCAAGGCGCTTAAAGCGCTCGTTGGGCTGTGGCGCAAAGTCGGGCGGACCGACCGCGCCGTCGAGACGAAACGGCTGCTCCGCGAACGGTTCAACGTCGACGTAGACGCGCAGGGCTCTGGACGTTAGACCGCGTTTTGGTATGATGTATAAGTCGGCGCGTCCCCGGCGGCGCGCCGCGCGTTTCCCGGCGTGACGGGCGACGTTCGTTTGTTCGGTATTATTCGCGCGATTGCGCATTCAGTTAGCGTTTAATCGGCCGCCCGCGGCGCGCCGTTTAAAGGATGGGAATAGATGACACGGTTCTTTGCGTCGGCGCTTCGGGCGCCGAAAACGGTCGGTCCCGCGTTGGTTTCTATATTGGTTCTGGCCGTCGCGAGTTTGCTCTGGGCGCCGTGCGCCGCGCGCGCTCAGGAGGACGACCTCTTTAGTATCGAAGACGAGCCCGCCGCCGAGGCGCCCGCCGCGCCCGAGGCCGCGCCCGCGGGCGGAGACGCCGCCGCCGGAGACGCCGGAGCCGCAGCCGGAGAGACGCCCGCGGCAGGAGGCGGAGAAGAGAACGTCAAAAAGCAGAACTACCTCTCGTGGATGTTCCACGCGCTCGGATGGTTCTTTACGATCGTCTTTTCGCTCCTGTCCTTAACGATGGTCGCGCTTATCGTTATGAATATTGTGTCGCTGCGCCGCTCGGTCATGGCGCCGGAAGAGCTCACCGAGGAGTTCGGAACGCTGCTCGACGAGAATAAATTCCAGGAGGCGTACGAGCTCGCCAAGAACGACGAATCGCTGCTCGGGAAAGTTCTCGCGACCGGTCTGTCGCGCATTCCGAACGGTTACGAGAAGGCGACTCAGGCGATGCAGGACGTGGAGCAGGAAGAGACGATGCGTCTGGAGCATCAGCTCGGTTATCTTGCGCTCATCGGCAATATCGCGCCAATGATCGGGCTTTTCGGCACGGTCGTCGGCATGATCGCGTCGTTCCAGGCGATCGCGGCGGGTGGCGCGGCGCCTTCTCCGCAGAAGCTTGCCGAAGGTATCGCGACGGCGCTCTTTACGACCGAACTCGGGCTGGCGATCGCGCTGCCGGCCATTGCGGCGTTCGATATTCTCAAGAACCGCCTTTCGCGCTTTGTTCTCGACGTTTCCGTCGTGAGTGAAAACTTCATGGGCCGTTTCTCAAACGTCGACGCGCAGCGCGTTAAATGACGCTTTAACGCGACGCAAAGGAAAGAATATGGCAAAGAAACGCGTTCTTTCGACGCTCAAGCCCGCGAGTCCGAATATGACGCCTATGATCGACGTCGTATTCCTGCTCATTTCGTTCTTTACGCTCGTTATGAACTTTTCGCAGACGGAACTCCATGAAGACGTCGTTCTTCCGCTCAGCGAGCTGGCGCAGCCGCCCGAAGGGGAGAATCCGGAGCAGATTACCCTTCAGGCGCTGAGCAACGGGCATATCGTCGTCGGCACGGTCGACACGCAGATCGAGAGCAATTTGGACTACGCGTCGACGACTTTCTGTCAGACGCTTACCAAGGAGCTCAACTGGCGGCGCGTTATCCGCAAGGTTCAGCCGAAAGACGTTACCGTAATTATTCGCGGCGACTCGAACGCGGAGACCGGCTTTATTCAGGATATTATCGCCGCGTGCCAGTCGATCGGCGCCGATACCTACGTGCTTCGCGCGCGGCAGACGCGCGACGACTAGCGGCGCGGACAGGCCGCAAGAAATACAAAAGGCGCCGCGATCCCAATTACGTGGACCGCGGCGTCTTTCTTTTTGCGCGCGTTAACTCGTCGTTTTTGCGCGGGTTACGGCCGTGCGCGTTTGGTGCCGGGCTTGATCCCGCGGCGAGCGAACGCGGCTCGAATGCGGAGCTCGACGTTCTGGGCGCCGAGCCAGCGTTCGACCTCCCGTTCCCCGGCGGCGTCCCGGCGAACGACCGTAAAGGTCGGAAACGCGGTTACGTTCCGCGCGTTGGCGAGCGCCGCGCCCGAAGGGTCGTCCCGATAGGCGAACTCGATTGGATATTCCTTCGCGAGCCGGGCGACAGAGGGCCGCGCACGGTCGCACGCCGGACAGACGCCCGGCGCGCGGAACGTATAGACGACAAGCGCGTACTGCGGCGCGTCGGCGGCTTTGGCGGTCGCGGC
>CAMNJU010000125.1 GCA_946541595.1 uncultured Planctomycetales bacterium
CACAGGAGCCACGCCGCGGCCATACTGACCGTGTGGGACTTGAAACCTCTCTTTGCGTCTTCTTCGAGCCGATCGAAAACGGCGGCGATATGCGCTTTATCGACGAATCGCTTGAGCGTCGTAACGAGCGCGAATCGGCGCGCGTATTCCGACTCGAACGTCCGGCAGAGGCCGACGAATTCCCACAGGTCGCTTGTTTCGCTCGCTTTCGGCTTAATGGCGCCGGCGAGCGTGTCGCACAGGAGCCACGAATCGAGGAGGGGCAGAAAAGCGAGAACCGCGTCTAACCGTTTGTCGAAACTGATTTTCGCCTGACCGATGAGAAACGCGGCGGCTATGCGCGCTTCACAGTAGTCGAGGGAAGGGCGGCTGCCGCGTTTCGCGCCGCGTCCCGTCTTCGGGGGATAGAGAACCGCGTTGAGGAACCGCTCGCCGCCGGCCGCGAGAATCTCTTTGACGGTCTGTCGAATCGGGGCGACGCGCACGCCCAAAACGGGACACGAATTCTTGGGGAGCGCCGATCCGACGAAATGGGCGTACCACGGATCTGCGTACCGTTTCAGGCGTTTAAAGAGCGCCCCGGCCGGGTCGTTGAAATCGACCCAGCTCGAGTCGAACGGCAGCGATACGATTTTCGGTTTCGGCATGACGTTCCCTACGCTGCGCGGTTCCGGACCGCGGAGTCATTTTTCTTTCGGCTGCGTATTGAAGAGAATGAACGAATAGATATCGACCGCCTCTTCGACAATCTTGGCCGTCGGCTTGCCCGCGCCGTGGCCCGCCTTCGACTCGATACGCACGAGAACGGGCGAGGCCGGATCCGCGTTCGCCTGGAGCGTCGCGCCGAACTTCATGGAGTGCGCCGGCACGACGCGGTCGTCGTGGTCGGACGTCATAATCATCGTGGCGGGGTATTTTACGCCCTTTTTGACGTTATGGAGCGGCGAATATCCGAGCAGATACTCGAACATCTCTTTGGAATCTTCGCTCGTTCCGTAGTCGACCGCCCACGCCCATCCGATCGTGAATTTATGATATCGGAGCATGTCGAGAACGCCGACTTGCGGGACTGCGGCGGCGAACAGGTCGGGCCGTTGGGTGAGCGCGGCGCCGACGAGCAAACCTCCGTTCGAGCCGCCGTTGATCGCGAGCGTCTCTTTCGACGCGTAGCCTTCCTTAATGAGAAATTCCGCAGCGGAAACGAAGTCGTCAAAGACGTTCTGCTTCTGCAGTTTCGTGCCCGCCTTGTGCCATTCTTCGCCGTACTCACCGCCGCCGCGCAGAACCGCGATCGCGTAAACGCCTCCGCGGTCGAGATACGGTATGCGGACCGGTTTAAAGCCCGGCGTCATATTGATGTTGAATCCGCCGTATCCGTAGAGCGTCGTCGAGTTCTTGCCGTCTTTTTTCAGGCCCTTCTTATAGGAGACGAAAATCGGGGCGCGTACGCCGTCCGTACTCTCGTACCAGAGCCGTTCGGATACGTAATCGTTCGGATCAAATCCGGCGTCCGGCTTCCAGTAGAGGGTCGATTCGTTCGTCTTGAGGTCGTAGCGGTAGACAGTAGACGGATAGATAATCGACGTGAACGTATAGAACATTTCGTCGAGGTCCGGCTTGCCGGAGAAGCCCGCGACGCCAAGACCGGGCAGTTTCAGCTCGTTGAGTTTCGCGCCGTCGTAGCCGTAGAAGACGCATTCATGGGCGGCGTCTTTGAGGAACGTCGCGAGGAGTCGGTCGCCGACCGCTGCGACGCCGGAGAGCAGCACGTCGGATTCCGGTATGACGTCCTGCCACGCTTGCGGATCAGGATTGGCCGGATCGACGGCGACGAGTCGGCGGTTCGGGGCCTGGTAGTCGGTCAGAAGGTAGAATTTTCCGCCGCGCGCGACGACGCAGCTCGTTTCCGCGCTGAAGTCGGGAAATAGCGTTTTGAATTCGAGTTTCGCGTAGTCGCTCTTGCCGCGCAGGTCGGCGAAGAGAATGCGGCTTCCGTAGGTCGATTCGGTCTGATAGACGAAGAGCCAGTTTTCGTCGTCGTCGACCCACGCGCCGCAGTTCCGGGACGGATTGTCGGCGTCGACGAAGACGAGAACGTCGTTCTCTTGCGGATCGCCGATTTTATGATAGTAAATCTTCTGATTCTCATTCTTCGCGGTGAGCTCTTCGCCCTTGGGCGGCGCGTCGTACCGGCTGTAGAAGAACCCGTCGCCGGCCCATGAAATACCTGTGAATTTCGCCCACGCGATCGCGTCGTTAAGCCGTTTTCCAGTCGCGATTTCAATAACGAAAATATCGCGCCAGTCGGAACCGCTCGTCGAGGTGGCGCACGCGGCGTATCGGCCGTCGCCGGAAATCTCGATATCGGAGAGCGCGACGGTCCCGTCGTCAGAGAGCGTGTTCGGATCGATTAAGAGCTTTTCCTCGCCGTCGAGCGAATCTTTATAGTAGACGAGCGACTGATTCTGGAGACCGGAGTTTTTCGAGAAGAAGTATCGGTCTCCGCGTTTCCAAGGGGCGCCCTGTTTCGCGTAGTCGTACCGCTCTGTCATCTCCTTGCGAAGTTCTTCCCGGAACGGAATTCGCGCGAGATAGTCCTGAGTAATCGCGTTTTCTTCCCCGATCCACTTTATGAGTTCCGGGGTCTTTTCCGTCTCCATCCAGCGATAGGGATCGGCGACTTTGACGCCGAAATACTCGTCGACCTGATCGCATGTCGGAGTTTCGGGATAGGCGTACTCTTTGGTTTCCTGCGCGTTCGCCTGACCTAAAATCGCGACCGCCGCGCAAACGCTTGCCGTAAATAATTTGGAAATCATAAGTCTTTCCTTGAAGTTTAGTTGCAAAAAAGAAACGGTTATTCGAATTTTTTAACGAATTCCGGAAGCGCGGTCTCGAAGTCGACTCCGTAGCGTCGCGACGTCGGATTGTCGAGCGTCGCCTGAATCGCCGCGCAGACAAAGTCGGCGGCGATTTGGAACGATTCGCCGAGACTCTTGCCGCGCGCGAGCGCCGCGACCGCCGCGCTTGAAAAGACGTCGCCCGTCCCGTGATACTGCCCTTCGAGCCGGTTGTGGAAATAGGAGAATTTCTCGTTTGTCCGTGAGTCGAATCCGACGACGCCGAGTTGATCCGGCGCGAACGACACGCCCGTGAGGACGGCGACTTTCGGGCCGAGCGCAATGAGTTTTTCGAGCGTTCCGTCGATGTAACTTTCGTCGTATCCAGACTCGACGTAGGGCGTATGCAGCATAAACGACGCTTCCGTGAGATTGGGAACGATCACGTCCGCCTTCGAGCAGAAGAGCGCCATGCGGTCGGCGAACGCCTGGTCGAATCCGACGTACAGCTTGCCCGCGTCCGCCATGACGGGGTCGACGAAAATGAGATTACCGTCCGTCTTGAAGTCGGCGATAAGGTTCTCAATGAGCGCGAGCTGTTCAAACGATCCAAGATAGCCCGTATAGATCGCGTCGAAGCCGAGCCCCTCTTGCTTCCAATGCTTCGCGATCGGCTCGATCTGATTTGTGAGATCGCAGAAAGTAAAACCTTTAAACTGAGTATGCGTCGAGAGTACCGCCGTCGGCAGCACGCTTGTTTCGATTCCCGCCGCAGAAATAATCGGCAGCGCGACGGTCAGCGAGCATTTACCGACGCACGAGACGTCTTGGACCGTTAAAATTCGTTTCATAGCAAACTCCGTATTTAGCGTCCGTGTTCTGGTTGGTATGCAGTTCCGGCTCGGGCGCCATTATACCAGAAAAGCGCGCGCTCGGTACGCCCGGTCTTTTTTTCGTTCCCTTTTCGCACGGCGCTCTTTCGTGTTCAGGTTGACGAACGCCGTTCCTTCTATATACTTGTAGCGGCGGAACGCGTCAGGTTCGCGCCGCCGGAACGAAAACTCCGCCCGTTTTATATCTCCTTTCTTTGGGAGCGTTTGTTTATGCATATTCCCGATAATTACCTTAGCGCGTCGACCTGCGCGGTTCTTGCGGCCGCCGTTGCGCCCGTCTGGATCCATTCGGTGAAAAAAGTAACGCGCGAGTTTCCGAAAGAGCGCTTTTCCGCGCTTGGCGTCGCCGCCGCGTTTTCCTTTTTGGCGATGATGTTCAACGTACCGCTCCCCGGCGGCACGACGGGACACGCAGTCGGCGGAACGGTTCTCGCCGTACTGCTCGGTCCGGAGGCGGCGTGTCTTGCGCTCTCTATCGCGCTCCTCATTCAGGCGCTCCTTTTTGGCGACGGAGGCGTTTTGGCGTTCGGCGCCAACGCGTTTAATATGGCGTTCGTCCTCCCATTTGCGGGCTACTATTCTTACCTTGCTTTTCGCCGCGTAACGCGCGTTCTTTCCGGCAAATCGGCCGAGGGCGGTTCTCTCGTTCCCGACTGCGTGGCGGTCGCGCTCGCGTCGTACGTCGGAATCAATCTTGCGGCGCTCGCGGCGGCGGTAGAATTCGGCGTTCAGCCGCTCCTGTTTACCGACGGAGCGGGGCAGGCTCTTTACTGCCCATATCCGCTCTCCGTCTCGATACCGGCGATGGCGATAGGGCATTTGACGCTTTTTGGAGCCGCAGAGGTCGTATTTTCGGTCGCTGTTTACGCGTTTATTGTTAAGACGGCGCCCGACTTTGCGGTCAACCGAGCCGTCTTTGCGCCCAAGAGCGCCGAGGCTCAGCCCGACGCCGAAACGGAACAGAAATCGAAGTTCGGGCCGGTCTATCTCCTCATTGCGCTGCTCGTCGTGTGCGCGCCGCTCGGACTGCTCGCCGAAGGGACAGCTTGGGGCGAATGGGGCGCCGACGAAATCGCGGAGACGACCGCCGACGGTAAGACGCTCGGCTATACGCCCGCAGGCATGACCGACGGATTTGCGTGGTCTGCGCTTATACCCGACTATTCGACGAACGGGCTCCCCGACTGGGCCGCGTACGTTCTGTCCGCGATTGCGGGCGTCGCGCTCTCGGTGATCTGCTTTAAATTGGCCGCCGCGTTTGTTAAGAGCGAACCGTCTCAGCAGTCATGACCGAGCCTCGCATTCCAGACTGGCTTCTCGTCGAGGAGCGTCGCGAGCCGCCAAAGGATCGCGACGTCTTTTTGCGGCGCAGCGCCGACGCGCTTCGCGCGCTCTTGCGCGAGATTCGGTCCGCGCCCGAACGCCGGCACGGCAAATACGCCTTTTCAACGACCGTCCGGCTCGCCTTTACGTTCGTCGTCGTGCTTCTCGTTTCTGCGGCGCGCAATTTCGCGTTCGTCGAGCTCGTCGGCGTCGGTCTGCTCGCGCTCCTTGCGACTTATCATTCCAAAAAGCTCGTTCGCGTTCTCGCCGCTCCCGTTCAGGCGTTTATTCTCGCGGCGATTATTCTCGCGCCCTCGCTCTTTTGGGGGCAGACGCGCGCGGTAGTCGTCGTTCCCTGCAAAGCGTTTATTACGACCGCGGCGCTTGCTATTCTCGCCTATTCGACGAACTGGAACCGCTTTACGTGCGCGTTTAAGGCGTTCGGCGCGCCCGACGCGCTCGTCTTTATTTTCGATTTAACGCTTAAATACGTCGTCGTCTTGGGCGAAATCTGCCTCGAGACGCTCGACGCGGTCCGACTTCGGTCCGTAGGGCGCAATCGGCGCAAAGCGCGCACGCTCGGGGGCGTCGTCGGGGGCGTCTTCTGGCGCGCTCAGAAGATGGCGCAAGAGCAGTACGACGCCATGACGTGCCGCTGTTTCGCCGGAAAATACCGGCGGTTTCGCGCTCCGTTCCGCGCCGCCGACCTGCTCGCGCTAGCGCTCTGCCTAGTCTTAATCGCCCTGTTTATCTACTTGGAGTACGCGATTCGATGTTCGAATTAGAAAACGTTTCGTACGCTTACGACGAAAACGCGCCCGCGCTCGACGGCGTTTCGCTCCGCGTTCCGAAAGGGAGCGCCGTGGCGCTTGTGGGCGCCAACGGGAGCGGCAAGACGACGCTCCTTCGGCTCCTTAACGGTCTCGTTCTTCCGACGCGCGGGGAATATCGATTCGACGGGGTGCGGGTCGACAAACGCGCGCTCAAAGACGCCGCGTTCGCCAAGACGTTTCACCGGCGCGTCGGGTTTGTCTTTCAGAACGCCGACGCGCAGCTCTTCTGCGGGAGCGTCGACGACGAAATCGCGTTTGGGCCACGGCAGCTCGACCTTTCGGAAGAGGAATGCCGTCGCCGCGTCGACGGTTCGCTCAAGCTGTTGGGGATCGAAAAGCTCCGCTTTCGGCCGCCTTACGCAACGTCGGGGGGCGAGAAGCGCAAGATAGCGTTCGCGAGCGTTCTTTCGCTCAATCCCGACGCGCTCGTTATGGACGAGCCGCTTGCCGGTCTTGACGCGCAGTCGCAGTCGCTCGTCGTCGATCTCCTCAAAGCGCTCCGCGCCGCAAATAAAACCCTTGTGTTTGCTACGCATAATGAGCGGCTGGTCGAAGAAATTGCCGACGTTCGCGCGACGCTCGAGTTCGGCAAACTCGTCGCCGCAGACAGACTGCGATAAACCGCGCGCCATGTACGCTCCAAATTTCCCAACTTGACGCGCTTTATCAAATTCGGTACGATTCTCACACGGGATAGGCCCGCGGTCGATCCGTAGTTCTCTTTTTTTACGCCGCGCGCCGCGTTGGGCGGTTGGCGCTTTTTCGGCGCCGTTATATAATGTAGCGATTTCTTCGCGCTTAGACGCGGAGAGAACGGAGCTATGGCGCCGCGCCGGGAGAGTTCGGCGCGGCGTTGACAAGAGGCCGGGATCGGCAAACAGCAGACAGATACAGAAACACAGACTCATGGCAAAACCAGATTCGGCAGGGACGGGCGTCGTTTTAGAGGCGGCGCGACGCGAGAAGTTACGGAAAATTGAGGAAATGGGAATCGACCCCTGGGGCGGTCGGTTCGACGACCGTTCTTACATTGGGGACGTCTGCAAACGCGAGTCCGAAATTGTCGCGGGCGAACCGATTAAACTCCCGCCAAAATGGGAAGGCGCGCCCGAACGCACGGAAATTCCTTACGACGGTCCAAAAGTGCGCGTCGCGGGGCGTATCGTTCTCCAGCGCAAGCAGGGCAAACTCATCTTTCTGACTCTCAAAGATTGGACCGGCGAAATCCAGATCTTTATCGGCAAAAATCAGGTCGGGGAAGAAGGCTGGAATCTTGCGCTTTGCTTTGACCTGGGCGATCTCGTCGGCGTCGACGGCGAATTCAAAAAGACGCAGACGGGCGAACTTACGATCTTCGCGTCCAAGCTGACCTTCCTGAGCAAGTCGATCGAGACTCCGCCCGACAAGCACAAGGGGCTCAACGATCCGGAACTGCGATCCCGTATGCGCTACGTCGACCTTGCGCACAACGACGAAGCCATGACGCGCATGCTCAACCGCACGAAGATTATCGCGTCGGTGCGTCAGACGCTCGCCGGAGAAGGATTCGTCGAAGTCGAAGGACCGACCCTTCACGCGGTCGCCGGAGGAGCCGCCGCGCGGCCCTTTATCACGCATCATAACGCCCTCGATATCGACCTTTACATGCGCATCGCGCTCGAGTTGCATCTCAAGCGCCTGCTCGTAGGCGGCATGGAGCGCGTTTTTGAAATCGGCCGCGTCTATCGCAACGAAGGTATCGACCAGACGCACAATCCCGAATTTACGCTCATGGAGCTCTATCAGGCGTACGGCGATTACAACGCCATGATGGACATAACCGAAAAGATTATCTGCAACGCCATTAAGGCGACCGGTCAGAATTACGTCATTCCGTGGGGCGGGCAGGATATCGACTTCACGCCCCCGTTCCGTCGCAAGCCGTATTTCGAAGCGCTCTCCGAAGCGACCGGAATTGACGCTCACGACGACGCCGCCGTAATCGAATACGCCAAGAAGATCGGTATTGAAGACGTCGATAAGAAGCACGTCGACGTCGTGCGCAACGATATCTTTGAGGAGAAGGTCGAAGACACGCTCGTCGGTCCTGTCTTCATAACCGATTACCCGGCGAGTATTTGCCCGCTCACGAAGCGCAAGAGAACCGATCCCTCGATTGCCGAACGCTTTGAACTTTTTGTGCGCGGTTGCGAGCTTGCCAACGCCTATACCGAACTCAACGATCCCGACCTTCAGGACAAGCTCTTCCGCGCTCAGCTCGAAGGTCAGAAGGAAGAAGATTCCATGGCGAAGATGGATCACGATTTCATTCGCGCGCTCCGTTACGCCATGCCTCCCGCCGGCGGACTTGGAATTGGGATGGATCGGCTCGTAATGATGCTCACGAATACCACGAGTATCCGCGAAGTCATTCTGTTCCCACTCCTGAAGCCGGAAATCTTTACGGACTGAGCCTTTGACCAACGGCTGAACGCAGGCGCCGCGCGCGACGGTACGCGCGGCGCCGAGACTTCTCCGGGCGGCTGGACGCGCGTGAACGCGACCGCGCGGCCGGCCCCGACTTATCAGGAATCTTACTCGGCAGGGAAGACCGATGTATAAGCTTTTATTGATTTGGCGCTATCTATTAACGCGCCGCATCGCCTACGCGAGCGTTATCAGCGTAACGCTCGGGGTCGCGAGCATGATTGTGGTCAACGCAGTTATGCTTGGATTCAGCCGTGAAATGCAGGACCGCATTCACGGCGCGCTCTCCGACGTAACGATCCGTTCTCAGTCGAGTCTGGCGGGCTTCGAAGACGTCGACGCGCGTATCCGCGACGTTCATAAGATCGCGGGCGACATGGTGGAAGCGGTAACGCCGACCGTAACGACTCCCGGACTCATGAGTTACGATTTCGGGGGCGGCGAGGTCGTCTCGCGCCAAGTGCAAATCGTCGGAATCGACACGGCGACGAACGAAAAGGTTACGGCTCTTTCGCAGTATCTTCAGCATCCTGAAAACCGGCGCCAGCTTTCGTTTGACCTGCGCGAAGGTGGCTACGACGTTCAGAATCCGAATTTCGGCGATTCCGGGACTGTGCGTCTGCGGCTCGCCGACTCCGGTTGGCGCAAGCGCCGCGAGGACGCCGAATATGCGCGGTATCGCTGGCAGGAGCAGCAGCGTCAGCGCGAGATGTACGCCAATATGAAGAAGCCCGATTCTGCGCCAACGAATAAAGACGTCGTCGATTACGCCGCGGAAAACGCCGCCGACGCCGCCGAAAGCTCCGGAGGCGATCCCTACGCCGCCGCGCTCGCGAATCTGCCGGACCCGCCCGTCTACGACGAGGACGGCGAAGCCCCGAACGAATCTGAAACGCCCGGAGATCCGACCGCGCTTGCCGAAGACGAACCGGGCGCCCTCGAAGACGCGCAAGAGGAAGACGACGGTCCGAGACGGCCCTCGACCTTAGTCGGCACGCCGTTCGACGGTCTTAAAGAATTTGAAACGAAGTTTGATCCCGGAACTATGCAGGAGACGGGCGTTATTGTCGGGGTTGGGCTCGTGGCCGGCATGCGGCGTAAGCATCTCAACCCGGAAACGGGCAAGACCGAAGTTCGCGAATCCCTTCTTCGCGTTCCCGGCGACGACGTAACCCTTTCGTTCCTCGCTTCGGGCGCCGTCAATTCTCTTCCGTCTATCGTATACGACCGCTTTACGATCGTCGATCTCTACGAATGCCACATGGCGGAATACGACGACACGATGGTCTTTGTTCCCATTGAGAAACTGCAGACGCTTCGCAAAATGATCGCCGACAACGGAACGAAAATGGCGACGCATCTCCTTATTAAGGCCAAGCCGGGCGTTAAGATCGAAGATCTTCGCGACAGACTCGCGAACAGCGAAGAGTTTCCGGAACAGCTCTACGCGATCGAAACGTGGAAGGATCAGCAGGCGACGACGCTCGCGGCCGTCGCGACGGAACAGGCCATTTTGAACGTTCTGCTCTTTATCTCGATCGCCGTGGCCGGGTTCGGAATCCTCGCCATCTTCTTTATGATCGTCGTGGAAAAGACGCGCGACGTCGGTATTTTGAAGTCGCTCGGCGCGAGCGGAACCGGAATTATGCAGGTCTTTCTGTTCTATGGTCTTACGCTTGGCCTGATCGGGGCCGGGCTTGGCTTGGCGCTCGGTTTCTGGTTCGTCGCGCATATTCAGAATGTCGCCGATTTCCTTTCGCGCGTTATGGGGCATGAGGTGTTCGATCCAACGATCTATATGTTCCAGCGCGTTCCCGCAATTATCGAGCCGTCGACTGTCGTCTGGATCGTAATCGGCGCGCTCTTTATCGCCGTTTCGTCGAGCGTTCTGCCCGCGATCCGCGCCGCAAGATTAAAGCCGGTCGACGCTTTGCGAGTTTAATACCACCAATTCAGCGGCGCGCGTTTGAGCGCGCCGGAGCGACTGTTGTTTGACGTTTTTGTAAGGAGTCTTGAGATGGCGCATGACGCAGACGGTTCCCGTAACAGCGACGCGAAAATCCTCGCGCAACTCCGGCGCCGTTCCGCGGCTTCGAGCGCGCGTCAGGAGAGCGCGTCTTCTGACGCCGTCCCGCAGCAGTTCGAGAACGGGACGGGGTCTGAGCCTGCCGCGCCCACGGTCGGAGAC
>CAMNJU010000126.1 GCA_946541595.1 uncultured Planctomycetales bacterium
GCGGGGAAACGCGGCGCGCGCCGCCGTCAGGACGGCGCGCTTTCTAAACGGATCTTATTTCTATTGAGTTATTTGCAGGGTCGGATCGCGACGCACGCGTTATGCCCGCCAAATCCAAAGGAGTTGGAAATCGCGAGGTCAAACTCCCCTTCCCGCGCCTTATTGGGCGTGTAGTCGAGGTCGCATTCGGGATCCGGTTCAAGGAGATTGATCGTCGGCGGGACCATCTTATCGCGGAGCGTCAAAGCGCAGACGATCGCTTCGACCGCGCCCGCGGCGCCGAGCATGTGCCCGGTCTCCGACTTCGTCGAGCTGATAACAACCTTGCGCGCTTCCTCTTCTCCGAACGCGATTTTAATCGCTTTCGTTTCCGCGGCGTCGTTAAGGCTCGTGCTCGTTCCGTGCGCGTTGCAGTAGACGCGTTCGCCCGGCCGCCAGTTTGCTTCCTGAAGCGCCTGGCGCACGGCGAGCGCCGCGCCCGTTCCGTCCGGCTTCGGCGCGGTCATGTGGTACGCGTCGCACGAGGTTCCGTAACCGACGAGTTCGCCCAAAATGGGCGCGCCGCGTTTGACCGCGCGCTCGTATTCTTCCAGTACGAGAATCCCGGCCCCTTCGGCGATAACGAATCCGCAGCGGCGCTTGTCGAACGGCATAGACGCCGCGTTCGGATCTTCCGACGTGCACAGCGCTTTCATCGAATTAAAGCCCGCGACGCCCACTTCCGTAATCGGAGCTTCCGCGCCGCCCGTTACGATAACGTCGGCGTAGCCGTGCCGAATCGCGCGAACCGCTTCGCCGATTGCGTTCGAGCCGGACGCGCACGCGGTAACCGAAGGTATTGCCTGACCTTGGAAGCCGTATTTAATCGCGATCGAGCCCGCCGGCATATTCGCGATCATCATCGGAATGAAGTAAGGGGAAACGCGCCGCGGCCCTTTTTCGACCAATTTGCGGCAATTCGCTTCCGTCGTTTCGAAACCGCCGATCCCCGTCCCAAGATAGACCGCGGCGCGTTCCGGATCGACCGTGCCGACCACCCCGCTCTGCGAGACCGCTTCTTCCGCGGCGGCAAGCGCGAACTGACCGCAACGGTCCGTATGCGACGCCGTCTTGAAATCCTGATACTGAAGGGGATCAAAATCGCTCACTTCGCCCGCGAGAGAAGAGCGGGAATTCGTGGGATCAAAGCGGGTAATCGGCCCAATGCCGCATTTGCCCGCAAGAAGGTTCTTCCAGAACGTTTCCACTCCGATTCCGACCGGGGTTACGGCGCCCATTCCGGTAATGACAACGCGACGGTTCATTAAGTCCTCTTTCCTGAACAAAGCACAAAAAACACTAACTGGCCGCAAAAATCGCCGTTCGCGACGGCGCGCGCTCGAATCAACCGTCTTTGCACGCCTGATCGATTTCGACGACGATATCTTTGACCGTCTTAATTTTGGAAGTTACTTCGATCTCGACGCCGAGAACTTCTTCGAGCTCCATGAGCAGCTCCGCAGAATCGAGCGAATCGACGCCGAGCGTCATGAGTTCTGTCTCCGGAGCAATTTCCGAAGGCTCGACCCCCACGCGCTTCGCCAGCGCGCGTTGAACTAATTGAAAGGTGTCCATCTCGTTCTCCATCGGCAAGGCTGCGGCGCCGATTCGCAGGAATCGCGCCGCGGCGGTTGTGAACGTTTTTGGTTAGCAGGCGCTAACCTTTTACAGGATAAATATACCTTTGCCCAACTTGGCGTCAACGGGCAACGGCAAAAAAATCATTTTTCCGCGAACGCGTTCGAGCTCCGCTCCGCAATTTCACGCGCGCCGATATCGGGCGTTTCCAGCTCCCACGGGAGGTCGAATTCGCGGTCGATCGCCGCGCGCACAAATCCCATCGTATAATCGTCGTAAACGAGCTCCCCGTTGCTGAACATGAGAGAAGCGCCGTAAATGAGGGACCGTACGACGTACATCTTGATTTTAGCTACTCTTGCGGGCATGCCGACGAGTTCGCAGTATTCGCTGATGATCTCTTTTGACTTGGCGCTGAGCGTCGCCTTAATCTTAAGATATTCGGCGTCGAACGTGTCGCCGCGTATCATGAGCACGGAGCGGAACTGCGGATTCTCGTACATGAACCGTATAAACTCCAAACTCAGCTCGACTAATCTGCGTCGAATCGGCTCGTCGGCGTATTTTCGCAAAACGGCGTCTTGGCGGCGCAGCCAGTCGCTGTTAATGTACCGGAGCACCGCCTCGATGATCTCGCGCTTATTGCGGAAATGCTTATAGGGCGCGGCGGTCGAGACGCCGCACGCGGTCGCCACATGACGAAGCGAAAACCGCGCGAATCCGACCTCCTCGACTTCGTCGAGCGCCGCGAGCACGAGCCGCTCGCGTACGTTCGGACGCCGGGAGCGTTTCTTCTCCGTCGCGTCCTTTTTCGGGGCGGCGTCCGGTTCCGCTGGCGCTGACTCGGCCTTAAGGCTGCGTTTCGTCGTTTGCTTTTTCATGCGGAGCCTCGTTTCTTTCATTCTGCCGTTTTGGCGTCAAGAACGCCTTCGAAATCCTTGATCTGACCGCAAATTACGCTCGCGATCTTTTCCGGATTCGTCCCTCTTGGAAGACGAACAAAATCCTTATTGGCTTCGCGCGCCATAACGGCGAGCTCTTCCGAATGCTTGTGGCTGCACCAGGGGATATAAACAAGGAACAGCTTGACGTCGGGGTCGTTGAGGTACGGATTGAACGTCTTGAGCGACTTGCCGTGTCCGTTGACCGACCAGAGAAGCTCAATTTCAAATTTCGACTGGAGCCGCGTAATAATATGCTCTTGCGGAATTCCGCCGATAAAGACGACCTTCGAGCCGCGGTAATGCTCCCGAACCGCCTGAACGGCGGGCGAATCAGGCGTCTCCTCCGCGCCGGCGTTCGCTTCCGCTTCCGCCTTCTCCTGCTCGAGCGCTTTATAGACTTCGATCGCCTGTACGACGTTGCAGAACTCGTCGGTCAGTTCCACGCTTTCGGGAATCTTGTCAAAAATATCGACGAGCTGCTCGCGAAGCGCGACTGACGACGGTTTCTCGCCGAAATCCCGACAGAGCTCCGTTACCGCTTCAATTGCGTTTTCCCACTGGTAGACGTCGGAAACGTCTTCGCGCAGCTTCACGACGCAGTACTTCAGCTTTCCTTCGAAATGTTTGCGCCCTTTGCTCTGCATGGAAAGCTCGGCAAGCTCCTGGTCGAACGCGTCAAGTCTCGTTCGAAGGTCGGACAGCTCCTCCGGCTCGACGCGATCGGTATAGCGCAGATTCAGGACAAACCCCCGTCCGTTAACGTACATGCGCGTTAAGTCGTTGACCGCGCGATACGCGTTCCGCTGCACGTTGTCGAGAATATTGCTGGTATTGGGCGAAACGAGGTTGTTGCGCAAAAGGATCGTTTTAACGAGGCATTGCGCGGTTGCGGCAAGGGACAGCGCTTTAACCAGTTTCTCGCTCGGAATCTCTTCGACGAGGTGAAACGCCTTCTTCAAAACTTCCATCGAGCTGGCCAAATGGCCGTAGGCGTCGGCGGCGTTCTGCATCTCGGCGTCGTCGAAGTTGGAGGCGTGGTACGTCAGCGGCCAGATATACAAGCTGAGCATGCGTCCGCCTTCGTAATACGCCTGATCCCGCTCCGTCGCCGCAGGCGTTACGAACCCTTTCTCCTCGACAATCTGCCGCCGTTCGAGCGTCCATTCGCAGATTTCCTTCATGAAGAGCGACTGTTCTATAACGTCGTCGAAATCGGGAAGTTCGTTCTGTTTCGGCTCGACGTACGTCTGCTGAACTTCCGGCAGCGCGTCTCCGCCGCTCCCTAAACTAAGCTGCGAGAGCGCCTCGGCTGTATCGACCGGCGTGAGATCCGAATGGTCGACGTGGCACAGGCTCGCGCCTCCGTTGTCGTCGACCGTCAAACGAACCTGATCGCAGAGGAGCTTCTCAAAGTCGGCGCGGCGCTGGAGATAGAACGAGTTAAGGCCGGGGAAATCCCGGTCGAGCTGCTCCGTCGCTTTGTACGCGGAACATTTCATCTCGTTTTCAAGGAGCAGCGCGACGAGCGCCTTGTTCCACTCGGGCGCCGACTCCGTAAAGCGCGTGAGTTCGTCGGGCAAATTTGTGAGCTCGTCGACGTCAGCGCCCGAACCGCCGTCTAACGGTTCGGTCTCCGACGCGCGCGGCGTTGGACCCGCCCCGACGCCGACCGACATGAACTGTTCAAACTGAGCGCTCCAGCCGTCCCACGTGTGACGTTCGTAATCGTCCCAGCTGACGCCCTCTTTCGAAAGCAGCTCCCGAATATCGAGAACCCCTTCGAGCGACTGCGCGAGCTGATCGGAAACGCTGGAGTCTCCCGGTTCGGACAGCCGCAAAAGCGTCCGGCGCGTCATGCCGGTAATCGAGCGCAAAAAGTTCACCGGTTCGTCTTCTCCAAACATAACGACGACTTCGTCCGGAGGATTAGGCGACATGACGGAACGGATAACAAGCGTGGCCGTCTGTAAATCTTCGTCGTCTGCAGGCGCCGTTACAAAGCCCGCGCTCATAAAGAAAGAGGACGCTAAAAATTTCGACGGTTCAAGCGTGGCTATACATTCCGTTAAAAGAACGTCGCGTTCTGATAAGGCGCGTTCAACCGCGCTTCTTATTACGCTGATTGCGTCTAATGAAAACGACTTTTCCAAGACTTTTCCTGAAATAGCCAACAAAGCCTTTTCTTTCATGATTAAATTCCTTTCAAAATGTTAGCGGTAAATCAATACAATTTTAAAATAATAAACAATTAACTATTTAGACGCCGCAACGAACGTTTTTGCGGCGTTTTTTATACATTTTTACGTCAGGCGCGAACTTCGGCGCCTGTTAATGCACAGAATCGCACGCCGGGCCCCATCCGCCTTTCAAAAAAGGCGGGAGCCTTGGCGCAAATTACCGTCGGTCATATTCGACCGTAAGAATTAACCGTGAAGACGCGATCCATGCGCGGACGTTCCGACGACGCGCAACCCTCGGAGCGCGCGCGAACGCACGGACCGACGGCGGCGACGGAACGGCAAGAAACCGCGTCTCAAGGAGTTGGGACAGACGACAGAGCGCGTTGTACGAAAGATTCGACAACGCGGCGAGAATCTTCACGACGGTTGTTTTTAGGAATAAGACGGTGCGCGAGCACATAGACCGCGACCTGCTTGACGTCGTCCGGAACGACGTAGTCGCGGCCGCTGATGAGCGCGAGCGAACGCGCCGCGCGCGCGAACGTCAGGGACGCGCGGGGACTTGCCCCGACAAGCAGTTCGGAAGAAGCGCGCGTCGCGTCGACGACGTCGAGCAGATAATTTGCGATCGCGGGCTCGAGTTTGACTTCTTTGACCGCCTCGCGTATCTCTTTGACCTGTTCCAGAGAGAGAACCGGCTTAAGCGAAGCGAGAGCGTCGCCCTTCCCGCAGACGTCGAGAATAGTGAGTTCTGATTCCCGGTCGGGATACCCGATCGAAATACGCATCATGAAGCGGTCGAGCTGGCTTTCCGGAAGAGGATAGACGCCTTCAAATTCGACCGGATTCTCCGTCGCGACGACGAAGAAAGGATCCGGGAGCGCGTACGTCTTGCCGTCGGCGGAGACCTGGCGCTCGCTCATCGCCTCGAGCGTCGCGCTTTGCGTACGCGGAGGCGTGCGGTTGACTTCGTCCGCGAGTACGATATTGGCAAAGATGGGGCCGGGAATGAACTGAAAATCTTGTGTTTTTTGTCGGTAAACTTCGCCCCCAACCACGTCGGAGGGTAAAAGGTCGGAAGTAAATTGAATTCGTGAAAAAGTTGCGTTTAAACTGCGCGCGAGCGCCTGACCTAGAAGTGTTTTACCCACGCCGGGCACGTCGTCTAAAAGTAAATGACCTTCTCCAAAAAACGCCGTTAGGGCTAATCTGACAACTTCTTTTTTTCCGATAAAAACTTTTTCTATATTCTCTTCTAATAAACGTATGCTTGACGCAATTACAGCAGGATCCACGTCCCCACCCTCCGTTTCTGTATCTTTATAGAACATAAAACTTACAAGAGCGCGCAACAGCTGCGCCGCTTACTTTTTCTATTTTATCATTAACGAAACGGAATTTCAAGACGCCCGTAAAAAAAGAGAGAAAAAAGCGTGCAAAAAGGCAAAATACCGCCTTTTTTAGGGGAAAATGGGGGTGAACGGGAACGTCCGGACTGACGCCGCGGCGCGTTTGAGATTGTTGGCGCCGCGGCTCGGGGAACTTTGCCAATCAGGCGGGCTCGGCGGCGCCGTCCGTCTGGGTTTCATCGGGCAAGACGACCGATTCCCGGAAGAACCGCGCGTAGAGATCGAACTCATGCCGGCCGTATTCCGGAAGACCGGCCGCCGCGCATTCGGCAAGCGAGAATTTGGAGATAAGCGTCTTCGACTGAAGGAGCGACAAAATGGACCCGACGTTCCCGACCGCGCTGAGCCAGTATTCCTCGTGACCCGAAAGCACGCAGTCGTAGTAGTTGTCGCGAAGCTCCGAATTGCCCGACAGACCGAGCGGAGTCTTCTGTTCCGCGATGCGGTAGACGTAGCTCAGGACGCGGTCGGCGCGATTGAAGAAGTTGCACAGGGGCGCGTTGACGCCGCCGGTCGCCAATTTCAGATCCGCGTCGTCCGCGTCGATAGCGGCGCCAAGCAAAAACGCCTGACCGATTCGGTTCGACGGCTTACGCGCCCAGAAGGGCTTCTTCGGCGACTCTTCGGCGAGCCGCGCGAGCGCGCGAACGACGAGCCGCGCGCCGAGCGAATGGCCGACGAGCGCAACGTTCGCCATGTCGCCTCCTTCGCGAACAAAGTTGAGCAAATCGCTCGCGCCCTGACCGTCTGTATAATCGCGCGCGTCCTGCCACGGCTTATTTGAAAGCCAAGAGAATCGGTCGAACGCCGCGTTCGGATAGACCGGACGCAGCGTTTCGATAACGTCGGAACAGTCGTCGTCTTCCGAGAGCCAGCCGGGCGCGAGAATAACGCGCTTGACGTCGTTAAAGTACGGAAGATAGCACGCGAGGATCGAACGCGCCGACTTGAGACGCTCCCATCGCCGGAACGTCTCGAGCTCGGTCGCGATCTTTTTGAGCGTCAGGCCGAGAATAAAGGCGTCGTCGACTAAGCCGAAAATCGGAACCGCGTCTGGAATGACGTCGATCGGCGACACGCAGTAGAGCGCGCACCCGACGAGCGCGACAAAAGACGATTTCGAAAAACCGGTATACTCGCCGGAGAGCGTCGCGCTCATCATGCGAAAGACCGTCGTGAGACCTTCGAACGCGTTCGGGCGCAGCTTCTGCGCAAACCGCTCGATCCAATTTTTGAGAGAATCCAGAAGGGAGGCGACCTCGTTGGGATCGTCGGCGATCTCCAGCGCCTCCCGAAGTTTGCCGTCAAGCATCCCTTCCGCTT
This sequence comes from uncultured Planctomycetales bacterium, assembly GCA_946541595.1. GTDB lineage: Bacteria > Planctomycetota > Planctomycetia > Pirellulales > Thermoguttaceae > RUG369. The sequence continues at coordinate 7,474 of CAMNJU010000126.1, forward strand.
TCGACTGAAGGGACGCGTCGAACGTCTCTTCCGCCTTTTCAAGCGCGTTGAGATCGACGCCGCCGGACGCGTGCGAACGGACCTCGTTGAGAAACTTTGCTATGGCGCAGGACGAAAACCTATCGGGAACAGAAGTTTTTCCCCCGTCGCAGCCGCAGTCGGGGGAATTTCCAACGTCGGAGGAATCGGCTTCGCTCATGGAAATATCCGTTAAAAGGAGGAACGGCGTCTGTAAAAGGGGGCGCGCGCCAACGCGCAGCGCCGCGCCGAAAATCGACGCCGCATTATATAGAACAACCCGACGCAAGCGCTAAGCCGCGCGTCGGGAACACACGTGTTTCGCGCGATTCTACGCAAATCGAACGCGAAACGGAATATGCCGGACGTCCGTCATTCGACGGTAATCGCGCCGCAGGGGCACGCGTCGGCGCACGCGCCGCAGCTGGCGCACGCTTCAGCGTCGACGACGGCAAAATCTTCAATCGTAATCGCGCCGCAGGGGCATTCGCCGGCGCACGCGCCGCAGGCGACGCACGTATTTTGATCAACAACAGCAGCCATTTTTCTTCTCCTATGAAAAATTACTCGAACGGGCGCGGATCCGAGAAGTTTCGCTTCCGGAAAACGCCTAAAAACTGGGTCCGCCGCATTCCGCCGCGCGCGTCTCTCTTGCGCTGGACGTATCCGTCTCTTTATCCGCGAACGGCTAAACGCCGGCGTCGCCGCGAAAAAATAATAATCCTCGCGGCTAATCCGAGGGTTAATAATACCTCTATTGCGCGATAAAATCAAGCGTCATTTAAGACGCCCGCGCCGTTTTTGCGATAAAAAGACCCCTTTTCCGCAAAAACGGGGCGCGAGAGACGCCTGATTCCAACGATTGCGCGACGGATTCGGCGTTCCTATGAGATCAACCGAACGCTCCGATAATTCCAATAAAATCCGGCGGCCGGCTCCGATTTTCAATCTTTGCCCGGCATGGGCGCGGACGCGGGAGCGCGCGGAAAACGGCCGACTTGCGCGCAAACGCGAAAAAAACCCGATTTCCTCTTTTTTTAATTGTCAAAGCAAGTACAATCAGCGTAAAATTGTCGGCGTCCCGACAGGCGGTTTGCGCGCGGGGCGTTTGCGTCTTTTTGCGAATCGCGCTCGCGGTTCGCTAAACAGACCGACGAACAGGAAGCCGTTATGCCGTCTGAAGAACAAATATCCGTCGCTATCATCCCTGAATTCGAGGTCGACGAGGCGCTCGACGCCAAGCTGCGCGCGTTCCTCTGCGAACTCTTTCCTAACTGGGAATCAATTTTCAAGACGCGACGGACCTGGCACGACGCCAAGCCGATCTTTACCGTGCTCGCGACCGATAAGAACGGCGCGATCGCCGGGCACGTCGCCATTGTCGAGCGCACGATCTCGACCGAATGGAACTGCCGGTATCCGGTCGCCAGCGTGCAGGGCGTCTCGGTCGCGCCCGAACGGCGCGGCAGAGGGCTCGCGCGCAAACTTATTGGCATGGCGCTCGACGAATCGCGCAGAATCGGATACCTCTACGCCATTCTGTTCTGCCGCGAACCGCTCGTGCAGTTCTACAGCCGGCTCGGATGGCGGCTTCCGTACGACCCGATGATTATGTGGCGCGATCGGGAACTGCCGATTCACATGCAGTCCGACTACCCCATGTACTACGAACTGACGCAAGAACCTTTTCCGGGCGGTTCGATCGACGTGCACAATCCGTTCTGACAGCGGCGGCGCGACGCGCCTGTCCGGAAAACCGTGTAAAGAAAGAAGAAATATGACGTCTCACGCGACCTCGACGCGGGCCGCGCGCGTACTTGCACGCTCCATCCGCGTTCTCCTGCTCTTCGCCTTCTGCGCCGCGCTTAGCCCGGCGGCCTTCGCGCAGCCGGAGCCGCCGAAATATCCCGACGAAAAGGATAAAGCGGCGCTCATTAAGTATCAGGAAGACCTTGAAACGTGGGGCAACGCGGCCGCCGCGAACGAAGAAGCGTTCTGGAACGCGACTGCGGAAGGATATTACAAATCGACCAAAGCTCTTTTGAAATTAGAGCTTACGTCTGAAGAGAAACTTCAGTACTCGGAGCAGTTCGCGGGCATTCTTGGCAGCTACGCGCTCAACGAGGCGGAAAAGAACGGCGGATTCGGCGAGAAATTCAGCGAGCTTACGCGCGAGGCCGCGCAAGCGGGAAAGGAGTACGCCGAAGGCCAAACCGACGAAACGCTCAAAATTTTCTTAGCTTACGTTAAGCAGCAATTCAACGTCCGCCTCAAGCGCGCGCTCGCGCTTCCTGAAACCGAACGCGACGGCGAATTCGTCAATATTATAGGGGACGCCATAACGTTCGCGCTCGCCGTGCCCGAATTCGGCGAAACGACCAACAGCATCGTAACGACGGTCCGCACCTTTTCGCCCGAACTCGGCGAAGAAGCGCTCGACGCTATGTGCGAATCGTTTGAGGCGTCCGGCAAGCCCGCGCTCGTTAAGCCGATTCAGAAGACGCTCGGACTGCGCCGATACGCAAGAATGGTCGGCGAAGCGCCTTATTTCGAGGCGATGGAGCTTGACGGAGACGATTTTACCAAAAAGTTCGACTGGAAAGAACACGAGAATAAAGTCGTTCTCATTGAAGTCTGGGCGACGTGGTGCGGCCCGTGCCGGCGAGAAATTCCGCGTCTAAAAGAGGTCTATGAAAAATATCACGCCGCCGGCTTGGATATCGTCGGGTACAGTATCGATCAGGATCTCGACGCGCTCAAAAAGTTCCTCGTCGACAATGAAATTCCGTGGCCCATGACGTCGCAGAAGAAATCGATAGAAGCCGGATACAAAGGACTTTACGAATACTATTCGATTAACGGCGTGCCGGAGATGATTCTCGTCGGGCGCGATGGGAAAGTCGTTATGACCGACGCGCGGGGATGCAAACTTGCCGACGCACTCAAAGAGCTCTTCCCCGACGTCGAGCCGCTCGGTTGGGACCCCGCGACCGACTTCAGTCAGCGCGTCGCCAGCCCCGATAA
>CAMNJU010000127.1 GCA_946541595.1 uncultured Planctomycetales bacterium
GTTAAGAAATTCGCAACGTCTATCAGGTTCGCAAAGGATCTTCGCCATTGACGTCCATGTAGAAATACTAACAGGCGTAACTAGAACTACTTCGACTTCAAATCAAAGTCGATTGTATTCGCGCCAGGCTTAACCTCAACTTCAAACCCTGAGGTGTTGACGTCGTTGTACTTCTTCGGCAAAACGCTCTTAACGTCCATTATAGGCACTTCTTTACCGCTCACCATTTCTGTTTTACCCGTATCTACGCCAACGCGCGCGTCAAACCGAACCTTATATTTTCCGGGAGTAGTACCCGCATTCGCGGCGCCTGTCATTGTCTGCAGCTTGTAATTGCCGCTTGCGTCAGTTTTCGCGAAAGAATCAAGAGCTCCTGATCCCTTTTCGACAGCCAAAAAATAGACGTTGCAATCGGCAAGCGGAGCGCCGTCGAGCGTAATTGTACCGGTAACTCCCTCTGTCTTGACAACTTTCTTGCCGCATCCAACCAGTAAAGTAACGGCGCATACCAACGCTAACGTTAACGCAAAAGACTTTCTCATCTCACAAATCCTAAATAAACGGTAAACCGTTTCCAGAAACGTAGCAAAATAAACAGAACGTTCAGCGTTTCACGTCGTAATAGACGCTACCACGCTGAACGTCATCCCTCCGCAAACGGCGTCGAACTACCCCTCAGGAACGTAGCTCAGAGTAATCTAACTCCGCATGACCGCTTGCGCATATAGTGAAAAAGCGTCAAAGAGAAATGGTTTCCTTCTGTTTCGGGGTAGCCATAGCGCCCCAAACGCCCAACGTCGACGGTCCCTTCCAATGATGGCCTTCGCCCTTGTTGTTAGGATAGCCAAGAATATTGGCAATGTCGCCACAGTCTACGGTTTCAGATACAAAGCGAACAGAACCGTCAACCATGCAAACATTAACGCCGCCGCTGTGATTAGAAGAAGCGGAAACACACATGCAAGTTGAATTTTCATTCTGTCCGTAGTTTTCGCCGTAGCAGCTCGGACTGTTAGGCGGAAGAGCCGCATGATAGTTGGTGTATGCGGCGCGCGCGTCTGCCCAACGGCGTCCCTTGATCGCCCAGGTCGTTCCGCCATTGACCATGCCGTTTTCACCTCGCATAGCCATACACGCGGCAGAAGGCTGACCGTGGATAGCGGCGCTTACTATCGTCGTCTTATAAAAGACGTCGTCGCCTGAATTATCGGAGCAGTTAATCTCAGCGAACAAAGTCGTATTCGAGGTGCCGTCGGTAATAGCGGAAAGCGTCATACGCCCGCCGATTGAGCCGTCAAAGAAGACTCCGCGCTTATTTTTGTTCTCGCCCCAAGTTGAACCGATCATGAAGTCGCCGCGGTTACAACCATAGTTGCAGCAACCGCTGTACTTGTTATCGGGATTGATATTATGGGTCTGGTTATTACCGTCGGAAGGACAAAGATAAGCTTCGACAATGGTGGTAAACGGGTTATCTGCTTTTCCGTCGTCCATTTTACCGCCAGCCCAAGAAAGCGGAATATTATACCAAGTGTAAGGATTGGCGTTCGCAGCTTGCTGGCAGTAACCGGTAATGACGTCCATCAATGCTGTCTGTTCAACATAAGGCAGAAGCAATGTGAAGACAGAGTAGGTGTCGACGACGTCGATACGGTTCTTCGTGCCGCTTTGGCAAAAGCCTCTGATCCAAAATTCGTCGTTCATCTGGTTCGGCAAGCGCTTATTCGAACTTTCGAAATTATGAACTGCCAAACCAAGCTGCTTCATATTATTCGTGCACTGCATGCGACGCGCAGCCTCACGAGCGGCCTGAACAGCCGGGAGCAGCAAACCAATCAAGATGCCAATAATGGCGATGACAACAAGGAGTTCAACGAGCGTAAACCCGTTGCGTCTCCTACTCCAAGAACAATCTCTCATCGAAAAGCTCCTAAATTTCAGATTAACGTATCTTATACCGACATAAAAACGCAAGATGACGAAGTCAAACAACGTCACTTTTGTAAATACTTATATAAGTCTAGTATAAAAAAGGGTAAATGTCAACAAGAACATATAAAATCCCGAAAAAAACAAAATTTCAGATAAGCGCTTGACGAAAAGCGAAACAGCGATAGAATTGTACAAGTTGTTTGCCTTGGCAAATGACGGTTGTTAAAGCGGCGCAGACTTTCCCGAGTCTGCCTTCAAAAGTCGGTTTAAGAACAGCGGGGCGTAGCTCAGCCTGGCTAGAGCGCTACGTTCGGGACGTAGAGGTCGCACGTTCAAATCGTGTCGCCCCGATTTCACATATTTCCCGAGATTTGGATTATTAGTCCAAATCGAAAAAACGGGGCGTAGCTCAGCCTGGCTAGAGCGCTACGTTCGGGACGTAGAGGTCGCACGTTCAAATCGTGTCGCCCCGATTTCTTTGAAGCCGCAGGAATCTCCTGCGGCTTTTTTGTTTCCGCGTCGCAATTTCTTTAAGCGGCGAAATTGCCCCCGGTTCAATTATTCAGCGCTTGACCATTCGCGTTCATCCGCAATAATTAACGCAAAACGAGCGGCGTGCGCGTCGGTTTAGACGTTCCTTCCGTCGTTCCGAACAAAGGGTTTCAATCATGGAAAAACGACTAAACTACGACAATCCCCTCATCGAACGTTACGCGTCGCGCGAAATGTGCGAGCAATTTGGTCCGCAAAAGAAGTTTTCCACTTGGAGGAAACTCTGGGTGGCTCTTGCTGAAGCGGAACACGAACTGGGCTTGCCCGTCACACAAGAGCAGATTGACGAGCTTAAAGCTCATACTGACGATATTGATTTTGAAGCCGCCGCCGCCTACGAAAAAAAGTTGCGGCACGACGTCATGGCTCACGTCCACACCTACGGCGACGTCTGTCCGAACGCTCGCGCCGTCATTCACCTTGGCGCTACAAGCTGTTTTGTAACCGACAACGGCGACTGCATCATCTACCGTGAAGCTCTCGAAATGGTTCGAGACCGTCTTGTAACGGTCATTGACCGTCTTGCCAAATTCGCCTCTTCTTACAAGAGTCTTCCCTGTTTGGGTCTTACGCATCTCCAGCCCGCCCAGCCGACAACAGTTGGAAAGCGCGCGACTTTATGGACTCAAGACCTAGCGACCGACCTTGAGGACCTTGAATACCGAATCGAACACATGAAAACGCTGGGTAATAAGGGGACGACTGGCACGCAAGCCAGCTTCTTGAAGTTATTCAACGGCGATCATGCTAAAGTTCGCGAACTTGAAAGGCTTGTTTGCTCTAAAATTGGGTTCGCCAAGGCATACGCGGTAACAGGACAAACGTATCCCCGCAAACTTGACGCTCAAATCCTTGACGTTCTTTCCCGTATCGCGCAGAGCGCGCACAAATTCGGAACAGACATGCGCATTTTGGCCAATAAGAAAGAGCTTGAGGAACCGTTTGAAAAGAATCAAATCGGATCAAGCGCTATGGCGTATAAGCGAAATCCAATGCGTTGCGAACGCGTCTGTTCTCTTGCGCGCTTCGTTATGAGTTTACAGTCAAGTCCCGCGATGACGATCGCCACGCAATGGATGGAACGCACTCTTGACGACAGCGCGAATCGCCGTCTGTCCATTCCGCAGGCTTTTTTGGCAATCGACGCGATCCTGATCATCATGCAGAACGTCGTGGAAAACCTCGTGGTCTACCCCAAAGTCATTGCCAAGAATTTGGCCGCAGAGCTTCCCTTTATGGCAACGGAAAACATTCTCATGGCGGCGGTTGAAGCAGGCGGAGACCGTCAAGATTTACATGAGCACATTCGTCAGCACAGCGTCGCGGCGGCGAACGTCGTTAAGATTGAAGGCGGTGAAAACGACTTATTGGACCGTCTTCGGAAAGATCCAGCGTTTGCAAAAGTAGATATTGACGCAGAAATGCAGCCGGAGCGCTTTATTGGCCGCGCGCCTGAACAAGTCGACGAGTTTATCGAAGAGATCGTCGAGCCCATTCGCAAGCGTTACGCTAATATCGCAGTAGCCGACGCTGACCTTCGGGTTTAGTTTTCCCCAAAAATCGCCGCCGAGCTTCGACTCTCAGCGGCGTTCATTCGTCAGCCTTCCTTTTCACGGATGGAAAACGACATGCTTACATACAAAACTGCAGGCGAATCTCACGGTAAAGGCGTCGCGGCGTTTATTGACGGTTTTCCGTCCGGCGTTTTTCTTGACGGCTCCTTTATTGACGCGGAACTAAGACGCCGCCAAGGCGGATACGGTCGAGGAGGAAGGCAAAATATTGAAACCGACTCTGCAGAGATCCTTACGGGAATTCTCCACGGTTTCAGCATGGGGTCCCCTATCCTCTTGTGGATTAAAAATAAGGACTATAAACTGGAATCTATGCCCGACTTGACGCGTCCGAGACCCGGTCACGGAGATTTAGCAGGTTCCATCAAGTACGGCGGAGGAATTCGCCCGATTCTTGAACGTTCCAGCGCCCGTGAAACTGCCGGACGCGTAGCCGCCGGCGCATTGGCCCGACTCTTACTTCGCTCGCTGGACGTTGAAACAGTCGGATACGTTGTCCGAGTAGGCGACGTCGATTTAACTCCGGATCCAAAAATCTTTAATCAAACGCCTCAAAAGCTTCGAGAACTTCGTGATTCGAGTTCGATCTATTCTCTCCTGAAGGACGGCGACCCAAAAGCGGAACAGGCAATAGACGCGGCAAAATCTGCCGGCGACACGCTCGGCGGCGTCATTGAAACGCGCGTGTTCAATGTTCCTTTCGGCTTAGGAACTCACGCTCAGTGGTCGAATAAGCTTGATGGACGCATTGCCCAAGCGGTAGCCGCAATTCAGGCAATTAAAGGACTTGAAATCGGAGACGGTTTTGCGGCGGCCTCTCTTCCCGGCTCGAAAGCGCACGACGAAATCTTTTGGGACGAATCACAACGCGACGGCCGCAGTCTTGGCTTTGTACGTCCGACAAATCATGCGGGCGGGTTAGAAGCGGGTATGACCAACAGTCAGCCAATCGTTGTTCGCGCCGCCATGAAGCCAATTCCGACATTACGTAAACCGTTGCGCTCGATCGATCTGAAAACTAAGCTTTCGGAAGAAGCGTCCTTTGAACGCAGCGACGCCTGCGCCATTTCAGCGGCAAGCGTCGTTCTTGAAAACGTTGTCGCTTTTGAAATTGCAGCCGCGGTCGTTGAGAAATTCGGAGGCGATTCCCTCGAGGAAATCAAAGAGAGAATAGAACTGTTTGAACAAAACGCGGCAAAGAGTTTAAAGTCCTGACGTTTATCTACTAGAATCCACAACCTTAAAAAACGTCTCCAGTTCTTTTCACTTGATATGACATGTGTTACGCGGAGATTTACAACGTTGGCGCGTATTCAGTCTAAAAACTTTCTATAGCGTCTAACGAAAAAAAACGCATTTAAAAAAAGACGCGCGTTCACAAACAAATGTAAGCGCGCGTCAAACCAACAAATACAAGTAAGCGTCAGCCGTCGAAAAGTTCGCCTATTGGTTCTCTAAAGATTCTGAACCGTTGTCAACCGAAATCTGCTCTAACTTCTTCCAACACCTGAAAAGAAGAAGCGCGCCAACGACGGTAAGCGCTAAGAGTCCAAACGCGGCAGCCCAGCGACCGTAAAGGAAGCACCCCGTGGAGAACAAGGCCGCGTAAATTGCAATACAGCCGACAAAGCTGCACAGAATCCCCATAGGAACCGGCCATTTATCGTTTTCTCCCTCGAGCGAAACGCCGTCTTTTTTTGCTTGTTCATAAACTTTCTTCCACCCCGGACCGCCAGCGCGAGTTTTTTGAACAAAAGCGTACAGCGTTTCTTTGGAATCTGGCGGAGTAAGGAACGTTACAAGCAGCCATCCAATTGTTGTAATCGCAACGCTGATCACTAATTGATACCCGGAATTACTCAACCATGAATTGGCAAACTGTTCGGAGGTCATATTCAAAAAGTGACAGCATACCTGTTGATGGCCAAATTTGAAGTAAAGCGCAATTGGAAAGGCAAAGCACATCGCGGCAATTTCACTATAGGCGTTAATTCTCCACCAAAACCAACGCAAGAGGAAAAGTAGACCGGTTCCCGCGCCAATCATAATCATAATCTCAAACGCTTGCAGCGCGCTTTGCAAACAGAGCGCCAAGAAACATGCCGCAATCATCAGGGCTACCGTCCAGATTCTTCCGAATTTAACCAGTTCTTTTTCAGAAGCCGACGGTTTCACAAACCGCTTGTAGAAGTCGTTGACCATATAGGACGAACCCAAGTTGAGGTGCGTTGCAATCGTCGACATATAGGCGGCAAACAGGGAGGCGACAACGACGCCGAGAATACCGTGCGGCAATTTCGTCATCATCGCGGAATACGCCATATCATGATCGACTTTAACCCCTTCCGGGAGTGAAGGAAACGCGTCTTGCAACGCGACAAGATTAGGATAGACGACAAGCGACGCCAAAGCGACGAGTATCCATGGCCAAGGACGGACCGCATAGTGGCAGACGTTAAAGAAGAACGTCGCGCCCACGGCGTGAGCTGGCGTTTTAGCTGCAAGCATGCGTTGGGCGGTATAACTTCCTCCGCCCGGTTCCGCGCCTGGGTACCAAGCGCTCCACCATTGAACGCAGAGAGGAATGGCAAGAACGGTAATTACGGCGCCCCTATTACTAAAATCGGGAAAAAATGAAAGCTTTTCAGCCACTTCTTGATTGGCAAACAAGGCGGAAAGACCGCCGACCTCGGGCAAATTAACGGCCACAATTGCGGCGGCAATACTCCCCGCCATTGCGATAATAAACAGAACGAAATCTGCCCAAAGAACCGCGGAAAAACCGCCGACTGTCGTAAAGACAACGGTAACAGTCCCCGCAACCAAGGTCGTCGTTAAAGGAGAGAACCCTAAAATGACGCCAAAAATCTTAACGATTGCGAGCGTAACCGACGCCATGATAAACGTATTGACGATCAACCCCAAATAGAGAGTTCGGAACCCGCGAACAAACGCGCCTGACGAACCGCTGTACCGCATTTCATAGAACTCGATATCGGTCGTAACGCCAGACTTACGCCATAACTTCGCGTAGATAAAGACCGTCGTTAATCCTGTCGGAAGAAAGGCCCACCAACACCAGTTTCCTGCGACTCCGTCACGGCGGACAATATCAGTCACCAGGTTTGGAGTGTCCGCCGAAAAGGTTGTCGCTACAAGTGAAAAGCCAAGAAGCCACCAAGGAATGGAACGGCCGGAGAGAAAAAACTCAGAAGAGCTCTGCCCCGCCTTGCGCATCGTCCGCCAACCGATATAAAGCGTTGATATAAAGAATAATACCAACACCAACAAATCTAGACTGTTTAGGTTCGCCATACCGTTAACTCTCAAGTTATGGTTGTTACTGCCAAAGTCAAATAAGTGAATTCACAAAGAGACGGCGCGCCTATTAACCGCGCCGCCCCTGTCAGGCCGTTCGTTTAAAAAGCGACAAAGCGTTCAAAACGACTTTTCACTTCGAAGAAACGACAAAAACATATTTTCCGGAACCAAGCTCATACGCAACCGTATTCGGTTTACCGTCAGTTAGCGACGCGCCTTCCGCTCCCTTCTTCACTTCGCACTTTTGATCCGAGGAACAAGGCAGAATAACGGTAGATTTCGTATTGGCCGGAATTTGAACCTTGACGGTCAACTGCGTTTTCTCAGCATTCCAATCCCACTCGGAAACGATCGGACCGTAAGGCGAGCCGACGGACGCGCTAACGCTCGTTAGAGGCTCGCGGTCGGGCGCGGCACACTCGGCCAGACTGCATTTAGGCTCGATAACGGTTTGCTTAAAGGCGACCGTCTGCGGATCGCATTCGGCGACGACTACTTCCGGAGCCTGAGCTAATTTGATACCGGCAAGAGACTGATAGAACCACGCGCTGACGTCTCCAAACATAATATGGTTACGCGAAGAACCTTCATTCCAGTCTTCCCAGAGAGTGCCGGCGCCCCGACGGATCCAGTCGGCGTACGCGGGCTTCGTTTCCTGCAGGATCAACTGTAACGCCAAATCGTTACGTCCGCCTTCGCTGAGAGTACGGAGGATGTATTTAGCGCCTAGGATACCGACGTCAAAATGCCCGTCGGCCTTCGCGACGTTTTCGACAAGCCGGGCAAACACAGCGTCCTGATCCGCCTTGTCGAGAACTTGCGTAAAACCCTGATGAATCGCGCAACTTTCTGAAGTTTGGCTATTAATCGAATAAACGCCGTCGCCCTTATATAACGCGGCGTTGTAATTGGAGCGAATCTTATTAGCTAACGCCGAATACTTTTCATAATCGGCTTCTTTCCCGAGCATTCTCGCGGCTTGCGCGAGAATCTTAACGTCAAGATAATAGTACCCAGTCGAAGTAACTTCAACAGGCGTGTTCGTTTTCGCAAAGACCCAGTCGCCAAGTCCGTGCGAGACAAGGCCGTTGTCAAGTTCGCGAGTCGAAGTGAAATCAACGTATTTCTTAATCGAATCGTACGAATCTTCAATAATTCTACGATCGCCGCGGTACATATAGACATACCAGGGAATCAGGACAAGCGACGCGTCCCATGCAGGACCGTTGCCCCAGGGATATCCCCAGTCGCCAGTCGGAATGATGGCGCAAACGTCGCCGCTCGGCTTCTGCTCGTCGCAGATATCGTCGAGCCACTTTTCATATCCGGCCGTATTCTCAAAATTGTACTGCGCGAGTTCGCACGCTAACTGCGCGTCGCCGGTCCAACCGTTCTTTTCACGGTGCGGACAGTCGGTCGGGTATCCGGCGACGAAATTATTGTGATAGGACCGAACGGTCGCGGCTTGGATCTTATTGAGAAGCTCGTTAGAGCAAGTAAACGAAGAGATTTCCGGGAAATCAGAACTAATCATTCTCCCTTCGAAATCTTCGGCCTTCGGAGCTTCTCGCAGGCCGACAACTTCTATGTATTGGTAGCCGTTATAGGTAAAGCGAGGTTCAAAAAACTCTTCGTTTTCGCCGGAGCAGAAATAGAAATCAGTCTGGAACCCGCCCTTCATACCGGTCATATACGCAGGCGTTCCTTCCATAAAATGCTGATCAATGTCATGCCGTTCAATCTCGCCCGATTCAACAACGCGCTCAGAATATCTAAATCTAACGACGTCGCCTTTCTTCTGACCGCACAGCTTTATGCGAGCCCAACCGGCGTTATTCTGCCCCATATCGACAACCCAAACGCCGTCTTTTACCTGCTTGACGCTCTTCGCAGTATAGGTCGCTTCAACTTTTGTCTGAGCGACTTTCTGAGCAGTCAATTTTTTAGCGCCAAGCGGAGCGGGCACGACGACCGCGTCGCCGAGAATAACACGGTTCCAAGATCCGTCGACGATTTCACCCTGACGGACGCAATCGAACAACACCGGACTGGTTGAATAGGTCCACGTTGAATCAGTGGGGACAGTCTCGCGGGAACCGTCTTCATAGACCAGTTCCAACTGAGCGAGAACGCGCGGAAAATCCCGCCAAGGCGCGGCGTCGAAATTCCAAGTCACAATCGAACGGACGTCATACCAGCTATGCCCCAAAATAAACTGAAGTTCGGCTTTAGAATCTTTCAATCCTTGGAATTCTTCAGTAAGGTCGAGAACATTGTAAAGAACTCGACGGTCGTATCGGGTAAAGGACGGAGTCAAAAGCTGGGAACCGACCTTTTGCCCGTTAAGGTAAGCTTCAAAAAGACCGGGCGCGCTCACGGCAAGCGTCGCGCTCTTAACGCGTTTCTTTACGTCAAACGTTTTCTGGAAACAAGGCGAAACCGTTTCGGTCCGTCTTCGCAGTTTTCCCCACGGCGCGGCGTCTAATCCGTCGAAAACAACCTTAGCAGAATTCCAAGCGGACGCGTCAAAACCAAGTCCATTCCACGAGTCAGCCTTGTCAAGAGAAGATTTCCAAGTCGCGTCGGTGCCAACGGCGACTACAACGTCTTTTGGAACGCCAAAACGGTTGGGGACCGGTAAATTCGTCGGCGCGTTTGTTTTATCAAGTTTTTTGACAAACAACTTGGAAATTAAAGCCGTCGGATAGAGCGTTCCGTCCCCAAACTTTGTTCCGTTCGGCCGTTTAGTTTCGTTGGATACGACAAAGGCGACAACGTTTTTACCGGAAACAAGGTACTCGGAAACGTCGATCGAACGCAACTGATCCGGATTGAAAACCATCCCAATAGAATAACCCGCTCTCTTGCCGTTGACAAAAATCTCAAACTTCTGGCACGCGGCATAGTACAGAGTACCGGCGACATTTTGCGCGTCAAATTCTTCTTGCGGCAAATCGAT
>CAMNJU010000128.1 GCA_946541595.1 uncultured Planctomycetales bacterium
AATGACCTCCAGCTTGTCGAGCTGGCGTTCTAACCAAACTGAACTAATCGCTCATAAAAACGCTCACGGGGAGCAGTGAGCGATATTGGACTCGAACCAATGACCTCCAGCTTGTCGAGCTGGCGTTCTAACCAAACTGAACTAATCGCTCATGTGAGGCGCGCATACCGGATAAACGGCGAAAACGCGCCTCAGTAGTGTAAGGATTATTGCATATAAAGACGAATCGTCAAGAGGTGAAATCTTTTTTTTCTTCACGGCTTGAATTCAGAAATGTCAACTTGGCGAAAGGATTGTTAATAATGTTCTCTTTTCAACGCGACATTTTTGCGAAAATAGATAAAAAAAAGAGTCTACCGATTGTCAAAGGATGTGAAAAAAACTACAATATTCGTGGCGGTCGTTTTACTGTCGGTCGACTTTGTTCGGCTTGATTTGCGTCGCCTCAGCTTATCGTCGTTTGATATACCGCGCAGGAAATACATTGCGCGGTATATCGGGCGCGGCGCCGCGAAACGCGCCGACAATCTGGCGACCCAATCGCCGCTTTCATTTTGTCTTTCGGAGAATTCCCTGTGTCAAATAAACAATTCGCGTCTTTGGAGGAAGTTCGTAAAAAGGAATTCCTAGGTCATCCCGTAGGATTATGGGCTCTCTTCACGACAGAGATGTGGGAACGCTTTTGCTACTACGGCATGCGCGCGCTCCTGGTTCTCTACCTAATCTCGACCTTGACAGATTCGAATCCCGGTTTCGGTTGGTCGGAAAAAGACGCTAGCGAGCTTTACGGCTGGTTTACCGGACTTGTCTATCTCTTCCCACTTTTGGGCGGTTTTATCGCCGACAGATTTTTAGGTCAACACCGTTCCGTTCTCCTAGGCGGAATCCTTATGGCCGTCGGTGAATTCTGCCTCTTCTACACGGAATTCTTCCGTCAAAGCGCTCACACAATGATCACGCCGGAAAGCGCGCCTGGCGCCTTCTGGTGTTTTATTGGCGGGTTGTTCTTAATTACGCTCGGTAACGGATTCTTCAAGCCGTGCATTTCCGTCATGGTTGGCGAACTTTACGAAAAGAACGATCCGCGCCGCGACGACGCGTTTACCATTTTCTACATGGGCATTAATGTCGGCGCGTTTTTGGCTCCGTTTATTGCAGGCTCTATCGGCGAAAAGATCAGTTGGCACTGGGGCTTCCTGACGGCGTGCGTCGGCATGCTTTTTGGACTCACCACTTATTCGCTGCTTCGTCCGAAGTATCTCGGGCACATCGGCATGAAAAAGACCAAAGCGGAAGTCGCGGAAGAAGCGTCGGCTAAGGCCGCCGAGCTTGGCCCTCAAACGCCCCAAGTTTCGGCCGCAAAGCCTCGGCTTACCAAAGTTGAGATCGACCGAATCGCCGTTATCTTAACGCTCACGTTCTTCTGCATTGCGTTCTGGTCCGTCTTTGAGCAGGCGGGCACGTCGCTCAATATTTTCGCTAAAAAGGAAACGAACCGTCAGGTTCCCGCGGTCGTTGGGCAGAATCTCCCCGGCTTTCTTGCAAATCAGGACGAGCTAGACGCAAAAATCGCCATGAACGACCTGCGCTCCGATCTTCTCCCGCTCATGGAATCGGTCGACGCGTTTGAAGACGACGTTCAGACTCTTCCCGAAGAATTGCGAGCCCTTATCTTTTCGCAAGAATTCGACAAAATAGAAAGTAAAGTCGCCGAGCTTGAAGGTCAATTGACCGAAGAAGAAAAGGCCGTCTTTGAAGAAGCTTTAGCGAATGTCATGGAGTCGTACGAACAGGCGTCCTTCTCCTTCAGGAAAGCGAACGAAGCGAAAAAGAAGGCTGGAGTTAAAGAACTTGCTCTCTCTGTTTCCGACTTCAACGCCGCGTACGAAACCGGAAAGGTTGAACACGAAGAAATTCTCAAAGAGGTAGAGAAACGCTTCGAGGAAAAGATCAAAGAATTGTCTGACGCCGACGAAAAAACCATTGCAGCCGTTAAAGAAGGCCTTGAAAAGGACGTTCTTAAAGAACGCCAGAATAAGTTTCTCGATCAGGAAAAGAAAAACATCGACGAGAAAACCGCAATCTATACGTTCCCGACCACTTGGTATCAGTCGGTCAATCCGCTGGCGGTCGTCATCTTTGCTCCGCTCTTCAATCTCCTCTGGGGATTCTTGCGACGGCGCGGTTTGGAACCTTCTACTCCGGTAAAATTCGGTATCGGCTTAACTCTGCTGTCGATCGCGTTCATGTTTATGATTATGGGCGCGCTCCACTCCGTTAAGACAAACGGCAACGCCGGGGCCTACTGGCTGCTATGCACGTACTTGTTCTGCACGTGGGGCGAGTTGTGTCTCTCTCCTGTCGGTCTCTCCATGGTTTCGCGCCTCGCGCCTGCACGATTTGCCTCGTTGCTCATGGGCGTGTGGTTCCTGTCGAGCGCAATTGCGGGATACCTGTCCGGCAAACTCGTAGCCGTACTCGGTTCCGGTTCCGACGCCGTTTCATTCTGCTTCGGCAAACAGGGCGGTCTCGCGGACTTCTTCCTCATTCTGACGCTCGCGCCGCTCATCGCCGGCATTATCGTCTTTATCCTCTCGCCTAAATTGCGCAAGATGATGCACGAAGGGGAATGAGACTTTTCAGCTGAGTTTAAACGCCAACCGTAAACGTAAAGTCCCGAGACAGAGTCCGTCTTTGTTTCGGGACTTTTGCTTTATTCGAACGTTTGTTGGCGCGCGGTCTCCTCAGGTCTCCGAATAGCCGAAAAGAGCGGAACCCTCTTGATACGTCCCTTGAAAGAATGAGCGCCTGAGATATAATTCAACGGCAAATGCGCGGCTTGCAAGCGACGGTTCCTAAGGTCTGAA
Source organism: uncultured Planctomycetales bacterium (assembly GCA_946541595.1). Taxonomy (GTDB): domain Bacteria; phylum Planctomycetota; class Planctomycetia; order Pirellulales; family Thermoguttaceae; genus RUG369. The sequence goes on from CAMNJU010000128.1 coordinate 2,868, forward strand.
ATCGCATGAAACAAAAGACGGCTTTTCGCAGCCGTCGCAAGTCCCGTTTGTGTACAATAAGGCGTCTGCCTCCTCGACGCTTGCGTTTGCTTAAACGGCAATTTGTTCGTTTGCACGCGTACGATGCGGAGCTGACCGTCAACAATCAGGAGCTATCCCTATGAGCGATTCGGTTCGTCGACACGCGATCGATTCCATTGCGCAACGAGTAGTTAAGACCAGCGCGGCGCCCGACGAAAACGAGGCGCCTGTCGATTACTACGGGAAAGACGTTTTTAACGCTGCCGCCATTCGTAAATTCCTCTCGCGCGGCGCCGCTGAGAAACTATTAGCCACAATCCAAGACGGCAAACGGCTTGATCCAAACGTAGCCGGCGACGTTGCCCACGCCATGAAAGACTGGGCAATCTCACGTGGAGCCACGCACTTTACCCACTGGTTCCAACCCATGACAGGCGGAACCGCCGAAAAACACGATTCCTTTCTCGACGTCAACGAGCAGGGCGAAGGAATTATGACCTTTTCCGGACGCAACCTCGTCAAAAGCGAACCGGACGCGTCAAGTTTTCCTTCGGGCGGTTTGCGGTGTACTTTTGAAGCGCGCGGATATACGGCTTGGGATCCGACAAGCCCAGCGTTCGTAAAACGCAATCCGCGGGGCGCTACGCTGTGCATTCCCTCGATCTTCTGCTCTTATACGGGCGAAGTGCTTGATAAAAAGATTCCCCTGCTCCGTTCAATTCAGGCTCTCAAAAACTCAATCGCAAGATTCATGAAATGTTTCCAAGCGCCGGAGGAACATATCACGGTTACCCTTGGCGCCGAGCAGGAATACTTCCTTATCGACCGCAACTTCTATTTGCAACGTCCCGACTTAATCCAAACGGGCCGTACGCTTTTCGGTTCCGCGCCCGCTAAGCACCAGCAGCTTGAAGACCACTACTTTGGCGCCATTAAGCCGCGCATTCTGAACTTCATGGCGGAAGTGGAAAGCGAACTCTGGCGCTTAGGTATCCCCGCAAAGACGCGACATAACGAAGTGGCTCCCGCGCAATTTGAGCTCGCGCCAACATTTGAGGAACTCAATCTCGCTGTCGACCACAACATGCTGACCATGGAGATTCTCGGCAGAGTCGCCGAAAAGAACGGCTTAGTCTGTCTGCTTCACGAAAAGCCGTTTGCAGGCGTCAACGGTTCGGGTAAGCACAATAACTGGTCTGTCGCCTACGGATCGCAAAATCTGCTTGATCCGGGAGACGATCCTCGCCACAACCCCGTTTTTCTTGCGTTCCTCACAGCAGTTATCCGCGCGGTCGATCTGCACGGCGACCTGCTGCGCTGTTCAACGGTAACCGTTGGAAACGACTATCGGCTTGGCGCCAACGAAGCGCCGCCCGCGATCGTCTCCATTTACTTGGGCGATCGGCTTACCGAAACGTTGCAGCAAGTCGAAGACGGCGTCGTAGAAGAGTATCATACTAGACCGAGACAAATGAAGATCGGCGTTGCGATCCCCAATTTCACGGGAGACGACAGCGACCGCAACCGCACGAGTCCGTTTGCGTTTACAGGAAATAAATTCGAATTTCGCGCGTGCGGTTCGAGTCAGTCGTGCGCCGGCTTCAATACGTACATGAACGTCGCCGTCGCCGAATCGCTCGACTACGTCTCTGAACGGCTCGAAAACTATGTCGGCAAGCCCAAATTCAACGCGAAATTAGAGGAACTGCTCGGCGCAATCATTTCGAAACACAAGCGCGTCGTTTATAACGGCAACAATTACAGTAAGGAATGGTTAAAAGAGGCGGAAAAGAGAGGTCTCCCGAATCTTTCCACTTCCCTTCTGGCGCTGCGGCCGCTCCTTGATCCACGCAATCATCAGTTGCTGGAGAAATACGGCGTCTTTTCTCCGATCGAGCTCGAATCCCGCTATGAAATCATGGTGGAAGAATACCTTCGCAAGATTCAAATCGAAGGGGAAGTAACTCGTTCGTTGGCGCAAAACCTGATATTGCCCGTTGTTCTCGAAGAGTACGGAGAGCTCGTTAAAGCCCTCAAAACGGCGCAAGATTCCGGAATCCAATCGGGGCAAGCCGCGCTCAAATACAGAATTGAAGCGATTGGCGCGCTACTCGACGAAGCACAAACGAAAATTGGGGAACTCGCCGCGTTCTCAGCGGTCGACGTCGACACGTGCGAAAAATACATTCGGACGACGCGCGAACTGCGTCAAACGGTCGACCGTCTGGAGAAACTTGTTGACGACCGCAAATGGCCGTTGCCCAAATATCGGGAGATGCTCTTCATCTACTAACCGTCCGTTGACCTAACCGCAACGAAACGGGGCTCGACGTCTTTTCTGGACGCCGAGCCCCGTCTCTTTTATAAAAAGATCGCTCCTATTGAAAAGAGCTACGCGGCTTTACTCGATAAGCTCGCTTCTGCCTGATTCGCCAGGGGCTCAGATACGTCTTCTCCTGAAATGCCCCTTTCCTGATTTGAACGATCCTTTTCCTCCCTCTGCGAACGTTCCTCCTCTTGCAGCGCTTCCTTTTCTAAAGCGATCTCATATTCCCAACGAAAAGACGCGTCGAGACGTTCCAACTCGGAAATAGTCCGCTTCGCTTCTGAAAAGCGTTTCGTATGGCGATAGAGCGTGGCGAGGTATAAAAGAGCGTCGGCGTCGTAAGGGTTGTTCTTCAATAATGCGCGAAGACAGCATTCTGTTTCAAACCAACTTCCTTTGAGGTACAGTTCCTGCGCTTCAAGAAAGGTCTGCCCCTTCGAATCAGCCTTTCTCATTTTTTCGTACCGTTTCAGACGAACGCTCGCAACGACGCTGAGCGCGACCCACGAAATAAAAAGAGCCGCGAAAATAGAGACGCGCACGAATTGAGACAGAAAATCGCACCAGAGAAAATTCAACGCCAGCGTCCCCTGACACAACGCGCCAAACGTAAGCGCGATAGCCAGCTGACTCCAGAGGCCGTAACGGACTATTCCGTTAAATCCAGGCCAAAGAAAGCAAATTGACGCTACAATAAATCTCAAAGGAGGACGCTCCCTGCCCCAACAACTTCGCGTTGAGACCGTTTGGTCTACGACTTTTACACTAAGGAGATTGGACGGTAAAGGATTCGTCGCCCAAAAAGCCGTCTCCTTTAAATCGCCAAGTTCCTGTCTGCTCAATAGTACAAAGAGGTATGAATCTTGTCAACGTCGTTTTTTCTGCTATCATCTTGTGTGAGCACGGTCTGAATCCCATATTTTTAGGCGCAAACGGGAGCAAACCGCGTTTACGACCGTTCGATTCCCGAGGATATTTCTTCAATGGAACAGGAAATCATTTCGCTCGCCGAATGCGGCGACGGCGAGTTCGCCGTTAATCGCAGCGTCGAGCTTCTTCGTCAAGGAAAGTTAGCTGTTTTTCCAACGGAAACGGTCTACGGTCTCGCGGCGTTAGCGTCCAATGAAGAAGCGGTCAAACGGCTTTGCGTCGAAAAAGGACGCCGCGCCGGTCACGCGCTTCCCGTAGCAATCTCTGGAATCGACGCGCTAAACGACTTTATCCCGGATATCTGCCCGCTCGCAAAACGGCTTGCAACTCGATTCTGGCCAGGCCCGCTTACGCTGGTTTTAAACGCCGGCGGTCCGCAAAGCGCCGTTTGGAACCTGCCCGAATTCTCACGCCATGCCGTTATGCCGGAATCGACCGTCGGATTTCGAACGCCAAGAAATGATTTTCTCCTCAGAGTTCTTCGCAAACTGAACGAACCGATCGTCCTCACGAGCGCGAATCTGTCGGGCGAGGCGCCGGCAACTTCCGCTTCGGAAGCGCGGGACGCGCTCGGCGCGCGCCCAGATCTCGTTGTCGACGACGGTCCGGCCTCTTTCGGCAAACCGTCGACCGTCGTCAAAATTGACGGTAAAGACGTAACGGTACTCCGAGAAGGCGCCGTTTCAAAAGACACACTCGTTAGAGGAATGGCAAAAGTCGTCGTCTTCGTCTGCACCGGCAATACGTGCCGAAGTCCCCTCGCGGAAGTTCTCTGCAAAAAGGCGCTGGCCGAACGTCTGGGAACGTCCGAGTCTGAACTGGAAGCTCATGGGTACGTCATACTGTCGGCGGGAATCTCTGCGCCAAATTTCGCTCCGGCCAGCAAACAATCGCGTCAAGTCGCGCAAGACTACGGTCTCTCTTTGGCCGATCACTCGGCGCGCACGTTCGACGAAACGCTTGCGAAGATTGCCGACCGCATTTATACGCTCGGAGCCTCCCATCGAAACCTCCTATTGCGTTATTATCCCGAACTGCACGATCGGATTTCCCTATTGCGAGTCGACGGGGGCGACGTCGACGACCCCTTTGGAGCTTCGGTAGACGTCTATCGTGCGTGCGCGAAACAAATTGAGGAACAAATACGCGCAAGGTTGCCTGAAATTCTCGAGTAACCAAGCCATGTCGTCATATTGGCAACGGTATTATTTCTATCGTTGCCGCATTTTTTCAAACGGTCGTTATTATGAATCCGATTGCCGATTACATTCGTTCAATTCCCGATTTCCCCAAACCGGGAATTATCTTCCGCGACATTGTCCCTCTAATTGAAAACCCGAAAGCGTTTCGTCAAACTGTCGACACGCTCAAAAAAGGAGTCGAACAGTGGGGCCCCGTCGATAAGATCGCGGCTCCCGAGGCTCGCGGCTTTGTATTCGGCGCGCCCCTTGCGTACCAGCTTAACGCCGGTCTCGTTCTCATGCGCAAACCTGGCAAACTTCCGTACAAAACGGTTTCGGAAGATTACTCGCTCGAATACGGCGTCAATACGATCGAAATGCACGAAGACTCCGTCAAAAAAGGCGATCGCGTGCTCCTGATCGACGATCTTCTCGCGACAGGCGGAACCGCGCTCGCGTGCCGCAACCTAATCGAAAAGATGGGCGGAACGGTCGTAGGGGCCGTTTTTGTCGTCGAATTGGTCGACTTAAAAGGACGCGAAGCCTTAAGCGGAACGCCCGTCTTTGCCCCAGTTCAATTTGAAGGCGAATAAGCTTTTCCCTTACTGACGCTCAAAAAAATTCAAGTCGGCGCGGGCAAATCGTCGATATAGCCGCAACATTGCGGTTTGAGAACTGTCCTCAACGCAGATTTCACGAGTTCGACGCCGCGTCGTCGCTTTGTTAATCGGAACTGAGTTTTTATGGACCCAATCAAAAGATTAGACGGTATCGAAAGTCTCGTCGGTTCAACCCCCTTGTTGAAAATCGATTTGCTCTGGCGCGGCAAACCGCGTTCGATTTTCGCAAAAGCGGAGTATTTGAATCTGACCGGTTCGATCAAAGACCGTATGGCGATGCACATACTCCGTAAAGGGTTCCGAACGGGCGAACTCAAACGCGGCTCCACGATTGTAGAGGCAACAAGCGGCAATACGGGCGTCTCGTTTTCCGCGTTAGGGCGGCTGGTCGGAAGTCCCGTCGTTATCTATATGCCCGACTGGATGTCGATTGAGCGTATTAACCTGATGAAAGCGTATGGCGCCGAAGTACGGCTGGTTTCGCGCGAGCAAGGCGGATTCAAAGGTTCGATCGAACTTTCTGAAAAGATGAAGAAGGAGGATCCCGAAAACGTATTTTTGCCCCGCCAATTTGACAACGAGGACAATAGCGAAGCGCACTTCCTTTCGACCGGCCCGGAAATCGTCATTCAATTGGCTCGCCAACAGCGTCGGCCCGACGCGTTTATTGCGGGCGTCGGCACCGGCGGTACCGTGATGGGATGCGGTAAATTCCTGCGAAAACTCTTCCCCGACGTTAAGGTTCATCCCCTTGAACCGTCGAGTTCGCCGACTCTCTCTACCGGATATAAAATCGGATTCCACCGTATTCAGGGAATTTCAGACGAATTCATTCCCGCGATTTTGAAGCTCAACGAGCTTGATCACGTTGTGAACGTCGACGACGGCGACGCCATTTTGGCCGCGCAAGCCCTCTCGCGCAATCTTGGACTCGGAGTCGGTATTTCCGCCGGCGGCAACTTCCTCGGCGCACTGAAGCTCCTTAACGAAATGCCAGAAGAGAAAGCGCGGGAAGCGACCGTCGTTACCGTTTTTGTCGACGACAATAAGAAATACCTTTCAACCGACTACTCGAAAGCGGAAGAACCCAAAGAAGGTTTTTTGGCGCCGGAAATTGAGCTGCTGCAAGTCTCTTCGGTTGGCCTGAAATAAGATTTGCGTCTAACCTTGACGTAAAAAAAGGACGCCGCTGAAAAGCGACGTCCTTTTTGTTTTCTGTTCGCGAAATCCGCTTACAAACGACTGGGACTTCATTCCCATTCGACGTAATCGACCCCAAACATTGTCCCCGCCGATTTCTCGTTCTTCTCGAGAGCTTCAACCGTCAGAATTCCTTCCGCGTCCGTCGTTTTCGGAACGCTGAGCTTAACGACGCGATGCTCTACCCTGGGCTCAAAGAAGAAATCGAGCGGTTTCCCGATCTTTTCGCCGTTCCAGTAGAGTTGGAAGCAACCGTAATCGCGCGCGACCGTCGCGCCCAAAACGAGCGTCTTTTTTCCAACGGGAACGTCTTTTACGTCGATTGTAAGTTTGTCGCCCGGTTTCCCGTCCCGCCACCAAATCTGCTTATCGTCTTTCCAGAAATGGGAATCGACTTTAAAGGAATTCATCGTCTGGATAGCGACAGAACCTGCCGACGCCTCAGAGACGGTCATATTCCCCAAAGTATAAGTGAACTTGCGATCATATTCGACCGGAGCCGCGGCTTCGTCTTCAACGGCGTCTCGGCTCGGGCCAAACTCTACGTTAACGGTCGCGCCCGGCAAACCGTACCAGAACGTAGCGACCGCGTAATCGACGGTAGTCGCAGCCCAATGCCAAACCTCCATATCGAATCGGAAATCGTTGGCAAAGGGAATCGCGTCTAACGAACGGAACCGCAAATTCGTAGTATTCCCAAAGTTAGCGGGCCCTTCGCAACGAGGTTGCGCATGGAAAGGATCCTCGAAAAACTGAGGCGTACACCAAGCGTAGCCGTAGTAATCTTCTGTACCCGTTCCGAAATGTGACGGGAACGTCTCGCCGTCGACGTAAATTTTTTCGTCCCCTTCTCCCCACCATTCGGGAACCGAGTTCACAACAGACAAAACGTCGCCCACGTAAACGCCCGTCCCCTGAAGAGCGGTATAATTCCAATCTTTGGTTCCGTTGCCGCCGACCGTTTCAATCCCGCGTTCCTGCCGCCAATTCGCGTGGAAGTACATGGTATTATCAAGCCAAGGCGCCTTCTCGTAGTAAACGGAATAGTCGACGTCGACGTCTTCGCCGCCGTAGTTAATGAAGGATACGCGCGCCTCCTTCTTATACGGCATTCTCCAATAGGCTTTCATAACGCCGTCGTCGGTAACTTCGGTGTACCATGACTTATACGGA
>CAMNJU010000129.1 GCA_946541595.1 uncultured Planctomycetales bacterium
GGCTTAACGTCGCCAGGTCTCACGGGCGTATTTCCGGGCTTAACGTCTCCCGGTCTCGTCGGCGTATTTCCGGGTCTGACGTCGCCGGGTCTCACGGGCGGTTTTCCCGGCTTAACGTCGCCCGGTCTCACGGGCGGATTTCCGGGCTTAACGTCGCCCGGTCTCACTGGAGGATTTCCGGGAGTGAAAGGTCTAACCGTACCGGGCTTACCGGGGATAGGTCTCGTTCCGGGAGCGCCCGGCTTGATTCCACCCGGTCCAAGTGGATGAGGTCTGGGGCCGGGACGTACGTCGCCAGGGCGGTAACCTGGGACGACGGGGCCGAATGGCGGCCGATGATGATCGTCGGGGCGTATATCAGGCCGACGACCGGGACTCCCTGGAACCGGCGGTCTGTACCAAGGACGGTCATGATAAGGCTTGAAATGGATATCCGCACGGCTTCCGTGCCAAATCAGGTCGAAAATAGGATCATGCCAATGTCCAACCGGATTGACGAAGATTTCAGCTCGCCACCAAGGGGAAGTCGGGCGGTAGTGCGGGTTCCATGATCGGTATGGCCCCCAGTATCGGTTGTAACCGATAAAGAAGTTCAAATGATCGTTTACAATAGTAATTCCAATGCCTGTTTCTCCAGGAGGATATCCCCATGGGCTCCAATAGGGCCAAGGGGTAAACGGTTCAACCCATACCCCATACCAAGGCCGGTAAGTCCATGCACGAGCGCTGAACAGTTCCCAGCTTGGCACGTAGTAGTACGGACGGACAAAGTATTCTTCAACAACGCTGTCGTAATACGTGTTCGCTTCGTAACTGTCCACGTACGTCTGAATAACCGTCGGGGCGAGTGGCTCAGGCAGTTCATTTTGAGCAATAAACTCGTCTTTGAATTGTGTATTGCGCAGATTTTCCGGGGCCGGCTTGATGAATTCTTCTTGCATTGGGTGTTCGCCGAGCCAGTAGATTCTCCCCGTCGAGTCGTCGACAACTGCGGCGACAACTTCCAATTTACCGGAGCGAACAAGGTCTTGTACGACCGTCGACTTCATGAGGATCATTTCGAGCGACTGCCATACAAGCGCTTCGGAGACAACGTTGGCTAAGTCGTTGCCCTTCAAGTCGGGATAGGCTTCCTTTGAACGCGCGATCGCAGGACCGACGAGATTGTAAAGTTTCATCTCTTGTGTGGTCGTCCCGGCAGGCAGCGTCTTAGTTTTGGATAGCGAGAGTTTTGTCGTTTCGTTGTAGGCACGTTTCGACAGCGCGTCGTACTTGTTTATGAGGTTGGTAACGTCGCGGCTGGGGAAATGCCCCATTACGACCAGCAACGGAGTTTGGAGATTCATTACTCCGTACTCTACGGCCGCTAAGTCGTCGGTCGTTACAGCGCCGGCGGTAACCCCCGAAAGATAGACGTCGCGATCGCTTGTTTGCGTCAACGTTGTCGGGAGGATCGGCATATCCAAACTGTAAAGGATCGTAGCGAGCGGATAAACGCGTCCTCTAACGTCGGTTGTAAGCGCGACGTCGGAACTCTCGTTCAAGTAACCCGCGTTGCCGGCGACAAGCTGCCGATAGGCCTCGTCGGGCGTGGTAACGACGTCGGCGGACGGAAGATAGAGCTCGTCGGCATACAAGTTGGGAGCGGAGCTTTCATAGGTTCCGTCCTGTCCGAGAACGAGCGGAAGCTTGACCACTTCTTGCGCGGCCGCGGCCGACAGCGAGGTAAAGAACGTGACGAGGAGCGGGAAAACCGCCGTTTTCCAATATTTAAATCCAATCCAATTCATTTTTACCCTCCCCAACAGGGTTAAGTTGCTTTAGACGGACTAACGCGAGGTTCATAAACGACCGCATGACGGGCGTGTCAACAATTTGGTCGCGAAAAGTTAGCGTTCCTTTGCAAAACTATCAAAACCTCAAGCACGGATTATAATCAAGTATGCAAAAAAGTTTAGTATTTTAGATGTTTTTTGATAAATTTTGATTTTGTTTTAAGATAAAAATTTTTTATTTGTTCAAAATAATAACTTCGAAAATAAAGCAGTAAATTAAGCTTTATCTAATTCGCTCGCGTCGTAAAACAGTTTGAAGGCGTCATCGTACGCTTTGGCGGAGGTTGCTTCCGACTCCTTTTCTCGGCTTTTAACGCGGTTTTGAACGGCCAGAACGAAGTTGCCAGCCCTTGATTAAATTTAGGTTCAGCCTAAAATGAACGGGTGAAGGAGTCTGTCGTTTTTTATCGAAAAACGAAGGGAATTTACGGCGCTCTCAGATGCGTTCAAACGAATGGCGCCGTCGTTTTCGTCTCCTTGCTTACAGTGCGTTACAACCGTTAATATTGGAATGTCCGCATTGTGACGCCTTTTGTTTTTTCTTGCCATTTATGAAAGGATCGCCGTACATTGACGGTCCGCGGGAGCTTTCATGTCGAGTCCACTTATTATCAGCGTTTCTGGGTTGCGAGGTGAAATTGGCGTTACTCTGACGCCAGACGTTGCCATTCGTTACGCTTTGGCATATTCAAAGTCCGTCGAGTCTTCTGATCCGTTTGTTATTGCATATGACGGTCGTCGTTCTGGCTCAATGTTTGCGGACTCGATTTGTTCCGCTTTGAACGCAGTCGGTCGGACAACGCTGTACGCCGGCGTGGCGGCTACGCCTACAGTCGGCGTTCTTGTTCGACAGTTCAAAGCGGCCGGCGGAATTCAGATTTCCGCGAGTCATAATCCGCGCCAATTTAACGGCTTGAAACTGTTTTCGTCCGAGGGGCGCGTTATTCCCAAAAAGGAAGGCGAGAAAGTTCTTGAGGTATACAAGCAGTCCGAGAACGCCCCGATGGGGATGGGCGGCTGGGTCGATGTGGAAAAACTTGGGGATCGCGTTCTGATCGAGGATTCAACGGTCGCCCATATGGAAGCTGTTCTCAAAACGGTTGACGTCGACCTGATTCGTTCGAAAAAATATCGCGTTCTCCTAGATTCAAATAACGCGTCTGGCAGTTTGCTTGGCAAACGGCTTCTAGAAGCGCTTGGGTGCGACGTAGTAATCTGCGGCGACACGCCCAACGGTAATTTTCTTCACACTCCCGAACCGACTGTCGACAATTTGCAGAGCGTATTCAAGAAGATCGGCGAAGCGGGCGCCTGCGTCGGTTTCTGCCAAGATCCCGACGCCGATCGGTTGGCGCTTGTCGACGAGAACTGCCGCTATATTGGCGAAGAGTACACGACTGCGATTTGCGCGAAAAACAGATTGCAGAAGGCCAGCGCGGCCGGAGAAAAAGGCCCGTTTAATCTTGTAATCAACTGCGCGTCCAGTAGGATGTCGCTTGATATTGCGGAGGAATTTGGCGGGAAATGTTACCGTTCTCCTGTTGGAGAGGCGAACGTCGTCGACTTGATGAAAGCTAAGAACGCGATATATGGCGGCGAAGGAAACGGCGGTCCGATTGACCCGGCCGTGGGGTTTGTCCGCGATTCGTTTGTCGGTATGGCTCAGACGCTTGAGTTTATGGCGCGTAACGACAAGCCTCTCTCTTTGCTCGCCGACGAGATCCAAGGTTACGCGATTGTTAAGCGGAAGGTCGGCTTGCCAGAGGGCGGTTTCCAGAAGATTGTCGATCTTCTTACCGACGCGTTTGCTAATGAAGAGAAGAACACAGAAGACGGTATTCGCATCGATTGGGAAGACGCTTGGGTTTTGGCGCGTCCGAGCAATACGGAGCCAATTGCCCGAATTATCGCGGAGGCTCCGACTGTAGAGCGAGCAAACGAGCTTTGCGATCGCGTCGAAAAGATCATGGGACTGAGATAGAAAAACGGCTCGCTTTTAGAAGCTTTTTTTAAGAATAACTTTCTAAGAGTTTGACAAGACGCGAGGCCGCTTAGAAACGCCGTTTGTCTGGAGTTTTGACTTCCACGTTTGAAATGGCAAAAAAATATCAATATTGATATACCATCAAATTAGGGGATTAGGTACTATGAAGATAATGATAGGCAGCGATCACCATGGTATTGACGCCCGGCTTAATTTGGGCCGAATCGTCGCGTCGCTTGGGCATGAGGTTCTTGACTTTGGACCTACTCCCGATAAACCGGATCCAGTAGATTATCCCGACGTAGCCGGGCCCATTGCGAGCGCGGTTTCGAAAGGAACCGTCGATCGCGGGATATTGATCTGCGGCACGGGTATCGGAATGAGCATTGTTGCGAACAAGTTTCCGGGCGTTCGAGCCGCTCCTGTCGTCGACGTATTTTCCGCTGAATTGAGTCGCCGACACAACAACTTGAACGTACTGTGTCTTTCAGGCGATATGCTGACGGAGTCAACTATAAACGACGTCGTTACTACGTGGCTGAAGACTGATTTTTCAGCGGAAGAACGTCATGTTCGACGGTTGAACCGTCTTGCGGAAATCGAACGCGATCAGATATCGAAAAACAAGGATTCCGATTGAGTTTGTTTTCGGCGCGAACATGGCGTATTTCAAGAACGTTCAAGAATTAGTTTAACCATATTCGTTATCAAGGCAGTGGTCCAGGAGGGAGCGCGCATGGCATGGAGGAATTGGACAGGAGAACAGAGGTTTGCCAGAAGAATCTTAGAGTCTAAGTTCTACAATGGCCGACGGCCGAAGAACGGAAAGCCAAATTTCCTTTATTCGATTATTACGGTAGCCGTAGTTGCGTTCGGTTTTGTTTGGACATGCGGTTCGCCGAAAGATAAGAGTGAAAGCGACAAAGAGCAGGGGAAGCCGGTTGCTCAAGCGGCGGAAACCGAGGGCGCCTTTGGCGAATCTTATTCTTTAGTCGCCGACGGTCAGACCTATTCGATTCCCGAAACGAGTTCGACGGCGATCGAGACTTCCGGTTCCGGACGCTTTACCGTCCCTAGCGTCGAGCGGGTAACGATAGAACGTTGCGTTGACGGCGACACGCTTATTGTGATTACGTCGACCGGCGAACGCGAACGCGTGCGCCTTATCGGCGCCAATACTCCGGAGACGGTCAAGGCGAACAGTCCTGTGGAACCTTACGGTCCGGAGGCGTCTGCCTATACCAAGATGCGCGTTGAGGAGACGGGTAACGTCGCGACTCTTGTCGCCGACGGTTCAACATACGACAAATACAATCGCAGACTTGCGTTTGTCTATTTAGGCGACGAGCAGTTCTCTCTTAACGAGGATCTGTGCCGTCAAGGATTAGCGAAAGCCGAGACACAGTACAACTTTTCCAAAGAGATGAAGCTGCGCCTGACGCAAGCCGCCGACGTTGCAAGGAGCGAAGGACTGGGTATCTACAGCCTTGTCGAGTAAATAGTTTTTCTTATTCTCTGAAAAAAAGGCGAAGGACGCTTTGACGTAACCTTCGCCTTTTTGTTTGGAATCAATAGAACGAGCCGTTAAGTTCTATAAGCAATTCTTCTATAAGAAAATTTAACTGATTCTTTTCCATTGAGTTGTTCATGTTTAGTCAACTAAGCCGGCTTCGAACGGTAGACGTTCGAAGCCGGCTCGCTCGTTTTTATGACTCAGAAGAGAACGTTACTTATCTGACGTAAGGTAACGATAGTAATAACGGTCGTTTGGCGCCGTATCTCCGTCTGTGGTAAAACTGCTCCAGTCTCCAAGGACGTCGATACCGTCCGTCCACTTGAAACGGAAATTGGGGAGGCTTGCCGTCAGTCCCAGAGTTTTTCGCGGGATAGCCAGTTCGAGTTCATTTCCTGAAATTGCATATTTAACCGGGGAACTCGACGTTTTATCAAGGGAACCTTCCTTCATTCTGGCAATAGCGAACCCCTTGTTCTCAGCGTCGGCCGCGACGAGGTAGTCGTTGCCCTTATCGCCAGTCTGCGTGTTTTCATCGACGTCTAAGAGGAGCGATATCCAATTAGAAGAGGAAAAGTCGCCTTCTACCGTATCTTTCATCTTGACGTAGAAATACAGGTTGGAATCGTCGTACGATACTCGCGATTCGACAAAATCGTTCCGGCCCGTCTGATTTACGTAGCGCATGCCTTTACCCCAGCCACGGCAGTCTCGATGTACTGGGTCGCTTACAGTATCGAAGAATTTTGGGCCGACCTTCTTCCAGTCGTCAAATTTACCGTCAATATGAATCGGTTGCGGTTTGCCAAGTTCAGGTTGGGAAACGCCCTTAAATCTTCTAATATTAGAGATCAATTGGTAGTAATAGGCGTCCTCGTGCTTGCCCTTCATTGGCTCGCAATCGCGGCTAAATTCTGTGTTGTACTGGTCGACAAAGGAGACGGGCGTAGCGCCGTTAAAGGGAGCTGTTATATCGAACCGCCCAGCAATCCATTCGTTCCAGCCGGTAACAAAGACGATTTCCGGATCGACTTTCAGAGCGCGCTCCCACTGTTCTTGGAAATTTTTACCGGTATAGTCGCAATCTTCCGGAGCCGGTTCGGCGCCGTTGTGATAGCTTCTTCCGTACGAGCGAGGGTTGCTCAGCACACCAAGTTTTCCGTCGACAGCGTTTTGAGCGACGCCAACGCCCATTTCTTCAACTTCGCCCTTGTCGTTATAGAACTCATGCTGCGGATAGGCTTCCAGCCAACTCCATTGATTCTTCTTCGTCGGGCCTATGAAGTAGTCTGGCTGAGACGGTCTAAATGTGAAGAAGTTTAAAATATCAGCTCTTTCTTTGTCATATTCCCCAAGAGAGATTAGAAACACCGTATTTACAGGAGTTCCGTTGGCGGTTGCCGCCAACCATCGGACAGACTTCTGAGGATACGCTTTGTTTGCAACTTCTTCGTAATTACCCTCCGTCAGTTTATGGCCCCACCATCCAACTTTTGCGCCTGGCGCTTTTCGCAGTTCAACAGTATAAGTTCCTGCTGGAAGCGGTTTTTTAAATTCAATTGAGTATGGCGCGTTATCGCCGACTTTAATTGACTTTCTTTTGTCAATTGTCTTACCGGATTCGTCTAAAATAGCGACGCTGACAGCCGAATTGGTTTCCTTCCAAGTGGGGGAGTCGAGCGTTATTCTGTCGATTTCAACGTCGGACGCGAACTTTTGCGCTAACACGCCGTCGTTCTTTAATTCGTAGGGATCGCAGTTAGTCGTTGAAAATACGTTATGCGAGAGGAGATCAGGATCGGCGAGAATGAGGGGCTTACCTTTCCAGGTGAACCATACGTCCGGATAAAAATTCTGGGAATAGACGTCGCGCCAGAGTTCGCGCACAACCTTATCGGGAGTCCAAAACGGGCAAAGGAACGCGACCTTCGGGACCTTATTCCCTTCTTTTTGCATCTCCGAAAAGACTTTAAAGAGAGGACGGTAGGATTCGGGGTAGGTGAGTTGGTTCGTGACGTCGAAACAGATTACGTCGACTCCGGCGTCGCCGAGCATTTGGGCATGCTTTCGCAAAACGGATTCGTCTTCTCCGACGTAGTAGCCAAAAATCGACTCGCCCCAATGGTGCGGCGCCCCCAAAGCGCCCCAGCATTTCGAATTCGGATCGTCTTTCGCTTCAGGGTGTTCTTCAAGAATTTGCGAGATGTTGTAAGGACCGGCTTCGCCGTGGCGGCCGAGCCAAAGGAAGTAGAAGCATGCAATATATTTATCGGGCCGAGTCGCTCCCACTTCGTCGAAGGTGGGGAGAGAACGCGAAAGATTGTCTGTCGCGACCCACTGATCGCTTTGAGCGGGATTCCACGGAGCCCCTTTGCCGATTGCCGGCTGATTCTCTTCCGAATAGACGTTTGCGTTGGAGTTGAATAATGTCGTGATCAACGCAAAACCAACGACAATCAGGAATAATTTTTTCTGAAAAAGTTTACTCATTTTGATATCAAAACTAATTAACGATCGATTTTTTGTGGCCAAACCTTAGCATTGAGTAAGTAATGAGACGTGAAAAAACTGTCTGCGTCTCAATCTCGGGTCAATTTTACTTTGAACCTAATCCTCATGCAAGCGTTGACAGAAGTAAACTCTGGAATTTATAGACGCTTGTTTTTATAGATTAGGCGAGTATAAGAAGTATAGTAAGACGTTTAAAAAAGAAGAAATTAGCGAAGGATTAAAAAAACTCCATGAGACTGACGTCCCATGGAGTCTACAGGAGTCAACTGACTAAATGCGAATTCTCAAATCAGGAGCGCGGACGAACGCGGCCGGCGACACGGTAAGGAAGACCTTCAATACGGAGGAATCCGGTGGCGTCGTCCTGATTATAGGCGTCGCCGCCTTCCATCGTCGCAATACCTTCGTCGTACAGCGAGTTGACGCTTTCACGACCGTTGAGAATGATGTTCCCCTTATAAAGCTTCAAGGAAACTTTACCGGTAACCGGCTTCTGAGCTTCCTTAATGAACGCGAGCAACGCGTCCATTTTCGCGCCGTACCAGAACCCGTAGTAGACGAGTTCGGCAACTTCCGGAGCGAGACGGTCGCGGAGGTGCATGAGTTCGCGTTCCATCGTCAGTTGCTCGATATAACGATGGGCGTCGTAGAGAATGGTGATACCGGGCGCTTCGTAAACGCCGCGGCTCTTCATGCCGACGAAACGGTTTTCGACCATGTCAATAATGCCGACGCCATTGCGGCCGCCGATCTTATTCAGCGTGGACACGACTTCGTACGCGCTCATTTTCTGACCATTGACGGCGACCGGAACGCCAGACTCGAACTCAATCGTAACTTCTTCGGGTTTGTCCGGCGCGTCTTGCGGCTTAACGCACATGCCGAAATCGACGAGTTCCAATCCGTTGACGCTAAGGTCTTCGAGTTTGCCGGCTTCATAGCTGATATGCAGGCAGTTTTCATCGGAGGAATAAGGCTTCGCGAGAGTAACTTTGACCGGGATGTTGTTCTTCTCGCAGTACTGAATCATTTCAGTGCGGCCGGGGAACTGCTTGCGGAACGCGTCGATGCGCCACGGGACTATCATTTCGACGTCGGGACAAAGGGCTTCCGCCGCAAGTTGGAAACGGCACTGGTCGTTGCCTTTACCGGTTGCGCCATGAGCGTACGCAGTCGCGCCTACTTCCTTGGCGACTTCAAGAATCTTTTTGGAGATCAGCGGACGCGCAATAGAAGTTCCGAGGAGATAGACGCCCTCGTACTTCGCCTGCCATTGGATAATCGGAAACGCGAAATCGCGGCATAGCTCTTCCTTGAGGTCAAGAAAACGAACAGACGCCGCTCCAATGTTTTCGGCTTTTTTGCGAATGGCTTCGCGGTCGTCGCAGGGTTGCCCGAGATCGGCGTACACCGCGTGAACCTCATATCCCTGATCCATCAACCAGCCAAGAATGACGGACGTGTCTAATCCGCCAGAATACGCCAAAACGCACTTTTTCGCCATTTCTATTCTCCCGTCGTAGGCTCAAATTCACTGGAGCATGAACGCACAGTCAACATTCTGAGGACGTCTCACAAAGAGCCGTCCGGACGAATTGCCTCACGCCGTCAGTCCGTCAGGACTAGAGATACTTCGGTCGCGGGCTAATCGCCTAGAAGACGCAGTCTTCCACGAATTTTTCCTATATCGTATACTCCCTTTTTCTTTTGACAAGTCTTGTATCGGAAAATTTTTTACGTCTTTTTCGTTAAAAATCGGGCCATAAATTCGAGTTCTCCATTTCATAACGTATAGGCGTCAATAGTTCGCGCGTTCCCCAAAGAGCTTAAGGAAGAACCTAAAACCGTCCTTAAAACGAGTTTCTATTTCCACACGCTTTCGTCTTTCATTTTGCCGCTCAACAGTTGACGCGGTGGGGCACGACGGACGATCAAACGCAGTTCTTTATGCGTTAAGACGCTAAGCTTCCTTTTCGACATTGGTCGGAATTAAATCCAAACTCGTTTTAGTACGCGTATTTGACGCTTGCGGCACGGGCGCGTATTGGAGCCAACGTCTCAAAGAATCCCCTTGACTTTTATTGGTTACGCTCAACAATATGTGTTTAGGAACGAAGTTTGTAGACGACAGACGTTTCCGTTTTGGCACATGTCGTTATGCAGATTTAATTTTGAAAATAGCGGAGCCGGTTTGTTTGCATGTCTATGCAGAGTCTTTGACAGAAAGGCGGTTTCAAATGGCGTTTGATGGGTTGACGATTATTGGCGAATCTATTAACGATTCTGTTCCTTCGACGAACGCTCTTTATGAAGCGGGCGATTTTGACGGGATTAGCGAATTGGCTCGGTTTCAAGAGGACGGCGGAGCGAAGTATATTGACGTGAACGTAGGCGTTCGTTCCCCTGAATTGATGACGAAGACGGTGAAGGCGGTCCTTG
>CAMNJU010000130.1 GCA_946541595.1 uncultured Planctomycetales bacterium
ATAGGCATATATCCCAAAACTAAAGGAGTTCTGCGTGCAAATTCCGCGAACTCCTTATAGACTGAATAATCTTTGAAAACCATTTTGAACGCAATTTGTTTCTGCGCCGAAACGTCTTCAATTTTTTCGTATGCGATACCGCTCCGGATGTATTCGTTGTCTTTTCCGATTCCGAACCCCTCCGGCTGATACATGAAGCCGTCCGGGCGCATACAGTCCCAAACACGCCCGGCTGCGTTTGTGATTTTTAGCGTTCTAACGTGTGTCATAACCTACCCCCGAGCCAACGGTCCAGCTTCATGGCTACCGCGTTTGCGACCTGGGCTTCGCTCATGCCCTGCGCCGCGTATACGTTGATGTTTACATTATTCGCAGCGCCGTTTCCTACTGCGTCCCCGATGATCTGCTGCAAACGGTTTAAACCGATAACGAGTTCCGCCCCGTTACCGTCTCCGAATCCCTGCAACCCTGCGGCGGTCGGAATTACGGTCGGCTCGTTGAATAATAATCCGTCGAAATAACCGCGCTTGTTCCAAGTTACCTCAAAATGCGGTAACGAACCTTTTCCGCCGATGCCATAAGGAGGTTCACCGCCTACAACTTTTACGGTCGGGACTTTCAGCTCCGGAAGTTTCCATTCGAAATTAAACGCGCCTTTGATCTTGTCGACGATGCCCTTCACAATTTCCCAAGCCGCATCCAATTTGTTTTTGATCGCTGTCTTTACCGCTTCGAACTTCTCACCTACCGCGGTTTTAATTGCGTCGATTTTTTCGCCGATTCCTGTCTTCATTGACTCGAACAGATTAACGGCGGTCGTCTTCGCGGTCGTGATCGCGGTCGAGATCGCGTTCTTTACTGCGGTGAAAACGTTCGTTACTGAGGTTTTAAGGTTGTTTATCGTTGTCGAGATTGCCGTATGCATTGCCGTGAATGCATTCGTAGCCGCTTTCTTCGCGTCTTCAACCTTCTGCGATATCCACAACGCGATGGTTGTAAATATTGTTTGAATTGTTGTCCATAAGCTGGTAACGGTCGTCGTGATCGACGTCCAGATATTCGTAAATGTCGTCGTGAGCGATGTCCACAAATTCGTAAACGTTGTCGTAAGCGATGTCCACAAATTAAGCGTGAATGTTTTGATAGACTCCCAGTTCGTAAACACGGCAACGGCAAGCGCCGCAACGGCAGCGATAATTAACCCGATCGGACCCGTCAACGTTGCCAATACTCCGGATATCGCCGGGGCGATGGTCATAATAGAACCGACTAGCGTTACCAACGAACCGATGCCCGTAAGCAACGGTCCGATTGCCGCAAGTATGCCCGCGATGGTAAGTACGGTCGTTTTCTGTCCTTCGGTCAGCCCGTTCCATTTCTCCGTAAGCGATTTAACAACGTCGGAAACCTTCTGCAGTACATTTGCAAGCATTGGGCCGACTGTGTTCACGAGGTCAGCGCCGACGACCTTCAACTGGTTCATAATAACGGTCGTCTGGTCCAGCGGGTCAAGCGTTCCGTTGAACGTGTCCGCCGTACTTCCGAGCGCGTCGCTCAAATTGTGTTGCGACTCTGTGAACATTTCAGCGCTGAGCGTGCCGTTTTCAAACGCCGCGTACAGTTTCGGACCGGCTTTCGCTCCGAATATCTCGATCGCGCTGTCCGAACTGCTTAGCGCGTTGTTAAACGCTTCGGTCATGCTCACGCCGTCTTTCATGGCGGCGACCTGTACCTTCGACATTCCGGTCATAACGACCGACGTATCTATGCCGGCTTTCTCCAGTGTTCCGAGAACGTTTGCCGCATCTGCCGCGTTAAGTCCGAATCCCTGAAACGCGGTCGCATTGGATACCATAAGCGCGGACAACTGGTCCATGCCGATGCCCGTATCCTGTCCGACTTTGTTCAGCGTGTCGAGCATTGCGCCCGCATCGTTAGCAGAAAGCCCGAACGCGCTCAAAACCTGCTGAACGGAATCAATCGACGCGTTGACGTCGGTCCCGTTGATCTCGGCGAACTGTATAAACTGCGTTGATAACTGTTCGAGCGCGTCTCCGGTCAGTCCGAAGCGCGTGTTCACTTCTCCGATCGCGGTCCCCGCCGCTTCGAATGACGTCGGAATCGTTGTCGCGATGTTCTGGGCGCGGGTCTGCATGTCTTCCAATGCGTCCCCGGTCGCTCCGGTCTTTGTAACGATGATATCCAGCCCGGCGTCGACTTCCTTCCACGCTACAACGGATGCCGCCGCGACTCCGGCAATAGGCGCCGTAATTCCAACGCTCATTCCTTTGCCGACGTCGGTTATTTTCCCGCCGAGTTCTTTCACCTTTTCGCCCGCGGCGCTTACCTGCTGGGCAAAAACGGAGCCGAAATTCTTTGATTCTTTCTTTAAATTGTCGAGCTTGTCTTTAGTTTCGACAAGTTCCCGCTGCAAGGCTTCGTACTGTTCCCGGTTTTCGTCCGTAATGCCGGCCGCTTCCATCTCTTTCAGCGCTTCTTTTAACGCTTTGGACTTGTTACCGGTCTGTTCGATCGCTTTCCCGAGTGCATCCTGCTTTTGTTTAAGCAGGTCGCTGTTTCCTGGGTCTAGTTTTAATAGCTTGTTGACGTCTTTTAATTTTTTCTGAGTGTCGTTTATAGCCTTGTCGGCTTTTTTGATAGAATCAACGAATTTCGACGTATCACCGCCGAGCTCTATCGTTATTCCCCTGATTTTTCCACCCGCCATAGGCCCGTAACTCCTTTTTAAAATTTATCAAAATCGGACTGCTCGGCAATTTGTGAGTATTTCTCCGCGTCGTTTGATTTTTCGATATACATATCGTTGACCATTCCGACTTCGAGTTCTTCCAGATCGCCGAGCCGCAGTCCGAGTTCAATACAACGTAATAAAAACAGACCAACCGTTAGCGGCCGATCTGTTTTTCTATGTTTTTTTTTGCCTCTGATTTCTGTTCAAGGTTCAAATTCCATAAAAAAATGATTTCGGGAAGAACTTCATAAATGGAAAAGAACTCGAAACGCTCCAGCCACTCGGCCGGGTCGTCCGGAATATCCGGGTCCGCCTGTTTTGCCATAATGTAGGCGATTTTTTCGAATGCTTCAAGCGAACCGACCTGCATTAACGACACCGAACCATCTCCGCTTTCCTGGGCTTTTGAAAAGTCCTCGGTCAGCCGTGAAATGTCTTTGAAAATGTCCTCATGGAATCGCGCGCGGTAGCGCCACGGCGTCGCGCCGTTCGCTACAAACGGGACGGATTTTCCGTCGATTAAAATGTCCTTTTTCATTTTTTGAAGTCCTCCCAAAATTCAAAATGTTACTCGCCTTACGCCGGAAGTGTTACCGTTGTGAACCATGCTTCGTACTGCGTCGGGCTCTTTGTCGCATCGCACTTGCCTTTTACAAGGTTGTCCGAAATTCTCGGCATTGCGGAAAGATTGAGCGTTTCTGTCTGCGGGGTGATGCTGTCTTCCTTTGTCGCACCGTTTACGGCGGCACGGGTAGCGGAACAGCGCAGGAACGAATGCCGGACCGCGTTCTGGTCGCCCTGAAACTCAAACAGCAGCGCGAACTCTGCTGGCTCTCTGTCTGAATACTCCCACATAACCTCGTTGGTATCTGTTACTTCGCCGAGAATATCAGTGCGGAAGCTGTCCGGAATGAGCGCTACTTCCAGCGATCCTTCGTATCCGTTGTTTGCGTTGCTCTTCCAGTAAATAACATCGTCCGCATAAAAGTTATTTGTATCTCCGGATGCGTCAACTTCCAGATTTACCGCGCCCGGAATCCGAACCGGGGTCGCGTAGGTCTCTTCCCCGTTTGTTCCGTAGGTCAGCTTTGCATAATAGACGTTTTTCAGTCCATATTTAATCTTGTTATCTGCCATGTATATCTCCCAATTCGTAAAAAATTTGGAACATTTTCTCCGAGTTGATAAACGTCTCGGTCTTGTTCCAAAAAATGCCGCTATTGTTCAGAATGTCCTCGACCTTTTTCTCTGTCTCGAACGATTTCTCCGCCGTATACAGTTCCAGAACCGGCGACAAGATTTCGACGTATACCGAATCGTCCGCCGGCATGTTCTCGGACCCTTCGAAATACCAAACAAAATAGGGCAACTTCGGCGCGTCATTCTCGCGGAATGAATAATAGACGTGGGGCAGGTCGATTGCGTCCATGATCGCCACAAAATCCGATATCTTCATTTCTGCAACTTCCTTTCCAGTTCGTCCGGTAACTCTTTAACGACTTCGCTCTCAACTGGTGCAATATGCTCGAACGCTGTCGTCCGTCCGCCGTTTCGCTTTGCGTGGCCTTTCTCCAGTAAATGAGTTAAGCCAGGCGCTTTCGCATTGTAAATAACCGCCTCCGTCGAATAACGGGTCGTCTCGATTTTGCTCGTGAAGCCTTTCTGGTACTTCTTAGCGTTTCCGACTTTCGCGCCCTTCAATTCCTTAACGGCTTTTTTCGCGACTCCCTTCACCGTATCGGCGACCGTTTCTTCTACGCTCTCGGAATAATCTTCGAGAATGTCGTTGATCGCGGCGGCAAGCCCGCCCGGTTTGATCTTTTTAGACATTGCCCTGTCTCCGAGTTACGTAAAGCTCAATAGAATCGTTCCGCCCGATATAGGTCCGGTAAACCGTGTATCGGTTGCCCTTATACTCGACGATGTTCTCGCCGGCATAGTCGAAACGAAACATAGTAAAACGGTATTCCGGGTTCAGTCCCTGCCGGGCTCCGTCGAACCATTCCGTCTGCGTTACGGAATCGACATGCGCGAAAACCTGCCGGCTCGACTCGCTCGCGTGCTGTACGTTGAACGCGTCGGTCGTGTATGTCTCCGCGATAAGCGTTACGATTTCGCTCCGGTCCATTCTGTATACCCCGTCGCCATTGAGAGCTGCGCTTTCTGTTCGTCGTATGAAAGTTTTAACCGGGTGAAGACGTCGTTCTCCACCTGTCCGAAATACATCTTCACGTACGTATTAACGGCCTGAACAATAAGCGGGTTAGTCAGGTACTCGGCGCCCACGACGTCCAGATCAATTCCAGCCAATCCAAGGTCGGCAAGGCACGCCGAAATAAGTCCCCCGATTTCGCTGTCGAATGCGTCCGTCGTGATTCGTAAAACGATCTTCACGTTTTCCAATAGTGTTTCCATTTTCGCCGCTCCCTTCGTGAGTTAAACGAAAAAGCCGGATTATTTCGCCGGCTTCTTCGCTGTTTTCTTTTTGCCCTTTGCCGGCGCAGTTTCTTTCGCCGGTTCCGGATCTTCGATAACTTCCACGCGCCCGGCAAGGAACGGAAGCTCCCGGCCGTCGATCTCGACAACCTGCCCCGCCTTTACCGTGAGCGTGGTATCTTTCAGGATTTTAACCTGCATCAATTATTCCTCTGTAACAACCGCGAAACCGTTCGGCCGTACAAGATGGATAGCCGCGAGAATCTTTCCGACGATCTTCACCAGATCCTGTTCGGCAAGGCTGGTTTCGTCAACGATGAATTTGAAGTCCTCACCCTCCGGGAAGTTTGCGACCACGCCGTCAAGATCGCCGACGAGCATTCCGGTAACTGTGTTATTAAACAGAACCTCCATGCCGTTGAACGGGTCCTCAATCTTAGCACCGGCGGTTGTGCGTGCGTTCATGATTGCCGCGTAGTTCGCCTTGCTGATGATAACGACCGGATTTGTAGCTTCGTCGGACAGTGCCGCGAAACCTGCCATGGCGGCGGTGTTGTCAATCGGATTTGTAACACTTGCGGACAGGGTGGATGCTTCAATCTCCGCGACAACTGCATTCTCAAGCGCAACGGCGAGCTGATGTCCGAACTCGTCGAACAGGTAGTCGAGGAACGCGCGGCCCTTCAGGGCGAGAACAGTGTCGCTGACGCGGATCCATTTCTTGAAATACTTGGCGACGAAATTGACATAAGCGAGGGTCAGTGTTTCTTCAGTCGGAGCGTTTGCGCCTTCGGTGTGCTCTACGGCTCCTGTCGCGGACACTTCATAGCCGACCGAGTAGTTGCCCTGAACGTATACCTTGCGAACGCGGGACAGAATGGAGGACTTGTCCCAATCGGTCCAGATGTAGTCGTCTACGATATCGGATACTTTAACGGTACCGTTTGTTGCGTTGGTGCTGAGAAGCATTGCGCGCTGTTCAGGTGTTGCGCGGCCTTTCAGATATTCCGCCAGCGCGTCTTCGAGCTGAGCTCTCTTTTCCATTTCCATGTTTTCTTTTCTCTCTTCCTTTTCTTCGATAACCTCGACCGGCTTTACATTAAGGCCGGCCACTTTTGCCCGCAGTTCTTTTTCACTGTTCGCGCGGGCTTCGATCGCGGCGGCGCGCTCGTTCAGCTGGTCAACCTCTGCGTTAAGCGCTTCGAGGTCGGCGCCGTCTGTCTCGATCTCTGTTTCGATGGCGCACATTCTTCTCTGAATGTCTTCCATCTGCATTTCCTTAATTTCCATAAAAACGCCCCTTCATTAACTTCGCTTTAAGCCGTAAGATTTCGCGCATTCTCTCCGCTTTCAGTCGCTCCGCTGTCCGTCTTTCAATCACTCCGTCGAAATTGGAACGGAAAGAAACGCCGATATCTGTCCCCGGATTTGCCGGGAATGCTACGGCGGAAATATCGTAAATTTTTTTCACGCGTGTAATAATCCGCGTAATGGTGTCGCCCTGCTCTTCGTATCGGTCCGTTTCCGGCTCTACAACGAACGAAAAGCTCATCTGGCTATAATTGCCCACGTCGATGTCTTCGAACATTTCCCGGGCGCTTTCTGTCGCTCCCAGATTGGTTCGCGTGAAAAGCCCGTGCCCGTCTGTACTGAGTTCGATTAAACCGTTCTTAGTACGGGCGAGAACCTGTCCTTCGTGATCGCGTAAAAAAACGACGTCGCTCATATCGGCTGCGTCGAATGCGGTCGGCTCGATTCTCTCGTAAAACTGTACGCCCGAATCTTCAAACAAGAGATACGGTTCGAACGTGGATGCGTAACCGGTTACGATGTAACTCTTTTCCCCGTCCTCGTCGCGCTTCTCAAACGCGCCCAGGTTGCGGTACTCTCTGTCGTTTCTGATTGCCATTTCTTAAACTCCCTCTTTTGTGAACGTTCCATCCTCGGCCATGAGGTAGTATTCGCCCCTGATCGTGTACGCTTGCCCGGCTCCGTCCGGAATCGGCGGTAAGTTCCAGATTTCGCGAATCTCGTCACGGTTCAGAATTCCGCGGTCGGCAAGCTGAGCCGAAACGTTCAATTTTTCCGTCGTGCTCATGTACTGCAGCCGATTTGCGGAAAGCATAACGAACGATCCGCGCTGGATCTCCGATTCTGAAAACGTCGCGGCCGTTACTGTCTCGGAAAACTGAATAGCGAACGGCTCGATAACGCTCTCATAGAATGCCGCCCACTTGTCGCCGAATGCCTGGGACTGCAGAACGTCTTCATTCACTCCGAAATAGTTGTAAACATTCCGCCGGATCTCTTCCTGTTCCGCTTCCGGAACCGTGTACGCGTTCTGGTCAATTTGCCGGATGTCTGTATACGTGTTCGGGAAAAGTAAAATGCCGCTGTTCCCGTCGTCGCTTTTCAGATTGGCTTCCGAAAACCGGATGCGCTCGCGCTTTAGATCTTCGGTCGAACTAAAGTTATTAACCCGAGCCAAAAACCGATAGTGCGCGCCGTTCTTTACGGCTTCTTTAATGCCCTCGTCGTTCAGGTGTTCCAACTCCATAATCGAATCGAGCGCGTTGTTCTTCTCTCCGAAAAAATCGCTTTTGTATTGAAACCGCGTGAGGATAGCCACGCGCGCCATTCTTTCCGCCGCTGTCTCTCCGTGCAGGAACTTATACCGGAGCCACGGTTCGCCCTTGTATTCGACGATTTCGCATCGTTTCGGCAACACTGAATAAATGCCCACCTGTTCCATGCTGTCGTTGTACACCGGAACAATAACGGCGTTGTTGTGCATGTCGAGTATCGTCGACGTTCTGTATAGGAACTGGCTCCAACTCTGCCAAGGGTTCGGGCGGTATTTGAGACGGTTCTGCAGCTTCGGGTTTGCCGTGCCGATGATCTCAAATTTTAATTTTGAAATGTTCCGCGCTCTCGCGTCGATCGCGCTCCGGACCAGCGCCGATTCGTAC
Organism: uncultured Planctomycetales bacterium; assembly: GCA_946541595.1. Taxonomy (GTDB): domain Bacteria; phylum Planctomycetota; class Planctomycetia; order Pirellulales; family Thermoguttaceae; genus RUG369. The sequence goes on from CAMNJU010000130.1 coordinate 8,158, forward strand.
AGCTCGCCGTTCCACGTCGTGAAATGCGGCTTGTATGCGGTCAGCGTTTCAAAATAACCGTCGTTTTTCTTCGCCGCGGTCACGTTGTCCTTTTTGAATATAAAGTCAAATAATCCCATGTCTTCACCTCGTCGCGTTCGCAAGCTGTCCGCCGATTTCCGTATACCACTTTTGGCGAACCGTCATTGCATCCAAAAGCGCCGCCATTCCGTCGATATGAACTAACGCGGAAAGTTTAATTAAACGCTTGCGCCCTGTCTCTGCGTCCGTCTTCAACGCCGAATCGTATAAATGCATCTTCAACAAATCGTTGTCCCCGATATGGACCCGACCGTCTTTTATAAGCCCTTCGGTTTCCATGATCGGCGAGGACAGGTTGAAACCTTGGTAAACGTCGTCCATATGGAATCCGTACTGGCTCATGCTCTGCGTTAAATACTGGCTGTTGTATCGGTCGTAGCCAATCTTTAACGGATATATTTCGTACTGTTCCACTAGGTCTTTGAACCACTGAAAACAGTCGTTATAATCAACGAAATTCTCACCGGATAACGTGAGGAGCCCGCGTGCCTGATAAAGGTTATACGGGATGCCGTCGCGCGCTGTCATTTCGTCCAGTTTCTCGGCTGGCATAAAGAACCGCGCAAACACGTAAAGCTCGCCGGCCTTCTCGATAACAATTACGGCTGCCGTAAGGTCGGTCGTTCTGCTCAGGTCGATGCCGCCGACGCAATAGCACCCGCGGAAGTCTTCCAGACGTAACGCCGGTCCCGTGCAATTCTCGATTGCTTTCGACTCCAGCCACGCGACCGAACTGTTCTGCTTGATATTGCAATACTTAACTAAAAATTCCGTCTTTTTCGGAAGGCTCCCTTCCGCGATCGCGATCTCTTCCAAAAGATAATCAACCGTTACGGATACGCCCAGGTTCGGGTTGCTCTTTTTCAGCTCGTTTATATCGTTCCACTTGTCCGGGTCGTCAATCATGTACAGGACCGGAAGCAGTCGCCGTTCCTTACTGTCCCCGTTTAAGAACCGGGTCGAGCGTTTCAGCAGTTCGTCGTATATGCCGTCGTTGATGTATCCGGCGGTCGATGTGCTGAACAAAATCGAATTTTTACGCGCGCCCATTCCGGACTTCATGACGTCGTATTGTTTCAGACCCTTGTCGCCTTCCCACGCGGCGATTTCATCGCACAACGTAATTGACGGGTTGAAGCCGTCCGACTTCTTCGCGCTGAATGCGATCTTCTTCACGGTCGAATTTGTAGCCGGAATGTATAGGTCCGTCTGGCGGTGACGCTCCAACGTCGGGTCGTCTCCATTTATCAGCCGGCCGTGAGGATCTCTCTGTTCTTTCTGTCGCTTCTTCTCTTGGTATTCCGGGTCGAGCATCGTCATTGTCCAGATGCTGTTATATGCAAGCTCGGCTTGGTCCAGTTTCGGCGCCACGTTATAGCACCGAACCCCGAACCCTTCCGTCTCCCATATGTACCGGATGATCGCCGCGGCCAGCAGGGTCTTTCCGTTCTTCCGGGCTACAATAAAAACCCATTCGCGGAACTGCCGGTTCCCGTTCTCGTCCACGATACCAAACGCGCACGATAAGAAAGCCTTTTGCCATAACTCCAGCCGTAACGGGTTTGGGGCGAGGTCTCCTTCCGTGTGAAAGCAGTGCGCTTCTATCCATTCGACCGCGTGGTTCGCTTTCTTTTGGTCAAAATAAAACGCCTTGGACTGCAATCCGGCGATAATGTATTCGTATATCTTCGTAACCCAACGGCCAGCGGTTATGCTCCCGTCTTTGATCGCCTGATAATACGCGTAAATGTAATTACTCGCCGATTTGCTCACGTCGCCTCCGATCGTCTCCGGACAACTCCCCGCAACTCCCGAGCACTTCGCCCAGGTCGGTTCGTTTCCGGTCTATTCCGGGTAAAAAAGTCGCCCTCTGATAAAGAAAACTCACCCGCACCGGTCCCGGGGCCGTTCGTCT
>CAMNJU010000131.1 GCA_946541595.1 uncultured Planctomycetales bacterium
CGGCGCGGTCGCGCTCTACGTCGCCGCGGCAAGCGCAATCGTCTTCCTAACGATTAAAAAGACGGTCGGGCTGCGCGCGAGCCGGGAAGAAGAGCTCATGGGGCTCGACCTTTCGGAACACGGGCTTCTCACGGCTTACTCCGGTTTCGCCATGCAGCCGCAGTCGATCGCGGACGACGGTTCGGACGCGGCGCCCAGTCCGACGGTCGTTACGGGGGAAACGCCCGTCGCGGAAGCGATTCCCGTCAGGCGTCTGCCGACGTTCGACGAAGGGACCGGTCCCAAAATGACAAAAGTTGAAATCGTCTGCAAAGAGGCGCGGTTTGAAAATCTCAAATCGAAACTTATGGATATCGGGATTACCGGCATGACCGTTTCGCACGTGCTCGGATGCGGCGTTCAGAAAGGAAAGCCGGAATTCTACCGCGGGGTGCAGGTCGAAGTCAATTTACTGCCGAAGATTCAAGTCGACGTCGTCGTGAGCAAAGTTCCGGTCCGCGAAGTCATTAACGCGGCGAAAAAAGCGCTCTATACCGGGCACATCGGGGACGGAAAGATCTTTGTCTACGACGTGGAGAACGTCGTTAAAGTCCGAACGGGCGAAGAGGGCTGGGACGCGCTGCAAGACGTAGAGTAACGGACGCGCGGCTATCATTGCGCAAAAACAAGAGGAGTTGCGAACCATGTGTTCAATTATGGGATATTGCGAAAAGGACGTCGACGTCGATCTGTTTAAATTGGGATTCGCACAGACGGTCTCGCGAGGGCCGGACGCCAGTCTGATCGTCGACACGGGCGAGGGATTGCTCGGCTTCCATCGGCTGGCGATTATGGGACTTACGCCGGAGGGAATGCAGCCGTTTGAGTTCGACGGTTCCTACGTCGTGTGCAACGGCGAGCTGTACGGTTTTGAAAAGGAACGCGCCGCTCTTATCGAGAAGGGCTACAGCTTTCGGAGCGACTGCGACTGCGAGATTATTCTGCCGATGTACCGGGAATACGGAGTCGATATGTTCGCACGGCTCGACGCGGAATTCGCGTGCGTTATTTTCGACGGTCAAACGCGCGAATTCATCGCGGCGCGCGATCCGATTGGAATTCGGCCGCTCTACTACGGTTACGCGCCTTCAGGTGCGATTGTCTTCGCCAGCGAAGCGAAAAACCTTGTAGGCCTGTGCGAAAAAATTATGCCTTTCCCGCCCGGCTGCTATTATCGGGCCGGTAAATTCGTCCGGTATTCGCAAATTGAAAAAGCGGATCAGGTTTGCAGCGACGGACTGGAAACGGCGTGCCGCAATATTCGGGAAAAACTCGTCGCCGGCGTGGAAAAGCGCCTCGTTTCCGACGCGCCGGTCGGGTTCCTTCTCTCGGGCGGGCTCGACTCTTCGCTCGTGTGCGCCATCGCGGCGAAGAAATCGTCCGTTCCGATTAAAACGTACTCGATCGGCATGACGGAAGACGCGATCGATTTGAAATACGCTCGGCAGGTCGCCGACTACATTGGCAGCGATCACACGGAAGTCTATATGACGCCGGACGACGTTATCTCTTCCCTCGACTGGGTCGTTCGGCTGCTCGGAACGTTCGATATTACGACGGTTCGCGCAAGTATCGGCATGTACCTGGTTTGCAAGGCGATTCACGAACGGGGCGACGTCCGCGTTATTCTTACGGGCGAAATTTCCGACGAGCTTTTCGGATACAAATACACCGACTTTGCGCCGAACGCCGCGGAATTCCAGAAGGAAGCGGAAAAACGGATTCGGGAACTGCATATGTACGACGTCCTTCGCGCCGACCGATGCATCTCGGTCAACTCGCTCGAAGCGCGGGTTCCGTTTGGCGATCTCGACTTCGTTAAATATGTAATGGCGCTCGATCCCGAACTGAAAATCAATAAGTACGGAAAAGGGAAATATCTACTCCGGCATGCGTTTGAGGAGGGAGATTATCTGCCGAAAGAAATCCTCTGGCGCGAAAAAGCGGCGTTCTCCGACGCGGTCGGCCATTCGATGGTCGACTATCTCAAAGAGTATGCGGAAACTCAATTTACCGACGCGGAATTTGAGGAGAAGAGAAAGCGCTACGAACACGCGCGGCCCTTTACAAAGGAGTCCCTGCTCTATCGGGAGATATTCGAAAACTACTACCCGGGTCAGGGCGAGATGATCGTCGACTTCTGGCTGCCTAACCCAAACTGGGAGGGATGCAAGGTCGACGATCCGTCGGCGCGCGTACTGTCCAATTACGGAGACAGCGGAAAATAAACGAACAGAGGCGTCCTAACCTGAGCGAATCAGGCTGGGACGTTTTTGTCATATGAATGGGGCGCGCCCCCGAAAACCGGCGCCAAACGCGCCGGCGGCGAAAGAGCCGAATGAAAATTCTCCCGTGCAAGCGGCGCGGGGGATCCCTTGGGAAAACGAGGAGATTATGTTCAGGGAATACAATCGGAAATTAGTCTTGGAAGACGGGCAGGAATACTACGGGTATTCCTTCGGCTCGCCGGAAGACAAGGTTTGCGAAGTTGTCTTTAACACGTCTATGGTCGGATATCAGGAAATCCTTTCCGACCCGTCGTATACGTATCAAGCGGTCGTCATGACGTATCCTCTCATTGGGAATTACGGCATGGCGGAAGACGATTACGAGACGCACACGCCGACGCTGGGCGCGTTTATCGTTCGCGAATACAACGACGAACCTTCGAATTTCCGCAGCGCGGCGGCGCTCGGCGACGTCATGAAGAAGTACGGCGTGACGGGCCTGTCCGGAATCGACACGCGCAAACTCGGCCGCTCGATTCGCGATTTCGGAAGCCGAAACGCGCTTATCACCTCCGCGTCGACGCCAAAAGACAAAGCGATTCAAACGCTTCGCGAGACCGCGATCCCGACCGACGCCGTTTCGCGGGTGAGCCGCAAGAGCGTCGTCGCGGCGTTCGCGAAAAACCACCGGTTTCACGTCGTGGCGATCGACTGCGGTATGAAAGCGAATATCGTTCGGTCGCTCAACGCGCGCGGATGTTCCGTTACGATAGCCCCTTGGAATACGGCGCCTCAATATATCGAAGAGCTTGATCCGGACGGCGTTTTTATCTCTAACGGGCCGGGAAATCCGGAAGACGTTCCTGAAACTGCGGCAACGGTTCGCGCGCTTATTGGGAAATACCCTATCTTCGGAATATGCCTTGGATTACAGATCATCGCGCTCGCTTACGGCGCGAAAACGTACAAACTGAAATTCGGACATCGCGGCGGAAACCATCCGGTTCGAAACTTAGAGACCGGCAAATATGAAATAACGTCGCAAAACCACTCCTACGCGGTCGACGCCGACAGTTTAGCGCAGACGCCGCTCGCCGTAACGCATCTCAACGCGCTCGACGGCACGGTCGAAGGCCTGCGCTGCAAAGAAGACCGCGTCTTCTGCGTCCAATATCATCCGGAAAGCGCGCCCGGGCCTCAGGACAGCGCGTATCTCTTCGATCAGTTCGTTCAACTCATGGCGGAGGGTAAGAAGAATGCCTAAACGAACGGATATCCACAAAATACTCGTGATCGGATCGGGTCCGATCGTGATCGGTCAAGCGGCTGAATTTGACTACGCGGGAACTCAGGCGTGTCTGGCGCTCAAAGAAGAAGGTTACGAAGTCGTCCTGTGCAACTCCAATCCGGCGACTATTATGACCGACACGTCAATCGCGGATAAAGTCTATATGGAGCCGCTGACGCTCGAATACGTCGCTAAAATCGTGCGTTACGAACGGCCCGACGCCATACTGCCGGGTATCGGGGGGCAGACGGGCCTCAACCTTGCCATGCAGCTCGAAAAGAAAGGCGTGCTTGCGGAATGTCAGGTCGAGCTCCTCGGAACAAAGAGCAAGAGTATCGAACGCGCCGAAGACCGAGAGAAATTCAAGGAGTTATGCCAGGAGATCAACGAGCCCGTCCTCCCGTCGGACGTCGCCAAATCGATTGAGGAAGGTCTGGCTGTCGCCGAAAAGATCGGCTATCCGGTCGTGCTGCGCCCCGCCTTTACGCTTGGAGGGTCCGGGGGCGGGTTCGCGAATAATGAAGAAGAATTCGTCGCGATTATGAAGAACGCGCTCGCTCTTTCTCCAATTCGGCAAGTCCTTATTGAAAAAAGCATTAAAGGATTTAAAGAGATCGAGTATGAAGTCATGCGCGACAGCGCGGACTCCGCGATTACGATCTGCAATATGGAGAACCTTGATCCGGTCGGAATTCACACGGGCGACTCGATCGTCGTGTGTCCGTCGCAAACGCTGACGAATAAAGAGTATCACATGCTCCGCGATTCGGCGCTCAAGATTATACGCGCGCTCCAAATCGAAGGGGGCTGCAACGTCCAATTCGCGCTCGATCCGAATTCGTTCCAGTATTATCTCATAGAGGTTAATCCCCGCGTGTCGCGCTCTTCCGCGCTCGCGTCAAAGGCCAGCGGCTATCCGATTGCGCGCGTTTCGGCCAAAATCGGGATCGGCATGACGCTCGACGAAATCAAGCTCGCCAATACTCCCGCGATTTTTGAGCCGGCGCTCGATTATGTCGTAACCAAAGCGCCGCGGTTTCCGTTCGACAAATTCGCGGACGCCAATAATTCGCTTGGAACGCAAATGAAGGCGACCGGGGAAGTCATGAGCGTCGGCCGCACGTTCGAAGAGAGTCTCCTCAAGGCGATACGTTCGCTCGAAATAGGAATCTACGGTCTGCGGTCGCGCAAATTTGACGACTGGACGCGCGAGAAATTACTCGAATACGTCGCCAATGGAACCGACGACCGCGTTTACGCCATAGCGCAGCTGCTCCGACTTAACGTCTCGGTCGAACAGATCGCGGAGACGACGCAAATCGACAAGTTCTTTATTCGCAAGCTGCGCAATATTGTCGAAGAAGAACGGGAAGTTCAAAATCAGCCGGGAAATATCGACGTTCTTAAAGACGCTAAGAAAATGGGGTTCTCCGATCGCGCAATCGCCGATCTTTGGAACAGAACGGAACTTGAAATCTACAGAATCCGACGCGAAAACGGAATACGGCCCGTCTATAAAATGATCGACTCGTGCGCGTCGGAATTCGAAAGCTATATTCCCTACTTCTACTCGACTTACGAAGAGGAGAACGAATCGGTCGTCGCTTCGGGCAAAAAGATTGTCGTACTGGGTTCGGGGCCGATCCGCATCGGTCAGGGCGTCGAATTCGACTACTCGACCGTCCGCGCCATTAAGACGATCAAAGCGGCCGGTTACGAAGCAATTATTATCAACAACAATCCAGAAACCGTATCGACCGACTATACATGCTCCGACAAACTCTATTTCGAGCCGCTTTGCGTCGAAGACGTTATGAACGTCATAGAGCTTGAACAGCCGGACGGAGTGATCGCGACGCTAGGCGGCCAGACGGCCGTCAATCTCGCGCAACCCCTTCACGATCGCGGCGTCAAGATCATTGGCGCGGGCGTCGACGCCATCAACCGCGCGGAAAACCGCGACGAATTCGAGAAACTGCTTGCCGAGTTGGATATTCCCCAGCCGAAAGGACGCGCCGTTACGAGCGTCGACGAGGGAATCGCCGCGGCGAAAGAGATCGGGTTCCCGGTCCTTGTGCGTCCGAGCTTCGTACTCGGCGGACGCGCCATGCAGATCGTCGCCACGGAAGAAGACCTGCGGCGCTATCTGCGCACGGCGGTCGAAATCGATTCCGACAAGCCGGTTCTCGTCGATAAGTATATACGCGGCAAAGAAGTAGAAATCGACGGCGTTTGCGACGGAACCGACGTCTTTATTCCGGGAATTATGGAGCTCGTCGAACGTACCGGCGTACACTCCGGCGACTCGATAAGCGTCTATCCGAGCTACTCGCTCAGCCGCATCGTCAAAGAAATCATTCTCGATTACGCGCGCAGACTTGGACTTGGCGTCGGAATTAAAGGGCTCTTTAACATTCAGTTTATCGTCGACGAACACGAACGCGTCTATATTATCGAAGTCAATCCGCGATCGTCGCGCACCGTCCCGTTCCTCTCCAAAGCGACGGGCTATAACCTCGCGGATATCGCGACCCTCGTTATGCTCGGCAAGAGCTTAAAAGAACAGGGTTTCACGCAAATCTATCCAAAAGAGAAAGAGCGATACTACGTAAAGGTTCCCGCGTTCTCCTTCTCGAAACTTCGCGGAATGGACGCGTATCTTTCTCCCGAAATGAAATCGACGGGCGAAGCGATCGGGTACGACCGCAAGCTTCATCGCGCCATGTACAAAGCGATGATCGCCTCCGGTATGAAAATGCAGAATTACGGAACCGTTTTCGTCTCGCTCGCCGACGAAGATAAAAACGAAGGACTCCCGCTTGTCAGACGGTTCTATGATATGGGATTCAATATTGAAGCGACAGGCGGAACGGCGCGCTTTCTCAAAGAACGCGGAATTCATACGCGCGCCCGGCGTAAACTTTCGGAAGGAAGCTCGGAAATCCTCGACTCTATTCGCGCCGGATACGTAAGTTACGTTATCTGCACGCGGCCTGTCGCGGGCGACAGTCACCGACAGGACGGGGTAGAAATCCGGCGGTGCGCAACTCAAAACAACATAACCATGTTCTCGTCGCTTGACACCGTCAAAGCGCTCCTCGACGTCTTAGAAGAACTGACGATGCGCGTTTCAAGAATTGACGAAGAATGAGAAAGGAGAATAGCGATGCGATTCACGAAAATGCACGGGCTCGGCAACGATTATCTCTATATATTCGGAGAAGTTCCGTCGAACGTCGCGGAACTTGCGATCAAACTTTCCGACCGACATTTCGGCGTCGGGTCCGACGGACTTATCTACATCTGCCGCTCGGAAACCGCCGACTATAAAATGCGCATTTTTAACGCCGACGGAAGCGAAGCGAAAATGTGCGGCAACGGGATCCGCTGCGTGGGAAAATATTTATACGATAAAGGATACGTCGACAGAACGCGTCTAACGATCGAAACGCTTTCTGGAATAAAAACGCTGACGCTTCACACAAGCGGCGGAAAAGCGCGCGCAGTTGCCGTCGACATGGGCGTCGTTACGTGGGCCGACGATATAATCGTCGACACCGGCGGGCGCAAGGTCGTGTGCAAACCGGTTTCCGTCGGCAATCCGCACGCGGTCGTCTTTGTCAACAACGCCGAACGCGCGCCGCTTACGTCGCTCGGACCGCAACTCGAACGGAATAAAGCGTTTCCCGACGGCGTCAACGTCGAGTTTGCGCAGGCGGTCGACGAAACGACGCTTCGCGCGCGCGTATGGGAGCGCGGCAGCGGCGTTACGCTCGCGTGCGGAACCGGCGCGTGCGCGTGCGCCGCAGCCGCGGTTCAGGAGGGATTCTGCGGCTTCAACGTGCCGATTTCCGTCGAACTCGACGGAGGCTCCCTTACGGTGCAAATCGCGAAAGACAGAACGGCGACCATGACAGGCCCGGCGGAAATCGTTTACGAAGGAGAAATTGCGTTATGATACGTCCAAATCTTCATTACGCGGAACTGCGCGACTCATATCTGTTCTTTCACATTGCGCAAAAGACCAAGGCGTATCTTGCGAACCATCCGGACAAGCGCCTTTACCGCATGGGAATCGGCGACGTCTCGCTCCCGCTGTGCGGAGCCGTTATTCAGGCGCTTCACGCCGCGGTCGACGATCAGGCGACGAAAGAGACGTTCCGCGGATACATGCCCGAATGCGGAGCGCCGGAACTGCGCGCGACAATAGCGCAATTTTACGGCCGGCGCGGCGTCGCGCTCGACGACGGCGAAGTCTTTGTCTCGAGCGGCGCGAGCGACGAACTCGGGGATATCCTCGATCTCTTCGACCGTTCGAGCGCCGCGTGTATTATTGAACCGGCCTATCCTGCCTACGTCGACGCAAACGTCATGGCGGGCCGCAAGATTGTCCGCGTTCCTTCCAGTCAAGCCAACGGCTTCCTCCCGGAACCGCCGGACGACCTCGACGCCGATCTGCTCTATATCTGTTCGCCCAATAATCCAACGGGCGCGGTTTATACGCGCGACGGTCTCAAAAAGTGGATCGATTTCGCGAACCGGCGCGGCGCGATTATTCTCTTCGACGCGGCGTACGAAGCGTTTATCGAGGACGATTCGCTCCCGCGCAGCGTCTTTGAAATCGACGGCGCGCGCGAATGCGCGATAGAAATCTGCTCGCTCTCTAAAACGGCCGGCTTTACGGGGACGCGTCTCGGATATACGGTCATACCCCGCGGACTCGAACGCGGCGGCATGAACTTTAACTCAATGTGGGTTCGCAACCGGACGACGAAAACAAACGGCGTCTCTTATCTCATACAGCGCGGCGCCGCGGCTGTCTTTACGGAGCAAGGGCAAAGGGAAATACGTGAAAACATCCGCGTCTATAAGGAGAACGCGCGCACCCTTACGGAAGCGCTCAACAAAATCGGCGTCTGGTATTGCGGGGGCAGGAACGCGCCCTACGTATGGCTGAAATGCCCGGGCGGTATGGACAGCTGGGCCTTTTTCGATTACATTCTTGAGGAAATACAGGTCGTCGGCACGCCGGGCGCCGGGTTTGGCGCGTGCGGCGAAGGTTTCTTCCGATTCTCGACGTTCGGCAGTCCGGAAGACACGCGAGAAAGCGCGAAACGGCTGATCGAGCTTTTAGGCTAGGAGCGAAAATGCGCGATTATAAAGAGGAATTTGAAAAAAGAGTCGCCTTCATCAAGTCGGTCTTGCAAAAGAGCGGCGCCAAAGGAATCGTCTTTGGAAACAGCGGCGGAAAGGATTGCGCGCTCGTCGGCATACTCTGTAAAGCGGCGTGCGAGAATACGGTCGGCGTTCAAATGCCATGCTCGACGAAGCGCAACTACGACGTCGACGCCAAAGACGGTCGCGAAGTCGCCGATAAATTCGGGATCGAAACACGCGTCGTCGACCTGACGCCCGTCAAAGAAGCGGCGCTGAAAGCGCTCGAAGCGGCGACGGAAACGACGCCTGCCGCCGTCGCCAATATCGCGCCGAGATTGCGCATGACGACGCTGTACGCGATTGCAGGAGCGGAAGGACGGCTCGTCGCGGGAACCGGCAACGCGAGCGAGATCTACGTCGGGTACTTTACGAAATGGGGCGACGGAGCCTGCGATTTCAATCCGATTTCAGACCTCACGGTTACCGAAGTCTACGAATTCCTCCGCTATCTCGACGCGCCAAAGTGCGTCATTGAAAAAGCGCCGAGCGCCGCCCTGTTCGAAGGACAGACCGACGAAAACGAGATGGGCGTTACCTACGCCGAACTCGACTCCTACATCGCGGGCGGAGAGATATCCGCCGATAAAAAAGAGAAGATCGACCGGCTGCACCGAATCAGCGAACATAAGCGCGTTCCAATCGCGCGCTACGCGGAATAACGCTTTCTTCGCGGCGGCGAACCGTTTATTCGGCCGCCGCCCTTTTTTCACGCTTCGCCTTTCAACACGCCCGCCGTTAAAAACAGCGCAATCCTCTTTCTTCATACAAAAAACCAAAAAAACTTCTGAAAAATCAAACTGATCTTGTTATCGTTTCTTAATGCGTCTATAATAGTTTACGGGGATTCAGCCGCGTAAAGCTGTTGATTACGTTAGTCTTATAATTGTTTGATTTGTAAATATAACGCGCATGCAAAAGTTAACGCGATAATTTACAAAACAGACGCGCATATAATATTAATTTAGCGCGTTCGAAAGAAAAAATCCGTTTGCGGGGCAAAACATTTTAGACTTTTGTTTGTCTAAGACTATATAGAACTCACCGTCCCAGCCGGCTTTGGCTGGGCGTCAAAGAACTTCATTTTTTACGAAAGGTTCGTATAATGGAAACCAATAAGAAGAAAGGTTTTACCTTGGTCGAACTTTTGGTCGTTATCGCGATCATCGGCATCTTGATCGGTCTGCTCCTGCCCGCCGTTCAGGCGGCGCGTGAAGCGGCCCGCCGTATGCAGTGCACGAACAACCTGAAGCAGATCATGCTGGCCGCGCAGATGT
>CAMNJU010000132.1 GCA_946541595.1 uncultured Planctomycetales bacterium
AACTTGACTTCATGAACGCCCAACTCTAAAATTGACTTCGTGAATGGATCGCCGAACAAATCGCGCAATCCGCTGAACTTTCGCCTAACCTTCATTCAAGGGAAGTATTCAGACATGCTGTTTCAACGGCAAAGACGAACGAACGTCTCTAATAAGCGTAATCTACTGGTCCTTTCCGGCCTCTTCTTGGCGGCGGCGCTCGTATTCGGCGTGCTGTGCGCCTCGAATGCAAACGCGCAAACGGCGAAAGCCGCCTCAAGCGCCAAAGCGGCTGCCGACCCGATCGCGCCAATCGCGCAGTTTATCAACGAAAATACGCTCTTCGTGTCCTATGTAAACGTTGAGCAGATCAACTTCAATAAGCTGGAAGCTTCGCTCGGCGAGGTTTTCAAGCAGTTTACAGTCAACGTCGGTTTCAAGGACGATCCGCTCGAACGCATCAACGAAGAGTTCAAGGTTACCGCAAAGGCGCTGCGGGAAGATCTCGAGAAGGCGGCTGCGGAAAATCTAAAAGAAACAGGCTACTCAAATTTCTACACGGTCGTTCAGTCGGCCAAAGGCGACGGCGCGTGCATTATTATTCCCGCTCAGTCGATGACCGAAGCCCAGATAGACAAAATCAAGGAGTCTTTCTCAAACGGTCAAGGTCTCAACTGCGCGCTCTACCAGAAAAAATTTCTGATCGCGTCGTCTACCCCGCTTAAAGAAATAGGGGCTTACTACCGTAATTTCAAACCCAAACGAAATCCTAAAATCGAAGCGTTCTTCAAAGCAAACTCCGACAAACTTGGCGCGTTCTACAGCGGGCGCATTAAGATTCGGGAAATGTATAAGAACCTTGTCCCGCAGGCAGAGTCCGAAGAAGAAGCGTCGTTGGGAGTTCCCGAACAGTCCCTCCGCAGCACGGGTAAAGAGCGCGTCGCACAAATGCAGGAAGAGCAGAAAAAAGCGTCTTTCCTGCAAGGGGGCGTTTTCGGTAAAACTACGCGTAACCGCAAAGTCGACGACCCGTTCGAAAATTCTCCGCGGTGCGTTAAGGACGCGATTGAAACCTTTGATTCGTCGCTCGTTGAAATGAACGGGTATATCGACGCAAACACATTGTCGCTCCGCGCGACTTTGAAATTCAGTTCGCCCGCCAACGCCGCCCGTTTCAAGGACGCATACGTCAAGATTTACGGCGAGGTCATTCCAAGCGGCGTCGAAAATGTTCAGCTTTTGCTCGATCTGCTCGCGGCGCAGTACGAAACCAAGGAAGAAATGGCGGCGGACAATCACGCTCTTTACACCGTCGTCACTTTTAAAATGCTCCCGGTCCTCCGCGAATTCCTTTGCGGCGAAGCTATTTGTCATCAACCGCGCCAGTCAGATTCGGAAATCGTCTTGGAAGAAAGCGTTCTGGCAGAAGTAAAGAAACTTGGCCCCAATACCATCGGATTCGCCTCCTTTGTCGGCGCCTTGTTTGTCCCCGAAGCAGAGATGTTCTTGGCTCCGGAACAATCGGGCTCCGCAACCCCGTCTTCGCCTTCTTCCCCCAAACCGGCAAGACCTAGAGCGACTTCCAGCAACGATTCCTACGCCCCCGACGAAGGCGATCTTGACTCCGTCTTTGAGGAAGAAGACGCGGCTTCTGACGGTCAGGAAAAGGGCGACGGCGGCAATCCCTTCAAGGAGGTCGAACCGTCCGAAGGAGCCGATAGTTCCGACTCGAACGGCGAAAATCCGTTCAAAGAAGTCGAATCCTCCGAAGGAGCAGACAGCGGCGACGACAATCCTTTCAAGGAGGTCGACGGGTAACGCCAGCCGTCCTTCCGTTTTGCGGGGCGGCTCCGAATCCTGAATCGCGCTTCCCCGCTTTCGACAAACGCGGAATCTTAATCGAATAAAATACCTTAACTGTATTTGCGAAATAATATCATGACGCCTAGAATTGCAACGCGGCTAATCGCCGTTTTTTGTCTGTCGCTCTTTTCGGGCTCCCTTTTTGCCGCCGATCCGGCGCCGACTGCGCCGGCAAAACCCTCGATCGCCAAAAGCGCGTACAGTCGCGTCGCGCCTTACGTCAACGCCGACACGCTGCTGGTGGCGCGAATTGACTTCGATTCTGTCGACGCGGAAAAAATCGGCGCGACGTTTGCAGACGTCTTTAACTCTGTGATGTTGGAGCGCGGCTTTACGAAAGATTCGCGTAATAACGCCAACCGGGAATTTAAAAAGTCTCTGGCAGTCTTAAAGGAACGCGGATTCCTTTACCAGCTCCCCGCCAAATCCGGCGTCCGTGAAGTATACTTCATTATGCAGAAGCAGGCGCCGTCGTTCCGCATCTATATCCCGCTCGCAAAATCGGCGCAAGCGGAGCTTCTGCCGGTCGTTAAAGAATTCTTCGCGAACTGGACCGTTTTCGAAGTGGAAAAAGGTTTGTGCGTAACCGCCGATCAGGCCGCCGACGCCGAAATCTATCGTAAGTTTAAGCCGGCCGAAAACCCAACGCTCCAAAAGTTCTTTGCCGAAACCGCCGGCTCGACCGTTCAGATATACATTGCCGGTCTGAAATTCAAGGGAATTGCAAAGGCCGTTCCAGACGAAAAGACTCAAAAGGCTGTCGAAGAGTTCTTTGAAGACCTTCCTGAAGAAACGCGCAAGGGCTTCAATTCGTTCGACGCAGGGTTCCGATATGGGCTCCTTTCCTACGACTTGAATACGATGACCCTCAAGGAAACTCTGTACTTCACCACGGCGGAAAGGGCGGAAGATTTTAGAGTCGGGCTTCTTAAAGCGATCGACAAAGGCGCCTCCGTTATTTCGGAACGCGCCGTCGCCAATCTTGAAGGCGACTCCAAAGAAAACGTCGAACGATACAATATGGGGCCCATGGCGAAGGAGTTTATCCGCGGCGTAGGGTACGCTTTCGTGCCGACTCGCCAAAACGCTGTGCTCCAATTCGAATCGTCGCCCCAAACCAAACAAAGCTTGGCGAACGCGAACTACCTTATGGCCTATATTTTTTGGACGGTGTTTGCTCTCTCTCAGGAATAATCAACGCCTGACATAAGACGCGAAGCAGTCGTAACTCTTGAGCTTGCGTTTATTACGAACGCAAGCTCTTCTTGTTAGATAGGAAAATACAATATGAACGACCGCAACAACGAGACGACGCGAGAACAGCGACGGCAAACCGTCGCTGAAATCGTCTCGATCGGAGACGAAATTTCTACCGGAGCGATTCTTGACACAAACTCGCAGTTTTTAAGTCAGTCCCTATCTGAAATAGGCGTTCGCACGCTCTATCATTCAACGGTCGGCGACGACATGGACGCCATGGTCGAGGCGTTTGCCGTCGCGTTTCGCCGCGCCGACGTCGTTGTAATCACCGGCGGACTCGGCCCCACTCAGGACGACCTAACGCGTCAGGCGGCGGCAAAAGTTCTCGGAGTTGAACTCGAATTCGATCAGGCGTCGCTTGAGCATATGACGAGCCTGTTTATGAGACGCGGAAGAAAACCGCCTGAATCTAATAATATTCAGGCGTACTTTCCCAAAGGATCTAAAATCATTTTTAATCCGCACGGAACCGCGCCCGGTTTTATCATTGAGCAATCGCGCGAAAATCTTCCTAATTCTCCCAGCTGCGTTTCGGGCTATGCCGACCGCAAAGGCGATTTTATCGCGCTGACATTTCCCGGCGTCCCTGCCGAAATGAAAGAAATGTGGGCCGGGCCTGACGGACGCGACGCCGTACTGCGATTCGTCAATCGAATTTCCGGCGGCAAAGAAACCGTCTATCGCAACAAACTCATTCACACGTTCGGCGCGGGCGAGAGTTCCGTCGAAGAGAAACTCGGCGATTTAATCTCGCGCGATCATTTCCCGCGCGTCGGAATTACGGCAAAAAACAGCGTTATCACCCTTCGGATTTTCGCCGAAGGCGCCTCCGAAGAAGAATGTAAACGGCAGATTGACGACGTCTCAAATACGATCTACGCAAACGTTGGAGAATTTGTCTTCGGAGAAGACGGCGAAACGTTCGCCGACGTTATCGCTCATAATCTTCGCGCGCAATGCCGAAAAGTTGGGCTCTTTGAGTGGGGCACTCGCGGACTACTTGCTTCTATTCTCGACTCCGACGTCTTGGCGTTCGGTCGCGTCTTTGGCGGCGATGAACGGCAGGATTTTATCCGGCTCTTTGGCGATTCCTCCGCTGTTCCTGACGAGCGGCGCAAAATCTACGAAAACAGAGAAACGTTCGGCGCGTCTTACTACGTGCTGGAAGATAAATTATCAGACGAGTTGCTTTCTCTGTGCCGATCCGAAAGTCGGGGGCAAACGGTCGATTATCTCGTCGCGGTCGGCCCATATCCGGCAAAATACGACGGTCAGGATCAAGACAAAACGGTCGACGTCGCCTTTGTCGATTTGCGCGATCAAGACAATCCCCTGCTTCGACGCGACACATTCATTTTCGGCGGTCATCCCGCAATCATCGACGCGCTCTTCTGCAACCGCGCGCTTGACATGCTCCGCAAATACCAATAACGCAGTCGGTTAAATTCCAAAACCAAAGAGGGGAACGCTTCGCTAAAAACGTTCCCCTCTTCTTTCCGACGGCCGCAGACGAACGTCATGCGGTTACTTACTCTCTTCTTGCTGAAGCTCCGGCATACTCTCGCGAACCCGTTCGGCAAGCGGGGCAAGCGTTACCCCTTGCGCCCCTTCCTGATACCAAAATGAAACAGACGTAAAATCGTTAAAGCATTCGACCCAGTCTTCGTTCTGAATCTCAATCTTAAGCGACTTCTGGAATCGGATCGGATTAGAACAATACCAGCGGTAAACCCTATTGGTAGAAGGCTCGAATTTCGTTTCTGCCCGTCCTCTCGTTCCGTTTGTATTGAGCAAATGACCGGAAAAAGGTCCGGAGAAAGTCCCCCACGCGCCGTCGGCCCAACATGCGCCGTACTCGTCTTCACGCCCGCAAGAGGAAGTAATGCGCTCGCCGTCTATTGTGTAGATTAAATCGCCTTCGCCCCACCATGAGGTATGTCCAGCCGTTACCTGAAGAAAATGCCCTACGTAACTTCCCTTGCCGCGGACGTCAAGCGCTTCGTACATACCGTCTCGAACTGGGTTCTCCCTGTTCCAGCGACAATGGAGACGGCTCTTTTCTTCCGCGTACTCGTCGCCTTTTTCATACTGTATCAGATAAATGAAGGCGTCTTTATATTCTTCCGAGCTCTCGTTATAGAGGACAAAACGCGCGCGTTTCTGAAACGGCATTGGCAGAAAACACATGAAATTATTTTCGCGGACCTGCATAGGATAAGAAGAAAAGTCGACCGTCTGACTCTGAAACCCGCCGAAAAAATCAGAAATCGGAACGTTTACGCTCGGCTCTTTGGCGCCGTCCCAATAAATACGCAAGACAAGACCGGGATTCCACCGGCCTTTCGTAGAATCCGTCGCGTACCAATATGTAATTTTGCCCGGTCCTTCAATATCCGCGAGTACACGCTCACCGCCCGGAGGAATAGGCGGCGCTTCAAACGTCGATTTCACATACGGTTCGGGTGGCGCAAAAAACGTTTTGGAATCGGTGATTCGGTACATTTCCTGAATGTTTTGAGCGTATACGTTTGAAAAATAAACCGACGAAAAGAACGCAATAAGAAGAACGGAGCAAAATTCGGCGTATACGGTCAAACGCAAAACGTTTTTCATGAGCGCAGTCTCCTGAAATCTGTATGCAAAAAGGCGCAGTCGCGCAACGCGTCACAACGCGTCGCGGAACTGCGCCGAAGTTCCAGTCGAAATTGGAAAACCGCGTTATTTACAGGTCGCAAAGTTTAATTGCATTGTAAAGCGAATCGACGCCGTTCTTCGGAGTAAATTCGTGAGCGACAAACCCTTTGAATCCAAGCTCTTTAATCGCGCGAATAATCGCGGGATAATAAAGCTCTTGCTGGTCGTCGAGATCGTGGCGGCCCGGGCAGCCGGCGGTGTGGAAATGCCCGATGCAATCGATATCCTTGCGAATGTGATAGATAACGTCCCCTTCCATGCGGTGCATGTGGTAGATATCGAAAAGCAGCTTAACGCGTTCGCTTCCGACGCCCTTAATAAGATCGACGCCCCAAGCGGTCGAATCGGCCATGTAATCTTGGTGATCCTTTGAATTGAGGAGCTCCAACATGACGTTAACGTTATACTTTTCGGCCGTCATCGCCACGCGTTTAAGCGCGGTAATGCAGTTCTTCAAGCCCGTCTCGTCGTCGAGCCCGGCGCGATTGCCGGAAAGTGAAATAAGGTTCGGAACTTTCAGCTCAGCGGCCATCGGAATGTACTTCTCATAGGACGCGACGATCCGGTCGTGATTCTCGGCGCGGTTAATACCGACTTGAATCTGGACTTCGGGAACGTTGCCCATCGTTACGGTAAGTCCATGCTTATTGACCGTTTCCCAATCTTTCGGATCGATCAAATCGACGCCGACGAGACCCATGCTCTTGACCGTTTCGCAAAATTCGTCGAGCGGAATACCGCCGTAGCACCACTTGCAGACCGACTGCTTGATCTCTCCTTTGAAACCTTCCGGTTTCTCATATTTCTTCGCGTCCTCCGCGTTGACGAGGGCGGCGGAACCAAGCGTCGCCGCGCCCGCAAGCGCGGCGCCCATCATTTCACGTCGAGTAAAATTATGCATTGGGATATCCTTATAAACATTCGCTAACGCTGCGACGTCGAAATACTTGAAACACGGCGCGCGCTCCAATGGCGCGCCCAAGGACGTCGATGACGCCATTATAGCAAAAAAGGAGGAAAAAGTCGACGTCAAGGGAAAAGCGCAGAAGAAAACGCGCCCCGTCTGAGAGAACGGAGCGCATAGAAAAATTAAGGGGTACTGCAAAAAACAGGATTACATATTGCCAAGCCCCAGCATGCCTTCTTCGCGTTTTCCTTTATCGAAGAAGAAGACCGGTTCAATCGAAAGATTCACGCCCCAGTTATCCTTGCTTTCGTTCCGACTCGCGCCGACCGTTACGACAAAGGATTCGCCGATTCGGCTGATCGAAAGTTTCTGACCGATATTGTAACCTTCGCTAATATCAAACGAGTTGCTAAATCCGAATCCCCACTTTTCCGACGAACGGTAAGTTAGGCCAAAGTTGAGATAAGTCGAGTCGATCGGGCCGGAAAGACGGTCGATTCCGAGATAGCACGAACTCAATCCCGGACGTTTCCGTTGCACGCCGACGCGCGTAATCTTCTGACCGGTTCCCCACACGTCGTAAAGACCGGAAGAAACGACGGCAAAACGGTCGCCGATCTGCCAGCAGGCGTCGTAATCGATAAGGCCGAGGAATTTACCGTAGTTCTCGCTCTGTTTCGGATACATATTCATACCCGCGTTTAACGTAATCCAGTCGACAACCCTGCGATTGCCGGCAGGACCACGCTTCGTCTGCCAGCGGTTGTTCCAGCCGAGACGAATCAGACGCTGATCGTCGACCAGTTCTGTACTCGGCGACGTAACGTTGCCCGCAATAAGGCCTTGACGAATCGCGTAATACCGTTCGTCAAACCGTACGGGAATCGCGTCTTCGCCCGCTTCGCCAAGACCGGAAAACGTCGTTACAGAATAGCGGCGGCGGAAATCCTGAACCTGCCAATCGTCGATCTGGTCGTACAGAACGAGATCGTCGAAATCCTTATTCGCGTCGGCGTACGAAGCGTCGACAATAAAGTTCATTTTGTGCGCGAGCCCGTTCAGGTACCACGTCTGACTTTCGACGTCGGAATCGACCTTCCAGATCGGCAAATTGAATCGCATGCCAAGCCGGCCGTACAGGCGGCTGATATTCTTTTTCTCAGCGCCGGCGCCCCAGAATCCGTATTCGCCCAACGCGTAAGGCGTCGTCTTAACCGGACCGAGTTGAAAGGGCGCGTCAATTTCATGCCGAGTCGAAAAAACGAAGCTGTTTTTTTTATATAAAAGCGCGTCGGAGGAATCGGGCTCGTTGCTTAACGCGTCCGGCGTCAATTCCCAATCGAGATAACGGAACAGCTTACGGTCGGCCGCGTCGTAAGGCGTAGTCGTCGTCTTGAATTGCGCAAAGCCAAGTTCCGTGTGTTCCGACCACACGAACGGAGTTTCGCCAAGCGCCTGACCGATCCAGAAATGTTTGGCTTTCGGAAGCCAGTTCGTATCGGTATAAAATGAATCGGTCCGAATATCAGCCTCAATGCCGAAGGAGCGGTTATTATCTGTGCGTTTAAGCTCAAAGCTCGTCTCCGGATTAGAAGAGGAATTCCATTCGTCTTCAAAAAATTCTGGTATGTAATTGCGGTCGCTCGATTTGCCAATCTGACCGGTAAAAGTCCATCCGTTGCGAAGACTGCAGTCGTTAAACCAACTGCAATTTAAGCAGTTCAGCGTCGAGCAGTCGAAATTGAGTTCCTGACGGTGCTTCCAAATTCCGCGATACCGGTATTTGTGCGGAAAAGAGACGTTACGGCGGCCGTGTCCAAGATTGTCTTTACCGCTGTCGTGAACGCCATAAAAGTTGGCCAGGCCGACGGCGCGCGAATTCCAGTTCCACAGCGTGTCGCGTTCGTATCTAAACGTCATGCCGTGTCCAAACCCGCGTCTTGAGAGATAGTCGAGGTCCAAATCCCATTCCGTCCCCGCCGGCCGCTGTTTGCACTGCAAAAGCTGGTAAAGATCCCAACCGGTAAGAACCTGCGTTCCGAGTACGCCGTCATGTCCAAACTTCAAATGTTTAAGATAGAGCGCGCGATCCTTAATATCCATTGCCATCCAAGGCCAATAGAAGACGGGCAAGTTGCCGACCGTCACGAAATTGTTTTCCGCAATAACAAACTGTTTGTCACGCGTCGCCTGCTCGCCTGTCGCCGAATCAATAATCGGCGCGCCGCTCATTTGATCGTAGAGCGGTTTACTGCTTCGAAGCGCCGTCAGCGTATCCGTCTGAAGCCTATATTTCGGGCGCCCCATCATACTTGTAGAAACCCAAGCGTTCGTCGCATAAAGGGTATCCGCGTCGCGCTGAACAATCTTCGCGGCGCCAAGCCGGAAGAAGGCGCCGTCCATATCGGGGACTTCCGCAACAACTTCAGCGTTCTCGACAATTCCGACCTTATTTTTGAGGTCGTAATACATCTTTTTAGCGTAAACGACGCTGTTTCCCTGCCGGAAAACGACGTTTCCGTCGAGATAAATTTCAAAGTCGGCTTCAGAAGGCTTAGAAACGGAAGACGTCGCCAACTGTTGAAAATCGAAACCGGACGTCCACACAATCGCCGAATCTGCGGAAAGTTCGAGCGATTCGTCTACCGCGACGTCTTTATAGTCGACTCCTTGCGCAATGAGCGTAAACCCGTTTGTAATACTCCACGTCCGTTTGCCGTCCGCTTGGTTCGGCGTCGTCTTAATCTGCGTAGGCGTCTCGTAGCGGTCAAGCAAACGAATGCGCTGCGCCGCAAGCTCGCCCTTAACGAGCGGTTTGGTAGTTTGTACGGAACGTTCCGCCGTTTGCGGGACAACGGCCGTCGTCGCTTCCCCTTCTCCAAATTCGGTCCACCCGAGCGCAGATTTGCCGTCGGAAAGCGCAACCTGCGCGTTCGCCGACGAGGCGTTCTCCGTCTCGATCGGGTCGTGCGCCTGAACAGACGCGGGAGCTTCGACTAAATTACTCGGCGAACTCGCAACCACAGAAGCGCCGCCCGTTTCCTCCTTAAGGAAATTCAGCGCGCGGAAATAGACCTTGTCGGGCGCCAACTGGCTTTCGCCTGGCGTCGCAATTCGCAGATCTGCGTCGCTAAGCGAATTAAATTCGCCTAACCAAGCGTCGCCGTTCGTCTTGGCCGTCGTACAAACCTGATTCATATTCAGCTGAAGCGGAGAATCGGCGTTCTTTTCAAGATAGACGTATACGCGGGATCCGACAGCAGGAGCGCCAT
>CAMNJU010000133.1 GCA_946541595.1 uncultured Planctomycetales bacterium
CGCGGCGTAAGGGGGCGCGACGGCCGGTCGCCGCGCCGAAACAGCGCGGCGGCCGGATTTTTATTCTACTTCGAGCATCGAATAAAGGTAATCGAGTGGGCGGGCAGGGAAATTTGCCCGTTCTCTACTTTGAGAACCTTTTCTTCCGGAACGACGTTATTCTCTTTTCCGACGTCGTTGTATGCGTCGGGCGCGTCGCCGGCGAGAACAGTCGCGTTAAGCTCTTGCGGCGTCTTGCCGAGCAGCTTTTCCCATTGGACGGCCGCGGCCGCGGCGTTTTCCGGATCCTTATTGACGAAGACAAGCGTAAACTTATCCTGCGCGTCGTTTACGGTAACGGCGGCGTCGAGTTTCGGAACCGTCTTTTTGCCGACGGTCAGCGGCTCGGAATAGAACTCGACGGGCAGATAATTCTTTTCGAGCAGACTGCCGTAGAGCTTAAAGAGGTGAAACGTCGGGCGTTTAACGATTCCCTCCGGATAGACGTAGAGCGCGCCGCGCACGTTGACAATCGGGGAGAAGCACGCGATCTCGACGTCTTCGCAATGGCGCAGGCAGGAATTCAGGAAACACGCGGCGAAGACGGCGTCCGCCATCGTATAGACGGAATTGTCGTCGTTGAGTTTGCGCGCGTCTAAATCGAGCGCTTTCGGGTTCCCTATGCCCGGATGATACCAGCCGCGAAGGTTCCATTCGTCGAACGCGATCTTCGTTTTGCCGCGTCGGCCCGTCCGTTCGAGCATATCGACCGTGTGCAGAATATCCTGTTCCGGCGCGTTGGTCAGCGTCATGCATTCGGGATACGGGAGCGGCTTCTTATTGGCGTCGAGCCAGGACCAATATCCGTGAATCGAGACGTAGTCGAGGAGATAGCCCGCCGAATTGAGGAGCGGAATCGTCCAGTCCTCGTTCGGGAGCGCGGCGGCGAACAGCTTGATATTCGCGTCGGTATTGATCATGAGCTTTCCGGATTCGCGCACGAACGGGCCCCATTCGGCGACCGTTTTCGCGCCCATTTCATGCCCGCCCCAGTTCTCGTTGCCGATACTCCAGTATTTGACGTTAAACGGCTCCTTATATCCGTGTTCGGCGCGCATCCGTCCGAATTTCCCCACGTTAAGATTGCAGTATTCGACCCAGTCGCTCATCTCTTCCGGGGTTCCTGTTCCGGCGTTCGTGCAGATATACGGCTCCGCGCCAATCATGCGGCACCACGCGACGTATTCCGCCGTCCCGAACGTATTGGGATCCTCGACGTGCCACGCTTTGTCGTAATAGGGCTGGCGGTCCGGTCCGACGCCGTTAATCCAATGGTACGCTGAAACGAAGCATCCGCCGGGCCAGCGCACGATCGGAATATTGAGTTCTTTGAGCGCTTCGACTACGTCTTGGCGAAAGCCCGCCGCGTCGGAAAGGGGCGAGCCCGGCTCGAAGATTCCGCCGTAGACCTGACGGTGAAAATGCTCGACGAACTGCCCGAAAATCATTCGGTCGTACGGAATCGGCGCCGCGGAATCGGCGACCGTTAACTCGTTGAACTGATTGGCGCTTACGCTGTCCGTCTGATAGACGTAGTCCACCTTGATATGCGCCCAGTTATCCTTCTTTTTTTTGTCGAAAATCACGAATCGCGCTTTCCGGTTCATATAAGGCTCGACGTTCCAGACTTTGCGTTCCAGACCCTCGTGTCCGACCTGCGGAACGGAAAAGAGGCCCGTCTCCGTGAGGACTTCTTGACCGTCGATCACGAGACTGACGCCCGTCTCGCCCGGAAAATGCCCGCCCCCGATATAGAAGACGATATTTTTGCGCTCGATTGTGAACTCGGGCGACGTGAGAGAGCCCGTCGAATCGTCCTTGTTCTGAAGGAACGTATTGACCAATTTTCGCCCGTGATAGCCGAAGACATAGCCCATGCCGCAGCGCTTATATCCCTGTCCGGGCGCGGTTCCGAACGCGTCCCCTTCGGCGGTCCAGCCTTCGTAATCCTGCCCTTCGAAATCGGAAATAACAATATCGGGCCGCTGGGGTTCCTCGCTCAGGAGCGCGCGCTGAAAGAAGAACGCGCACAGAAACGC
Source organism: uncultured Planctomycetales bacterium (assembly GCA_946541595.1). Classification (GTDB taxonomy): domain Bacteria; phylum Planctomycetota; class Planctomycetia; order Pirellulales; family Thermoguttaceae; genus RUG369. The sequence goes on from CAMNJU010000133.1 coordinate 2,079, forward strand.
GGTCAAAAAGAAAAGCGCTTGATACCGCGGTCGAACGGAATGTAAGAACAGAAGAGCAGCCCGTTTCATTTTCTCTCACCTCATGTTTGCAAGCTTTGTTTTGTCGCGTCGCCGTCTGGGGAGAAAGCGTACGCCGAGCCGCGGCTGGCGGCGGCGGAGCGGTTCTCACGGCGCGGTCAAACGCCCGCAAATTCTTCCTCCCGGACAAAAACAGTTCTTCAGGCGCTATTGTATCGGGCCGCGCCGCGTCCCGCAAGCTTTTTTACAAAATTTAGAAGTCGGCGGCGTTTGGGCGCGGCGTCTTTTTTCCGTGTCGTCTTTTGCGCGGAATTATTTGAAAAAACTTGCAAATCGCGCAAGCTCCCTTTATACTGTTGACGTCGGCCGTCTTGAAAGAACGGAACGTCGGCGCGCCGTTTCCCTTTTATTTCCGCACGCTTTCCTTTAACGCATCAGGAGCGCACATGAAACGTTCGGCTTTTTTGTTATTGACGCTGGCGGCGTCCGTCTGCCAGCTGGCGCTGGGATTTGAACCGGTCGAATCGAAGCCGTCGCGCGTCAACTCGAATCCGCAGGAGTTGACGGTCGAATTGAACGGCGCGAAGGATCTCTATCTTTACGCCGATTACGGGGGCGACTCTTACGACTGCGATCAGGCGATTTGGGCGAGTCCGAAACTGATTCGAAAAGACGGAACCGAAGTCGATCTCACGACGCTCGTTCCAGAATCTGCGCAGACGGGCTGGGGCGAGCTGATCGTCAATCAGAACCACGTGGGTCAGCCGCTCCAGATCGGCAATTCGACCTACAAGACCGGCTTCTGGGCGCACGCTCCGTCCCTGCTGCACTTCAAGCTGGACGGCTCTTTCGAGCGCTTTACCGTTTCCGTCGGGCTCGACCGCAAGCACGCCGCGCGCGGATCCGCCGTCTTTCACATACTCGACAAGCCGGTCGAACTGCCGGCGCCGGAAGAATATAACAAGCTCAATCAGCAGGCGAAATACGCCCCGATTCCGCCGTCCGCCGAGACGACGTTTACCTTCAACGCGCAGGCCGCGGAAAAACTGCTCGACGCCGGCGTTGAACAGCTTATCTTTGTTCGGCGCTATACTTACAATTCGAACCACGTCTATACCGACCACGTCAACTGCGACTGGCTTCCCGGCGCGGGATTCTGCATCCTCGACCTCAAGACGGGCAAGACGCGCGATCTCCTCTTTAACGAGCTTCACAACGGCATGATCCAGCGCTTCGACGTTTCATACGACGCTAAAAAAATCGTTTTCGACTTCCGCGCGTCCCCCAAAGACGGCTATCGGATCTACGAAGCGAATCTCGACGGCACGGGCCTGCGTCAGCTCACGTTCCCGGTCGAAGACGAGCAGGAACTCGTTAAGAAGTACGCGCGCGGGAGCTATCTGCACGGAACCGACGATCTTCACCCGTGCTATCTGCCGGACGGCGGAATCGCGTTCGTTTCGACGCGCGCCCAGTTCAGCGTCCTTTGCGACTCGTCTGACAACTTCACCGTAACGAATCTCTACCGCATGGACGGGGACGGCGGGAACCTTCACGCGCTCACGTACAGCGCGCTCAACGAGCAGTCGCCCGCCGTCTTACCCGACGGCAGAATCATTTATCATCGCTGGGAATACGTCGATAAAGCGGCGGGTAACGCGAAAGCGCTCTGGGCGATCAATCCCGACGGCACGAGCCCCGCCGAAGTCTACGGCGACAATATCTCGTTCCCGGAATCGATGATGTACCCGCGCCCGATTCCCGACGCCGACAATAAGATCGTCTTTCTCGGTACGTCGCACTGCTGCCCGAACAACGCGTTCGGAACCGTAATAACGATCGACGCGAAAAACGACGCGCGTTCGGTCGATACGATGCATTACGTAACGAACGACGTGCGGACTTATCATCACAACGGCTTCCATTTTCTCGACGAAAACGGGGAATATCAGCACGACCTAACGGGCGTTCCAGGCCGTCTCTTTAAGGATCCGTATCCGATTTCCGAGGACCTGTTCATCGCGTCGCGCAAGCCGGCCGGGCTCGTCTGGTCCGATCCGACCGGATACGACCTTGTCCTCCTCGATTACGACGGCGCGGAAACGCCGCTCCTTGCCGACGAAAACGCGTCCTGCTGGCACGCCATGCCGATCTGGGAACGCGACGTCCCGCCCGTGCGCTCTAACGTAATCGACGAAGAGCTGGCGAGTCAGAACCGCGCCCTGCTGACAATTACCGACGTCTACGCCGGCATGCCGGCCGTCGAGCGCGGAACCGTTAAATATATCCGTATTCTGGAACAGGTTCCGCGATCCTGGTCCGCGCGCAAAAGCTGGGGCGAAGATCACGAGGGAACGACCCACGCGCACAGCGCCGTCGCGAACGGCTCCCTGAGCGTTAAAGTGCAGCTTGGCGTCGTACCCGTAGAAGAAGACGGGAGCGCGTGCTTCTACGTGCCCGCCGACCGCGCGCTCTATTTCCAGGCGCTCGACGAAAAGTACCGCGCCGTTCAGACGGAGCGTACGTACGTCAATTACCGGCCGGGCGAACAGCGCGCGTGCGTCGGATGTCATGAAATGCAGAACGAAGCGCCGCTGACGTCGAATCCGGTCGCGCCCAAGGCGCTGTCGAGAGAACCGAGCGAGCCGCAGCCGCAAAAGGGTCAGGCGAGCGCCGCGTTTACCTTCGATTACGACCGACAGATTCAGCCGATTTGGAACGCGCGCTGCGTCTCCTGCCACGACGGACAGGAGGGTTCGGCCGCGCCCGATATGCGCGGCGACGCGAAATTGAACTATTCGATTTCCTACTGGAGTCTCGTCGACTTGGGCAATTCCGATAAGAACCTGCTCGGGAACCGCGCCGAACGCAACGAAGACGCCGCGAGCAACGGAATCGAGTTCATACCCGCGTATCAGAGCGGAACGCTCTCCAGCCCGCTCGGAGCCTGGCTCTTTGGCGAAACGGCCCTCAAAGACGCGCCCGACGCCGCGAAGGACGAGCTCAAGCTCCTTATCGAGAAGCATAAGGACGCGAACGTTCAACTCACGGAAGCGGAACTGCTGACCGTCGCGAACTGGCTTGACGTCAACGCGCCGTATCATCCGTCCTATTTTGGAAGACTCCACGAAAAGTTTCAGGGCCGGCCCGATTACCGGCCGGAAGTTTCCGTCGAGGAAGCAAGGTCAAGATCGCTGCCCGAAAGGATTCAAAAGCTGTACAGGCAAGGAGACTCCGTGAAGTAACTCGCCGGCAAATTCGGCGCCGCCGGGAAACTTCAGGCGCGTTGCGGCAAGCGGCAAAGACGAAGGGAGCGTCTGTCGTTAGAGACGGGCGTTCCCCGGCGGCTTTTGAGTCGGGCGCGGCCTGTTTTTTGCGCCTGTTGCGTATGTTTCGCCCTTTTTTGACGTTTGGACAGTTTGTATAAGCGTTTTTGAAGTTGTCGAATCGGTAAGCGCTTGACAGTTTTTTTATTGAAAACGTTCCGGTTTTTTTGAAAAAGCTTGTATGCCTTGCCGAACTTTGTTATATTGGCTGTCGGCTGTCGGACGATGATTTTTTGACGAGATAACGCGTCCTGATTTCTCGAACCGCTCCTGCGGTTTTCGCAACAGAAGGCCGTTTTATTTTAGTTTTTTTTTGTTTCTATCCTGTTATGGAGATACGTTATGAGCAAGGTTTTCTCTCGCAAAGGCGGGTTTACGCTCGTCGAATTGCTGGTCGTAATTGCGATCATCGGTATTTTGATCGGCCTGCTTCTTCCCGCCGTTCAGGCGGCAAGGGAGGCTGCTCGCCGCATGCAGTGCACTAACAATCTCAAACAGTGTATGCTCGCAATGCTGAACTATGCCGAGACGGCAGGGAAACTTCCCTGCGCTTCGTACTGCAGTCAGGATTCCCAGCACTACGTAACGTGGGCGCGTCAGATTCTGCCTTTCATTGAACAGACCGCGCTTTACGACGGCATTCCGGAAATTTGGCGTCACGCCGGCGTGGGCGCCAACGACAGCTACTTCTGCCTCAAACGGATTGGAACTTACTGCTGCCCGAGCGACTCCGAATACTTCTATAAGGACAATACCAAAGGCTGGTGCCTGCACAACTACGTCGTCTGCATCGGCAAGACCGGCGCGTCCAACTGGTCGCCCGGAAGCCCTTCCATTATCAACGGCTGGCGCGAACAGATCCAATACGGCTCGCGCACCGTCCGATATAAGGAAGCGGCGTTCCGCAACGGCGGTTATCAGGGCAAAGGATACTACTGCCAGAAGCTCTCCAATATCAAAGACGGCTTGTCGAACACGATGGGCATGTCCGAACTTCTGCAGGTCAGCAAGAGCGACGATATCAACGGAGTCGCGGCCGCTGACGAACGCGGCAATCTTTGGTACTGCTGGGGTTGTATGTACTCCGCGTTCTTTACGCCCAATACGAGCGAAATGGATTATCTCGGCTGCATTTCCGGCCGCGCGACCAACGCGGAATACGCGCCCGCTACCGACAAAACTCTTGACGGCGCCACCGTCGTGAGCGCGAGAAGCAGTCATTCCGGCGGCGTAAACGTCGCTATGTGCGACGGTTCCGTTCGCTTTGTCAGCGATACCGTCAATCTTGACGTATGGGCGGCCGCGAGTACCTCTAAGGGCAGCGAAACGACGAATCTCGATTGACGATTTACGGGGGTTTCAAATGAAGAAACTATCGACAGGCATATTGTTGGCGCTGGCGGCGGTCGTTGCGACCTCGCTGGTCGGCTGCGGTCCTAAATCGCCGGACGGGCGTTATCCGGTCTCCGGTACGGTTACGTTTGGCGGGAAACCGATGGATCACGGAATCGTTTCTTTCCAACCGGTCGATCCGGACGGCAAGACGAGTTCCGCGGGCGCCGTTAAAGACGGCAAATTCTCCATCACAGGCGCGAAAACGCTTTTCCCGGGCGAGTATACGGTCGTCGTAACCTGCGAAGAGAGTTCCGGCGAAACGCAGACCGTTACCGACGAGTTAGGCAAGACGTACACCTCGACGAAGTTGGTTACCTACGTTCCTGAAGACTGGGGCGTTTTCTCGACGCATACCGTTACGGTCAAAGAGGGCAAGAATAACTTCGACTTCGATATTCCGCGCGGTTCCGAACCGACGCCCCCGCCGCCGACCTCCGACGGCAAAACCAGCGGCGGCGCGTGACGCGTCTGCGCCGTTTGCCGGCGATTTTACCCGACAGTTAACGAAGAAGCCAAAGGGGCGGTTTAAGCTCTTTTGGCTTTTTGTTTTGGTCGGCGGCGGAGAAAGGTTCGGGCCGCGCCTGACCGGAGGAGGCGCGCGGCAGGGGGCGACCCGGTCTAACCGTTTTTTCTGCGCTAAAAGAAAAATAATCATCAAGAATTTTTCCCGCGCTCTTTTTTTCTTGTCTGACAAGCGATATAATCACAAACGCAACAGGGGCGGCTTCGCTTAACCCCTGGGCTGACGTTTGTTGAAGGCGTCGCCGCGTAGAATTTTCTCGGAGTCTCCTTTTGGGGTGAACTTTAACCGAATGTTTTTTTATGCGCCTTATATATTTGGCGTCCTTTGTGTAGGTTGTTTTTCCTACTTTTGCTGCAGCAATATTCCGTATAACAGAGGAGGTTCTCATGGGCAGGAATCGTAATGGTTTTACCCTTGTTGAATTGTTGGTCGTGATTGCGATCATCGGTATTTTGATTGGGCTGCTTCTCCCTGCGGTTCAAGCGGCTCGGGAAGCGGCGCGGCGTATGCAGTGCACGAACAATCTGAAGCAGCTGTGTCTGGCGATTCTCAATTACGCGGACCGCAATAAGGACATGCTGCCCGCGTTCGGCATGGGCTCGAACGGCAACTGCACGCCGTTCCTGTGCATCTTGCCGGAAATCGAGCAGAATCAGCGTTTTTCTGAAATCATGGCGCACCCCGCCGACCCCGCGTGGTACAATCCCTACAGCGACCAGAAGTGCTGGAAGGGCAAGATAACCGCGTTCAACTGCCCGTCCGACGCGTCGACCTCCTCGGCCGACGAGAACAAGCTCACGCCGGGCAACTACTGCTTCTGCGACGCCGACTACATCAACCGGCGTTACGGCCAGTGGGGGAACGAGCGGTCCGTGTTCGGTATGGAGCGGCGTTCCGACCAGTGGGCGGGCACCGACTGGGGCGGCGGGAGCCGGCCCCTTTCGTACGTCGTCGACGGCACGAGCAATACGATCGCCATGAGCGAGCACGTCGCGTCGCCCAGCGAGCTCGGCGTGGAGCACCGTCGGATTCTCGGCGGGTTCGCGCTGAATACGAACGCGTGGTCCTATACGCCGAACGTCTGTCTTGCGAAGCGCGGCGCGAACGGTCAGTTTGCCGCGGGCGTTGCGACGTCGGGCGGTATCGGCGAACGCGTCTTCTACTATTCGTACAACAACGCGATGTTCCAAACGATTCTGCCTCCGAACTCTCCTTCCTGCGGTCAGGACACGACGTTCCAGGACGCGGGCTATTTTCCGGCGACGAGCAATCACAGCGGCGGCGTCAACGTCGGCATGCTCGACGGGAGCGTCCGCTTCGTGAGCGATACGGTGAACTGCGAAACGCCGGGCACGAGCGGACTTTCCGGATGGTATAAATACTGGGGCTCGCAGAGCGGCGTCTCGCCGTTCGGCGTCTGGGGCGCGCTTGGCACCTGCAAGGCGGGCGAAACGAACGCGACACTCTAACGACTGGACTTGCGGAAAGGAGCTTTGCTCATGAAAAGATTAGCGGCGTTGACGCTCGTTCTGCTCGCGTGTTCGGCGGCCTTTTCCGGCTGTCAGAAGTCTCGGCTTGACGGGCTTGTGGACGCGGAAGGCGTCGTTACGCTCAACGGGGAACCGGTCGCCGGCGCCACCGTCCTCTTTGCCCCGAAGCAGATCGGAGGACAGGCGGCGAGCGCGCAGGCGACTACCGACGAAAAGGGCGCTTTCAAGATGACGACGCTCGACCCGGGAGACGGCGTCTATCCGGGCGAATATACCGTTACCGTTATGAAGGACCGAGTCGAGGGCGGCCTATCGCCGGAAGAAGCGAAAGACCGCATGGACAATCCCGACAAATACAGGGGGCAGGCGCCGCCGCCCCAGACGGTCGTGCACGAATTGCCCGTTAAGTACGCCGATCTGAATCAGTCCGGCTTGACGGTTAATGTGCCCGCCGGAGGACAGAAGGATATCGCGCTTGCGCTCGAAGGAGAAGTCGATCTCACTCCGCAGGAGCAGACGGCGGGCCACGGCGGCGGCCGCTGATTTGCGCGCCTGTCGGGCTGATTCTTTTGTTTCTCGCCCGCCCGTTCAAACGATTGGACGGGCGGGCTTTTTTTTGCCGATCGGATTCTTCTAAACCGTTTTTTAAACGGGCTCTTGAATCGCGTCTTTATGTTTTGTATAATCCGCTCGGTTGGAATCAACTTTGCGCTTCGATTTAATTTTTTTAGAACGCGTTAGAGGATAATGAGATGAAAACTTCAGCGAAACGCCGGGCGCCTCTCGCCGCCGCGTCTATTGCCGCCTTCTGTCTTATGTTGGGCGCCGCGCAGGGCGCGGATCCGCCGTCAAACGCGCCTTCCGAGGACGTTGTCATTTCGTTCCCCGAGGTTCCCGAAGGGAAGGACGCGGCGTTTTATCAGGATCTCCGCAAGCAGGTCGCGGACGCGCATCTTGAATACATAAAGAAGATGCGTGGAAATTCGGATTATATGACCCTTTCAAAAGAGGCGCTGAGAAAGTCGAACGAGGTCTATCGCGCGATTAACGCGCGTCTTATCGAGGCGCCCGGATTT
>CAMNJU010000134.1 GCA_946541595.1 uncultured Planctomycetales bacterium
GGAGAGCATGAAGCTTTAACTCTGGTTGAACGCAACAATTACGACGGCGCTATAAAACTATTGGCCGATAAGTATAGAATAGGTCCTAATACTAAGAATCCCAAAGGCCGTAATATTTTATTTATAGTGCGGGAGGGATTCTATGGAAGTACGAATGAAAAAAAGCTGTTCAAATTTATGGAAAGTTTGATTAAGGCAGGCGCAGACGTAAACTGTCAAGATAAATATCAACTTACAATGTTGCATTTCGCTGTTTTGGAAGGCTTGCCTTTTATATGTAAGTTACTACTGGAAAATGGAGCGAATCCTAATTTATTAAACCAACTTGATAGATCGCCCCTTGATTATGTAATTGATCATTATCCATCCGATTCAGCTCAGGATTGTCTGTCGGTACTGTTGCTCGGAGGAGCCGATCCTTTTTTACCTCACCGTACTTGGGAATCATATAACTTTACAGAACGGCTTATCGACCGGTCCGAAAGCATAAACCCGGAACATCCGGAAGAAGAACGACTAAGAAAGATATACCGCCGAACAATGGCGCAACTTGAAATAGAGAAGAACGCAGGCGTTACTTCTTCGGGAATCTATTTTTCAAAAGACGGAATACTTTACGCTGACGAAGGAAGAAAACTTATTCGCATTCTTCGCAACTATCCGTCCGACGAGGTAGTTGTTCCGGACGGAGTCGAAGAGATTGTCGAAGGAGCGTTTTCCTGTTGTTCTAACATAAAGTCTGTCGTTATACCTGAGAGCGTCGTTTCCATAGAACAGTTTGCGTTCTCCTATTGTACTTCTTTGAAATCAATACGGATTCCTAATGGCGTTACAGTTATAAAGAATTCGACTTTTGAAGGTTGTTGGGATTTACAGACTGTTCAATTACCCGCCAGTCTTACTGAGATAGAGAGCGCCGCATTTTTTCACTGTCTTTCATTGAAATCTGTTGTCATTCCGGAAAGTGTAACCGATATAGACGTCGTTGCTTTCACACCTCCAACAACAATTCGCGGTAAGAAGGGATCATATGCTGAATCTTATGCGGAAGAAGAGGAACTCCCTTTTCGTGTTGTAAGGAACCATTATCTTTTTACTCTGATAAGTAAGATGATGAAACGTCTCGTCAAGAAAACATTTCCTTCACGAGAATGACGGACGCCGCCGTCGCGCGAGGACGGCGGCGATCCCGGCGGCGAGGCTTCTCATACGCTCCGAAGCCCGATCCGCAAGTTCTGCGCGCTATTCCCCGTCGCTGAACGTATTGGGCGTAAACCAGCGCGCTTTATAAAATCTGGCGTCTTTGTAAGTTCCGACGGCCGAATTCTTATCGTCGCCGTAGAAAATCGTTTCCGACCACCATTCGACGACGGCGCGCTGCATGAGGAGCGTCCCTTCGGGCGAAAGCGAGATACTCTTAACTCTTTTCATGGGCGAGACGGAATAGAACTTGTGCGAATTCGGGTCAAAAACGTTAATCCCTACGCCCGTGGTCATGAGCGCGTCGTATCCCGGCGCGGGATAGAGGTCGTGGCCTCCGGCCTGAGTCCCTTCGAGCGGAACGCGAACGGTCTCTTTAAGGTCGGGCTCCTCTTTCGTGCCGACGTACTCGTATCCGACAATCGCGGTATATCCAAGCGCCCACAGCAGACTGCGTTTCGCGTCCCAGACGACGCCGTGCGCGCCGTCGAGCGGGAACTTTTTGAGTACGGGGGTTTCCGCCGTCGCGCCCGTCTCCTCGTATTCTTTCGGCACGGCAAAGAGCGAAACGTACTTGCCGGTACTCGACGCGGCGACAATATTCCCGTCCGGCAGTTTCGCGATCGAGTGCGTATTGCCGCCCGCGTTCCCGTAGAAAAGGACCTTCTTATCCGCGACGCGGATTCTCGCCACGCCGCCGGACGACGCGGCGACGAGAACTTCGCTAAGTCCGTTACACGGCTTGCATTCGCTTATGTGGCCAAACCGGCTGGCAAAGTTCGGAAGCTCTTTCGCAGGGTCCCATTCCCAGACGACCGACTCCTTCTTATTCCAGTCGGCGCCGCTCTTAAAGACAATCGCTTTGCAGTCGCGCTGTTCCGCCGTCAGGACGTCGCACGAGAACTCGGTCGGAATTTCAATCGGTTTGTCGATTCGCGCTTCGAGCGCGGCGACCAGCTCTTCGGCGCTTTTAAGACCGTCCGCCGACTCGGCGCCGAAAGTAAACGCCCCGCAAAATAACAGAAGAAACGCCGCCGTCGCGCGCGTCCATTTCAATAGCAAATTCATCTCTCCACCCGTCGCATTAAGTTCGCGTTCCGGCCGCGCGGCGCCAAACCGCGCGGAACAACTTGACGCGTTCATTATAACGTCCCGAAAACGCAAATACAATCCCGGCGCGAACGCGGGAAAACCCGCCTTGCGCGACTTGCGGCTCTTTATTATGATGAGCAGGGTTCCCGACGGATCGGGAGCCTATAAAGCAGGGAGCTTAAAAGAGTATGAAAAAACGACGACGGCCGCCGTATCAGCGCCGCGCGCGCGCGCAAGAGAAGATCGAAGACGGACAGGATTCCTTTCTGGACGTCGTGTCGAATCTTGTCGGCATTCTCATTATTCTCGTTATGATCGCGGGCGCGCGCGTTCACAACGCGGCGTCGGAATCGCTCGCGCATGCCGACGAAAACGCGCAAACGGCCGCAAGCGCCGAGGACGCGCGGGACCGGGCGGAGCGCCAGAAGTACGTGGACGCGGTCGACGCGCTCACGAAAGCGCGTCGGACGCTCGAAGAGACGCGCCGGGAGGCGGAAGAGTTCAACGAGCGGTACGTTGCGGTCGAGCGCCAGGCGGATATCGCGGAAGACGACTACCGGACTCTTTTAGCGGCTTCGGCGCAGATAGAAGCGGAACTCAAAGCGGAAGCGCAGAGGCGCGAAGATTCCGAACAGATCGCGTTTGAACTCAAAAGCGAGATCTTCGAGAAAGAAAAGAAACGCGACGATTTGCTCAAAGAAAAAGACGCGCTCAAAGCGGCGCGGCCGCGCGCGACGACGCTTGAAAATATTCCGACTCCGATCTCGCAGCGCGTTCAAGAGGGGCGCGAATGCTTTTTCCAATTAAAGAACGGCAGACTCGCTTACGTCCCCATTAACGAATGCGCCGAACGTCTGCGCCTCAATTTCAAGAATTTCCGGGGCGATCTAACGCAAAAGACTTTCGACGAAAAGATAGGACCGATCGATAATTTTGATTTCCACTATGTCGTCGATCTGGAAACGAGCCGCGACTACGAAGGAATCAGCTATTACGTCGAACTGCGTTACGGCGAATTTACCCCGTTAAACGACCAGATCGGCGAACCGGTCGACGTCGCGCTCGATGGGAGAAATACCGAATTCAGCCGCAAACTGCTCAGACACGATCCCCGGGAAACGACCGTAACCGTTTTCGTCTATCCCGATTCGTTCCAGTATTTGCACGATATTAAAAAACGGCTCTTCTCACTGCGGTATCAAATGGCGCTCCGGCCGCTTCCGAACGGCGTTCCGATCGCTATCTCTCCGCACGGCACGTCGTCGGCGTCGTACTGACGCGCCGCGTCGAGCCGCCCAAAATAAAACGCCCGTCGGGAACTCGCCTGACGGGCGTTTTTTATTAGCAATCCGAGGTCGCGGCGCTATTAAGACTTCTTAACGCGCCTCTTCGACGTATTGACGCGGAAGAGGAGCGAGTAGAAGATCGGAACGACAAACAGGGTCAACGCCGTGGCAAAGATCAGCCCGAACATAATGGCGGTCGCCATGGAGTCAAAGAGCGGATCTTGAAGCAGCGGTATCATGCCGACGATAACGGTCAGCGCGGCGACGGAAACGGGCCGCATTCTCTCCACGCTCGCGTCGACGATCGCGTCGTATGCAGGAGTTCCCTTCTCGAGCTCCTCGTCGATCTGATCCATGAGCACGACGCCGTTTCGCACCATCATTCCCAGCAGACTCATCGCGCCAATGAGCGCCATAAAGCCGAACGGTTTATTAAGGACAAGCATGCCGACCGTAATGCCGATCGCGGCGAGCGGGAACGTCAGCAGGATAATGAGCGGCTGCCGCAGCCCGTTAAAGAGCGTAACGACGATAACGGCCATTAAAATGAAGGCCAGCGGCGTCTCGCCGACGAGCGCTTTCGTCGCGTCCTGAGACCGCTCATACTGACCGCCCCATTCGAGATTATAGCCGGGCGGAAGCTCGATCGCTTCCAGTTTCGGACGCACTCTCGCCAAAAGATCGGACCAGTTGCCCACGATCGGATCGACGCCCACGGTAATCGTCGGGACGCGGTCGCGACGCGCGATAATACTGCGTTCCCAGCGAATTCCGATCGTATCGGAGACCTGCGAGAGCGGAACCGGCTTAAGACTCCTTCCCCAGACGGGCAGGTTCTTGAGCACTTCGGAATTGTTGCGGTCGGTCTCGACGGCGCGGAGCATAATGGGGAGATTCTCTTCCCCGTCGGCAAAGTATCCGCACGGAATACCGCGCGTCGCCCAGCGGAGGGCAAAGAGGGCCTCGCTGCGCGACACAAGCGCCTGACGCCCCTTCGGCTGCGAGTAGTTCGGCGACCACGTCGGAGTAGGCTGCCGCCAGTCGTCGCGGACAAATTTCGCGTCCGGCTCCTCGCGCAGGATCGCTTTCGCCTGATCCGCCAGCTTGCGAAGGACGTCGGCGTCCGGTCCGCTGAACCGCGCTTCCACTTCCGATTTCGTCGTCGGGCCCATCGCAAACCGCTGCGTGCGGATTTCCGCTTCCGGACAGTTCTTGATCATCCACGCTTCGACGGGATCAATCAGCTGCGAGATGCGGTCGAGCGAGTCGACGTTCACGATAATCTGGGCGTAGCTCGAATCGGCAAGTTCCGGTTCGTAAGGCAAATAGAAACGGGGCGGCCCTGCGCCGATAAAACTCGCGACGTTAACGACCCCTTCCTGACTCCCGAGATACTCTTCGACCTTGCGGAGATCGGCGGCGACTTTATTAATCGACGTCCCTTCCGGCTCCCAGAAATCGACCATAAACTGGGTTCGCTGCGCGCGCGGAAAGAAGATCTGAGGAATGCGCTGGAATCCCAGGACCGACGCATAAAGAGCGCCGACGAGAACGAGCAGCGTCAGGATCCGGAAGCGCAGCGCCGTTTCAAGCGCATGACGATAAAGGCGGTAGACGGGCCCGCCGTGCGGATCTTTATTCGTGCCGTCCGATTTAACCTTAACGAAAAGATAGTAGACGACCGGCGTCTGCAGCATGGCGACGAACCAGCTGATTATCAGGGAAAACCCAACGACGATAAAGAGCGAGCCCGCGTATTCGCCCGTCATATTCGGGGAGAGATAGATCGGCCAGAACGCGAGCGCGCCGACGATTGTCGCGCCGAGCAGCTGCATGGACGCGCGTCGCGCGCCGTCCACGCACGCCTCTTTGCGTTCCATGCCGCGCTGCATACGCACGAGAATTAAGTCGCCGACGACCACCGCGTCGTCGACGAGAATCCCCAGCGCGACAATGAGCGAACCGAGCGACGTGCGCTGCAAGTCGACGCCGAGCGCTTTCAAAACGCAGAACGTGCCAAGAATGACAATGAGCAGACTGCTCGTAATAATAATGCCGCTCTTCCAGCCCATCGCCAGCATGACGACGACCGTTACGATGACAATCGCCTCGTAAAGGTTCTTCGTAAAGGCATGGATAGAAACGTGAACGCTGTCCGGTTGATAGCTGACGTCCTGAACTTCAAATCCCACGGGGAATTCCGCCAGCGCTTCGCGGAGCTTGGCGCGCACTTCGTCCCCCATCTTGAGCACGTTCCCGTTCGGAATAGGCGAAAGCGCAATGGCGACGGCGCGTTCGCCGTTAATTCGCATAATCTGCGACGGCTCGTCGTTCGACAAGCGGCGAACGGTCGCGACGTCCTTGAGCCGAATCTGCCGCGCGCCGGAGCCTCGAACGTCGTCCAGACGCGACGAAAGCCCTTCCAGGGGCGTGTCGTTCACGTACTCGGTCGCAATTCCAATTAGGTCGGCGGAGAGGCCGTCGGCAATAAGCAGATTTTCGATCTCTTCGAGCGACTCGAATTTCCCCGTCGGAGAAATGCGGATCTTATTGCCGCCCACCTTTAACGCTCCGGAGTCGGACGTTAAATTCTGGCTTTGGAGCGCGAGCAGGATATAGGCCGGCTGAACGTTAAGCTCGGCCATGCGCGCGCGGGAAATCTCGACCTCCACGCGCTCTTCCGGAAGGCCCCAGAGCTCGACGCGGCGAACCTGATCGACGAGCAGGAGCTTCTTCTGGAGTTCGCGCGCGCGCTTAACGAGTTCGGCGTCGGAAAATCCGTCCGCAGTGAGCGCGAATACGCAACCGTAAACGTCGCCAAAGTCGTCTTTTACGATGGGCGGCAACGCTTCGATCGGAAGCGACGCTTTGATCGTCGACATCTTATTGCGCAGTTCCTGCCACGTCTCCGGCATCGCTTCTTTTTTCGTCTTCTCGAGCAGGTCGACGAAAACGATCGAAAGGCCCGGCTTGGAAATCGAGCGAACTTGCTTGAGATTCTTAATCTGCTGCGCGGCGCGCTCGACGACGTTCGTTACGCGCTCTTCAATTTCGTCCGCCGACGCGCCCGGACACATCGTTACGACGACCGCCGTCTTAACTGCGAACTCGGGATCCTCCAGCCGTCCGAGCGTGAGATACGACCATACCCCGCCCAAAACGATTAGAAAGACGCAGAAGGAAACGACGCAGCGATGATTTACCGCATATTGGGACAACATTGTTCTTCCGTTTATACCTTACGAACGCCGCGGCGCGGCGTTTTTCGTCCAAACATTTGTCATATCGATAACGTCTGAAAGCAACGAGCGAGAGGAAGACGTCTATTTCTGAACCGGACGAACGTTTTGTCCGTCGGTAAGAAAACGCGCTCCCGCCGAGACAATCGTCTCGCCGCCCTTGAGCCCCGAGAGGATTTGCGCCTGATCGTTTACAAAGACGCCGACCTTGACGTTGCGGCGCGAAACCGAATTTGTCGCGGAATCGTAGACCCACACGGAGGAATCCCCGTCGTCGGAACCGTCGCTCAACGGAACGAGCGCCGACGACGGAATCAAATAGAAGTCGCGGGATTCTTTGAGCGTCATTTTCGCCGTGCCAACCATGCCGATGAGGAGCCCGTCTTCAGGTTTGGCGTCGATTGAAATCGTCGCAAGATAGGAACGGTTCCCTTTTTGAACGGAAGAAGACGTCTGGCGCACCGAGGCCGGGAATACTTTGTCCGGCAGGGTTTCAAACGTGCATTCGATCGACTGAACGTCCCCCTGACGCGCGACGAGCTCCTCGGAAACGCTCAGCTCCCCTTCGAACGAACAGTCGTCGACGAGCGTTAGAATGGCGACGCCGGGAAGAATCGTTTCGTGATTTTCAAAGAATTTCTCCGAGACTACCCCGGTAAAAGGCGCGAGAAGTTTTGTGTCTTCGAGCTTATTTTTAGCAAGGTCGCGGTCGAGCATGAGGCCCGCGATCTTCGCTTTTGCCATTTCAATTTCTTCGTCGCGGGAGCCTTTTTGCGCCTTTTCAAGGTTCATTTCCGCCGAGCGTTCGACCGCGACCGCGCTGTCGTACGTTGATTTCGCAAGGTCGTATTGAACTTCGGAGACGGCGCCGTCTTTTTTGAGGCTCTCCATGCGTTCGTACTGGCGTTTCGCCGTTTCAAGTTGAGATTTCGCCGCATCGAGAGCCGCTTCAAGCGACGCGACGTCTTCGGAGCGCGCGCCCGTCTCCATTGCCGAAAGGCCCGCCTGAGCCTCTTCAATCGCACTTTCCGAACGCGCAACGGCAAGCTCGTAATCGCGGGGATCGAGCGCGGCGACCACGTCGCCCTTATTGAACCGCGTTCCTACGTCGCAATTGAGCTCGACGATTCTGCCGGGAACGCGAAAAGAGAGTTTCGCGGTCTCGCCCCCTTTAACGAAGACGGGAAAAGTACGCGTTTCGTCGAGATTCCCGTCCGGCAGCGTCAGTAGTTGAACCGGACGCGGAACCGTCGCGGAAACGGGACTGTCGGCCGGATTGACCGCAGCCTCTTTTTTATCGCAGGAAGCAAACGTCAAACATGCCAAAACAAGCGCCGGCAACAAACTTCTTTGAAACTGCCGCTGTATTACTCTACTCATAATTCAACTTTCGTAACGTCGGAACGCGCCCCTTTCATTGCAAAAACGGCGCGCCGCATAAAGTATGCAAACGTATTTGGCGCCAAAAACCAACGTCTAATTCTAGCAATATTTAAAAATGGGTCAACCTAACAGCGTTTGGCGCGGCGCTAAACGCTCTTGAAAAATGAAGGCCGTTTAAGTATGATCGTTTGAATCTATACGCGCGGCAAGACGCGCCGATTACACGAAAATCTAAGGAAAAGACGGAGAAGACAGATGTCCCCTGCTCCTAACAATCCCATAACGGTCGGTCCCTATCGGTGCGGCGAAGGCGCCGATCTGCTCCTCGTCGCCGGGCCTTGCGTACTCCAACGCGAAACGTCCCTCGAAATCGCAATCGCCCTCAAAGAGACGGTCGACATGCTCCGGGAAGAGGGCGACCGAATCAATCTTGTCTTTAAAGGCTCGTTTGATAAAGCGAATCGCACAAGCGTCGACTCTTGGCGCGGGCTCGGAATGGTCGAGGGATGCAAGCTGCTCGCGGAAATTAAGGAAAAAACGGGACTCCCCGTAACCACCGACATACACGAGACGGTTCAGGCGGATTACGTCGCCGACGTCGTCGACCTCCTGCAAATCCCCGCGTTTCTCGCGCGCCAGACCGATCTTCTCGCAAGCGCCGCCAAGACGGGCAAGCCGGTCCACGTTAAAAAAGGGCAGTTCATGGCGCCCGGGGATATGGCGTTTGTCGTTGCGAAATTAGCCGCGTTCGGATGCCGACAGGTAATACTCGGCGAACGGGGAACCTTCTTCGGATACGGCGCTTTAGTCAACGATTTTCGGTCGCTCGTCGTTATGCGCAATCTGGGCGTTCCGGTCCTCTTCGACGCGACGCACAGCGTTCAGCAGCCGAGCGCCGCGGACGGCCGATCCGGAGGAAAACGGGAATTTGTCGCGCCGCTCGCGTGCGCAGCCGCGGCCGTCGGTATCGACGCGCTCTTTCTCGAAACTCACTTCGATCCTGAGCAGTCGCCCAGCGACGGCCCCAATATGCTCCCTCTCGATCAGGTTGGGCCGCTCCTTAAGAAAGTCTGCCGCATTAGACGCGCAATAGTCCAATAGCGGACGTCGGCGCGCGTTCAAATCCGGCGGCGGCAATTTAACGGGGTCGGAATATCAAATAAAAAACCGCCAAGCGTTTTGTAAACGATTGGCGGTCTTTTTCGTTGCTCAATCAGCGGCGGACGTCAGAAACGGGTTGTTGGAATCTAACGCCCAACCTGGATTGCCGAGTTCGTTAAAACTCAGTTGCAAGCCGGGGCGACCGGAGCGCAAGCAGCCGGAGCGCAAGGAGCCGGCGCGGCGCATTCAGCGACGGGCGCGCAAGCAGCCGGAGCGCAAGCGGCGACGCAAGGACGAGCGAAGCAGGCCTTGAGGCGCTGGAACGGCTTGATGCAGCAGGAAACTTTAACGCAAGGCGCGCAAGCCGGAGCGGCTTCGCAAGCCGGAGCGCACGGAGCCGGAGCGGCTTCGCAAGCGGGAGCGCACGGGGCCGGAGCCGGAGCTTCGCAAGCGGGAGCGCACGGGGCCGGAGCCGGAGCTTCGCAAGCGGGAGCGCACGGGGCCGGAGCCGGAGCTTCGCAAGCGGGAGCGC
>CAMNJU010000135.1 GCA_946541595.1 uncultured Planctomycetales bacterium
TGATTGATTTCGTCAGGCAAGTTACGTAGTAAACGCGCTCTAAATCAAATAATTTTGCAGTAATATAGACAATAGCGCAATTCGTCAAGACTCCAACGCAAATCGACGCAAGCGTTACCTTCCAGTTCTTTTTGAGCGCTTCAAACTGCTTGTAGAGCGGAATCGCAAGCGCTACGGTCGCCGGGGTGAGCAAGTAATTTAAATGGGACGCGCCTTCGTCATAGCTCGCGAAATCGATTCGAAATACTTTAAGCAGAACAACGACGAGAATAATCCCAATCAGGATCGGATTGAATAGAATGAAGCGGTATCGCTTCTGCAAATAAACTCCGACTCCATAACAGAATATACTTGCAACAGCGCCGAAATAGACGTTCGCGCTCAACGTGTCGCCGACCGTTTCTCTCCATGAATCCATTACCGCTTCCCCCTGTCTTGACTCCGGAGTAAGAACTGCGCCGCGGCGCCCGTCGCAACCATCGTCGCAAGCGTCCCAAAGATAATAAGCGCCAGCGCGGGCGCGGCAATACTACTTAGACACTGCCATTTATCAATAAGTCCAACGGTAGGCGGGACAAACAAAAGGGGCATAATCGTCAAAAGAAAATTGCCAGTCTCTTCTATGGATTCCAGTTTAACAATACGAAACTGCAAGCAGAGAAATAAGATTATCAGCCCATAAATACTGGCGGGTATTGGCGCCGGTATAAGAAGGCGAACAAGCTCCGCAATAAAAGAAACAAGTAAAATAAGGCCTATCTGACGCAGATATTTCATTCCCAAATCCTTCGCGCAAAGTCTGTATTAACTCGCGGATTGACCTTGAACGGACACCGACGGTAACGTTCGTTACTTCTTTGTTTTCTCGCCTTTAGTGTTCTTATCTCCGCCCGTCTCCTTTTTCGACGGGCTTTTCTTCGCTTGGCGGCCAGTTCCGCCGTTTTTGATTATGTCGTCTAACGTCGCGCGCTGCTCGTCGGTTAGAATGGCGCGCATACGCGCGTAGCGTTCTGATTCCAACCGGGCGATACGCGCTTCTAACATCGAAATCTCGTCAAAATATTCTTTCTGAATTGAATACAGATACTTCGTCTGACGTTCAGTAAGTTCAAGTCCGCCCCAATGGGCAGGGAGTCTCTTCAAATACTCCCGCGAGGTCGATAAACCGTCGTTAATCTGCGGGTATTTCTTTCGTAACGCGCGTTCAAGGGCAAGATAGCTCGGCGATTTTACTTTACCGGACGAGACGGCGTCAGGACGCGAATTCTCGCCTCGCGCGGCTGAGTTCGTACTCTGCTGAGCCAAACACACGTCAGACGCCAGTATAAACGCAAACGCGGCAATCGCAACGCCAATCCGATTCGACAGCATAGGGATCCTCAGAAAAACAGTCCTGTTTTCAGATTATTCTTTGATACGATATCCATATAATGTTCGGCAATCGTAAGATCTTCGCCAGTCGTTATTTTAATATTAAAACGGGAACCGAGGACAATAGAGACGTTTCTTCCCAGCGCCTGAATCAACTCGCAGTCGTCTGTCGGACGAGCCTCTGCGGCGCGTTCACGATAAGCGCGCGTCAGCAAGTTCTTTTCAAACACCTGCGGCGTTTGCGCTTCCCAAAGATTTTCGCGCGGTACGGAAGAAGAAACGACGGTTCGGTCTCCGTCGACTCGCTGGGAACGTTTAATCGAGCCTACGATCGGGGTCGCCAGTATTGCCGCGCCGGTCCGAAGCGCCTCCGAAAAAACACGTTCAATTTCACCGTCGGTTATACAGGGGCGCGCGGCGTCGTGAACAGCGACATAGTCGACGTCGGGCGATACGGCGGCAAGCGCGTTCTGAACTGAAAGATACCGTTCTGCGCCCCCTTCGACGACCTTAACGCGGTTCAGAAGGATTTCCATAGCGTACCGATCTTCAACTTCCCGGCGATCTTCCGGCGAAACAACGAGAACAACCTCGGCTACGTCTTTGCGCCGAGCGAACCGTTCCGCGCTATAAAGCCATACGGCGCGTCCATTAAGCGCGACAAAAGGTTTCGTGCGCAATCCTCCGGCAAACGGATTAGATTTCGCGTTAAACCGGCTGCTCTTGCCCGCCGCCGCAAGAATTACCGCAAATTTCGACATGACGCGTTCTCCGTCACACAACGTCTCGATACGTACTAAAGTCTCATGACCGTCGTCAGAATTATATCCGGCGTACAGCGCGGTACAAGACTTAATCTCCGTAAACGCCTGCAGCTTGACTTTCAAACGTCGGAAAGATAGAATGGCTAAGTAACGCCGTATGTATTTTGAATTCAACTTTTTGAAATATAGGATACTCCAATGACTTCCCCGCTCCTTTCCAAAAACGCCCTCGCAGCGTCCGTATTCTTCTTTGTTTGTCTTGCCTTGCCGTTCCTGAGATTGTCGGCGGAGGGGCAGGAGCCGGTAAGCCTCACAGAGAAGATTGAAACCGTTCCTACGTACCCGTTCGGACTCGCCGATAAGAACCCTATCTTCTACACGGGACGCGTCTATCAGGGGGCGCAGGGACGGGTCTATCCTTATGCGATGCGCGACATTCTAAGCGACGAAAAGCAAGACGAACGGTACCGGCTCCTCTATCTGGAAAACGAATATGTTAAATTGGGAATCGCGCCAGACCTCGGCGGCAGAATCTTTCAGGCGACAGATAAAACAAACGGTTACGAGTTTTTCTACCGTCAGCACGTCGTCAAACCTGCGCTCATCGGCATGCTGGGCGCGTGGATTTCCGGCGGAGTCGAGTGGAATATTCCACATCATCACCGTCCGTCTTCGCTCATGTCAATCGATTGGGGAACAGCGGATAATCCTGACGGCTCCAAGACCGTTTACGTAGGCGAAACGGAAATCCGCCACCGAATGAAGTGGAACGTTGCGATGACAGTCTATCCCGGCCAATCGCTTGTCGAAGCGGAAGTCACGGTCGAAAACCGTTCGCCCTTTATTCAGTCAATGTTAAGCTGGGCAAACGTCTCGGTCCATTGCAACGAGAATTATCAAGTTATTTTCCCGCCGAACGTTCAATTCGGGACGGGCCACTCGAAAACCTCGTTTTCTGAATGGCCGATCGATAACGGCGTCGATATCAGTTTCTGGAAGAATCACGATAAAGTTTCACGATCCGTTTTTGCTTGGGATTTCGATTCCGACTTCCTTGCTGGCTACGACTTCGGCAAAGACGCGGGCACGGCGCACGTTGGCAACCATCACGTCGTATGCGGCAAAAAGTTTTTTCTTTGGGGCAATCACGAACGCGCTCAAGTTTGGGATCACGCGTTAACCGACGAGGATGGCTCCTATCTGGAACTTATGGTCGGCGGATGGTCAGATAACCAGCCGGACTACAGCTGGATTGGGCCGTATGAAACCAGAAGGTACAAACATTACTGGTTCCCCATCTCCAAGATTAAACACGTCAAAAACGCCAATTTAAACGGAGCTCTCAATCTCGCACGCGTGGGAGACGACAGATTCTTTATCGGATTCTGTCCGACGCGGCGTCTGGAAAAAGCGCGCGTTACGCTCTGCGTTGAAGGTCGGGAAATATGGTCGCAGATCGCCGACGCGGCGCCGGGCGACGCGTTTATCGCCGACGCAATACTTACCCCGGAAGATGCAAAACGTGCAGACTCTGAATTTACGCTAGCTGTCGCCGACGCCTCGGGCGCGGAACTTATTGCCTACACGCCGCCGATTCTGGAACAGCAAACTAAACCTACGCCCGTCTCGCCTGTCGGAAATCCCAAAGATTACAAGACAAACGAAGAACTCTATCTGGCTGGATTACGGCTCGAGCAATTTCATAACGGTCAGCGTGATCCCATGGACTTCTATAGTGAGGCGCTCGCACGTGATCCGGGCGACGCGCGCGTCAATACGGCGGTCGGTCTGCGGCTGTTGCGTGAAGGAAAATGGTCTGAAAGCTCGGCTCTTTTTGAGCGCGCTCTTGAACGGCTGGAAAAGAACTACACTAGAGTTAAAGACGGGGAGCCGCATTATTATCTCGGACTGGCCTACCGCGGATTGGCGCGCGATAAAGACGCCAAAGACCAATTCTGGAAAGCCAGCTGGACGACCGGCTATCAAGCGGCGGCGTTCTTTCAACTTGCGGAACTTGCGTCAAAAAGCGGCGACTACGCCGAAGCGCTTGAAATGATCGACCGTTCTCTGCGCGTCGACGCCGACAATCCCAAAGCGCTGACGTTCAAAGCGTTTGTTATTCGCAAACTCCTTGAAAAAGGCGGCGCGGACGGCGTGCGAACCTATGCAATCTCAGGCAACCGATTCTATCAGACGTCCGAAGTCAATAAAGAAACGGCAGTCGAACTGCTCGATTACGTCGTCTCAAACGATCCCATCGACTATTCGGCTAAACTTGAACGCGGTTTTCTCAACGGAAACGTCGCCGAAGCGTTTGCAGAAATTGAGAAAAGCCGAGGCGTTATAAACAACCGAGCCGATTCCGCAGCAATACGCCAGCAGGAACTCATCGAAACCGTCGTCGACTACCTCAACCGCGGAGCCTGTAACGAAGCGCTCGCCCTCCTCGACGCGGCGATCGACTACGGAACTCCGTTCGACGAAATATCGACAATTCATTACTATAAAGCTTGGACTTTGATTCAGTTAAAACGTGACGCAACGGCCGTTTCGCAAGTTTTGAAAGAAGCGGCGGAACGTTGCAACGAATACGTTTTTGCGTTCCGTCCCGAAGAACGGGCGCTCTACGACGCGATTCTTTCCGTCGCGCCGAACGACGCGCAAGCGCATTTTGAATATGGAATGTTGCTTTACTTCTTGGAAGATAAGGATAAAGCGATAGAAGAGTGGCAGGAGTCTGCAAGAATAAGACCCGATTTTGGACGGAATTGGCGTAACATCGGGTTCGCGCTGGGAAGAAAGAACAATTTCGAAGAAGCGCTTACGGCTTACCGTCAGGCGCTCAAGTGCGACGGTTCCGATCCGCGCTTTATCTATGAATTCGACCAACTTGCCGCAAAAGCTGGAAAAACGGCAAAAGAACGGTTGGACGAAATGGAACGCTATCGCGACGCGGTATTTCAATACGACGACAGCGTCGCGCGGCTCGTCGAGCTTTACAATGCCGTCGGAGAATACGATAAATCGCTTGATATTCTCAAAAAGCGTCATTTCCACGTTTGGGAAGGAGGGCGCGACGTTCATTCGCTCTTCGTCGACGCGGCGCTGTTGCGTGGCATGAAACATCTGACGTCAAACGAAAGCAAGAAAGCAATTGAGGATTTTCAATCTGCGGCAACCTATCCGGAAAATTTTGAAGCGGCCGCGCCGTTAGGGGGCGGGCAAAACGCCAAGATATTCTACTTAACCGGGTTAGCGTTTGAGAAGGCCGGAGACGCGGACAACGCGCGTTTGGCCTACGAACGGAGCGTCGATCCCCAAAATGCGCCCAAAACGCTTGCCGCGGAATCGACGTATTATCGCGTGTTAGGACTTCGCAAACTGGATCGTAAGAACGAGGCGGAAAAATTGACCGCCGACTTCGCCAAAGTCGTGGCCGAACGTTCTTCAAAGACGCCAACCGTCGACGAATTCTCAAAGTTTGGCGAAGAAGGCCCCATTGCGGAACAAAACGCCGCGACATACTTTTTGCAGGGGCTGGTCGCGCGTCTTCAGGGAGAACCGGAGCAGGCTGAAAAAGCCTTTGACGTCGCGGCTAAGTTGAATCGCAACTTGATTTGGGCGCCAATTATGCGCAATTCTAATATTGAGTAAAATACCAGTAGACGGGCGTTTGAATCTCGTTGCTTACGCTCTGTCTGATTTTGGACGGATTAAGATGAAGCAGTTTATAGCCAACGCATTTACCAATCAGAACGCTGCGGATCCGATTTTCACTGGCAATCCTGCCGCAGTTTGTGTTCTGAATCGCTGGATTCAGGATGAGACAATGCGACAGATAGCTATTGAAAATAATCTCTCCGAAACAGCGTTTACCGTAAAAGAAGACGCAGGATACCGTTTGCGGTGGTTTACCCCTGGAGGCGAGATCAATCTTTGCGGACACGCGACCCTAGCGACCGCGTTTATCCTCTTCAATTATTACGAACATGATTCCCAGGAAATACATTTCCAGTCGGCCGGGGGCAATTTAAGTGTAACGCGCTGCGACGATACATATGAACTGGATTTTCCAGTTTATGATTATCAGGAAGTTGAAGTTAACGACGCTATGGAACGCGCGTTCGGGATAAGGCCGCAACAAGTGATTTTGAGCCGTGATTTATTGGCTGTTTTTGAGTCGGAAGAAACCGTTCGGCAATTGAAGCCAAACTTCGTCGAGCTAGCGAAATTACCGGGGCTTTGCGTCGGAGCGACCGCGCCCGGGAAAGATTTCGACTGCGTCTCGCGCGTCTTTGCGCCAAAACTCAAAGTAGAAGAGGATCCCGTAACCGGCTCTACACACTGCCTCATAACTCCTTATTGGTCCAAACGACTCGGCAAATCGAAATTAACGGCGTTCCAAGCGTCAGAGCGATCCGGCGTACTCTACTGCGAACAGGTCGGTAACCGCGTAAAGATTGCTGGCAGCGCCGAACTCTTTTCGATCGCAGAAATACTGCCGAATTACTTCAAAAAAAACAGCGATCAACCCTACTGTTAAATCAGAGTCAATCGCTAAAAGGTCCGCGTCTTTTTCAATATTTTCCCGCAAGAGACAAGTTTCACGCGCTCTTACGGCGAACGTTAACGGTTGTTCAATGACGCCTCCCGCTTTAATTCGAGGTCTGGCGTACTGGAATCGCGCAAGAAGAGAGCAGCGATTATGCCAGGCAAAAGACAGCACGCAAGCCCGCAAAGAAAGGCGTTAGAATAACCGAGCTTGGCAATTGCGATTCCCCCGAGAAACGCGCCCGTTCCAAAGCCCAAGTTAACGCAAAGATAGTACATTGAATTGGCGGCGCCTATTCTGTTGCGAGGCGAACGCTTGACAGCGACAGACGCAAGAAGAGGCGTCGCGACGCCGAATCCAAATCCAATAGGAAATCCGGCAAGATAGAATATATACTGATTCCCAACAAACGCCAACATAACAAAGGAAAGGGCGGTAAAGGCAAGCGTCGGATAGAGAATCGTCGTAGGCGCGAGCTTATCCATAAGCGTTCCCATTGCAAATCGGGAAACGAGCATACTCGCCGCCATAACGACAAAAAAGCTTCCTACTGCTTGAAACCCAAGCGTCTGTCCGTACTTGCCGACGAAGACGATCGTCGCGCAAACGCCCGTCGCCAAAATAAGAATCATTATCGAGGGAATGGCTGCGCGTTTCTCAAGAAATAGACCAAAGAAGCCTTTCATCGAGCTTCGCGTCTCGCGCCTGACTTCCGTGAGCGCGCTGGGCTGCGCCGACACGTCGCAACGTGACCAGAAACTGGCGGCGAGTATCGCGGCCGTAAGGCCGGCAAGCGTAATCCACATCGACGTCGCAGACGCCTTTTCAACAATTACTAACCCGAGGCAGGGACCTAGCGCCATTGCCAGCGCTTGTCCCACCCCAAAATAGCCAAGGCCTTCTCCAAGTCTTTCACGGGGTAAAATCATAGAAGTCGCCGCAGCGGACGCAACGTTAACTATTGCGAAACCGACGCCTTGAAAAACACGCCAAATGAAGAGCGCGCCCACGCCTTGAAATAAAATCGGGCCGGAACACCCAATCAGAAAGATTGCAGATCCGACAAGCAAAACGCGGCGAGGCCCTATTCGATCGGAAATTGCGCCAGACGCGAGAAAAGGTATGATTCCGGCCAAGGCAAAAACCGTAACGAGCGTCCCCGCGAGCGTCTCGGCGTCGCGATGGAGTAAGTTGCTAATATAGATCGGAAGCGCAGCCTGAACGGCGTCGACTACAACAGTCGCCGCCAAAGATATGAAGATTAAATTAACAAAAGTTACCGTCCAAATACGGGGACGGATATTCGAATTCGCGTTCATAGGAAATCCTACCTTCTGACGAGAAGAGCCCGCGCACGCGCGCAGGCCCAAACGATCTGGACTTGCGCTCGAAACGAGCTGCGCGATCGAATCCCTATTACCTGTTGCGACATTCTATCGGCTTTTAAAAAACGGTCAAGAAAACGAACGTCGCGCTCTATCAGAAAAAACACGAAAATATTCCGAAATAGTCGGAAACTGAGACGGTCGAAGTTTAAAAAAAGTTCACGCTAAGCCTTTCCCATTGTCTCCACCTTTGGTTAAAACTAAGGTAAAAAATACAGCCCAGGACCAAAGGGGGAAGACATGAGAAAAAAGAGAAGGCCGTCGAAGAGAATCATGCTGTCCCTTCTTCGACGGTGGACGTCGCGGTCGTCAGGAAAGAATATCGTACTCGATTCTAAAGCACGGCGTTCTTTATTCTTGATCCTCGGCAAACATAAAAGCCGCCAAGTGCAGAATCTCGCCAAACCGGGAGAGATTTCTTACGAATTCAGCAGGTTTGGAATAACAGACGTCGATCACAAAATCAACGCTATTCTCTCTCTGAAGAATCTTTACGAGCCGGACCTTTTTCGTAATATCCATAATCTTTTCATGACACGCCGAGTTCGATTCGGAGGCGCTCGCGACGTGATAACTCGTTCGATATCCAAAGGAACTCTTGGGATCAAGTTCAACAACGACTTCGTCCCCCATAAGTTTAAGGATAATAGAGTCGCCTTTATTAACGGTCGTATATCCTTTTTTCTTAATGAGTTGCGTAAGTTTCTCAATTCTTCTTCCAAACTTTTCGTCGGAAGATTTCCGATTTTTATCGCTCATTTCTGTATCCCCTTTTACTAAAGAGTCTGAATCTGCTCATCGCTCGAGAATGCGTATAAGGTCTTTTTTGGCTTTGCTCAACGACTTCAAACCGATATTGAAAACGTTCAAAAAAGAATGCGGCGTATCGAAAAAACCCTCAAACGTAAAGAAAGGCGTATTCTTGTTCATGAGGACAACCTTTACCGGATTTACGTGGGAGTTGATTTCCTCGACGGCGTTTTCAAGTTCTAAACTGGCGCCTGGAACTTCTGGAATGAGCGTAATAATACGGTAAAATTTGCAGCTCCCATCGACATTAATCCAAAACGGAAAGCCCATGTATGATATCCTAATGTCTTTGTCGTCGTCGACCACGTAATCAAAACCTTCACGTTTAAGATAATCGGTCAATGCCTGAAGCGTTTCATCAAATTCTTCCCCGCCTGAATCGTCGTCTTTCTTCTCTCTGTCTGCCTTTTTTTTCTCTGCAAGGAGTCTCAATAGCCTCAGAATCTGCGAATCGATACTTGAATGATCGCTATTCGACTTTTCCCCGTCGTCTTGATCAGCCGATTCGTCGTCATCCACGTTCCCGTCGTTTGAGTCGTCTTGATCGTCGTCCGAATTCCAGGGTTCGTCGTCGTCAGAGTCGTCGTCCCAGTTCCAAGGTTCGTCGTCAGAGTCGTCGTCCGAATTCCAGGGTTCGTCGTCCGAATCGTCGTCCGAATTCCAAGGTTCGTCGTCTTGGTCGTCTTGGTCGTCGTCCGAATCGTCGTCTAAATTCCAAGGCTCGCCGTCGCTATCGGTAGAATCCTCCGCGTCAGATTCGTCATCATCTCCTCCTTTTGAGGTCTTCCTATCAATCAACTCCCGTAACATTGCAAGCATAAACGAAAGACTTTCGTCCTTCTCGCCGTTTTCTTCGTCTTCCCCGTCCTCATTAAATACGTTCGAATTATCCTCTTCCTTGGATTTTTTCTCAACGAAGCTCATAA
>CAMNJU010000136.1 GCA_946541595.1 uncultured Planctomycetales bacterium
TGCGGGCGTAGCTCAGTTGGCAGAGCACGACGTTGCCAATGTCGTTGTCGAGGGTTCGAACCCCTTCGCCCGCTCTTATGGAGGTTTCTCCGGTTTTGGACATGGGTTTCGTTGGAAGCAGCTTGTTCCGGAACATTTGGCTTTGCCCCCTCTTTTAGCGTAGGGACGAACGGCGCGCCTTTGTTTTGGGGCGCGCTTTTTTTTGCGCGCACCTCGGTTCTATCCTCGATCTTCAGGCAAGACTGGAAAACGTCCTCGTTTTCGAGTCTTTTCTTTTTTCTTGACGGCTTTGTCATGAAATTTTGTTTAGCTCGATTTACGAACCCGGTTATTGGGATTCCCATAAGACTTGGGGATCCATAACATTCATCCTGAAACGATAGGACGATGAATCATGGCAAATGAATTCGAAGGCGAAGAGCAAGCCCAAAAATTGAATCTGAACGTTGACGTTGAAGTCAAGAGCTCCTGCGAGCGCCACGTAAAAATTGAAGTTTCGCGCGAAGACGTCGACCGTTACTTCGACCAAGAGTACCAAACCCTCACGGAAAACGCCTCTATTCCGGGTTTCCGCCCGGGTAAAGCTCCCCGTAAGCTCGTCGAAAAGCGATTCCGCAGCGACGTTCAAAACCGCGTTAAGAGCGCGTTGCTCCAAGACAGCCTTATTCAGGCGAACGAAGCGGAAGGCATGACCCCGATTAGCGAGCCGGATTTCGACGTCGAAGCGGTTACCGTTCCCGAAGAAGGACCGTTCATCTTCGAGTACGACGTTGAAGTTCGTCCGACCTTTGATATTCCGAACTGGAAAGGTCTTAAGCTTGAAAGACCGGTCCGCACGTTTACCGACGCCGACGTCGACGCCGCGATTAAGCGCATTCAGGCGAACTACGGCCGACTTGAGGACAAGACCAGTCCGGCGGAAACGGGCGATTATATCGTCACGAAGTTGGTCTTTGAACTTGACGGCAAAGAGCTTTCCAAGGCGGACGCCGAAACGATTCGTATCCGTCCGACGCTTACCTTCCACGACTGCGCTATCGACAACTTCGATAAGCTCATGGCTGGCGTTAAGCCGGGCGACGTTCGCAAGACGAAGCTCGTCCTTTCCGAAGAAGCGGTCGATGAAAAACTGCGCGGCAAGGAAATTGACGCGACGTTTGAAATTTCCGCCGTTAAAGAACTCATTCTCCCCAAGGTCGACTCCGACTTCATCTACAGCGTCGGCGCGTTCGAGAGCATGGGCGATTTCCGCGACGCGGTTCAGGAAACGCTTCAGCGTCAGTTGGAACATGAGCAGCAACAGCGCGCTCGCCGTCAGATTGCGGCTCAGCTTACCGTCGACGCGAACTGGGAACTTCCGCCCAAACTCCTCGAGAATCAGGCCGAACGTGAAATGCAGCGTACGATTTACGAACTGCAGCGCAGCGGTTTTTCCGCCGACCAGATTCTTCGTCAGCTCAACTTCTTGCGCCGTAATTCGAAAGAGACGACCGCTCAGGCGCTGAAAGAACACTTCATTCTCGAAGCGATTGCCGAAAGCGAAGATATCAAGGACGAGCAGGAAGATTACGATCACGAAATCGCCCTCATGGCGGCTCAGACCAACGAATCGCCACGCCGCATTCTTTCGAGAATCGAAAAGTCCGGCAATATGGACGTTTTGCGTAATCAGATCATCGAGCACAAAGTGATCAAGATGATCATGGACGCCGCCGATTTCGTCGAAGTTCCCTATGAAATGGAAGAACTTGCGACGGAAGAAGCGCTTGACCGCGCCGCCAGCGTGGCCGACGATTCCGGTATCCCCGAAGTTACCGAAGAAGAGGCGAAAGAGAGCGCTCGCGAAGCCGCTCAAGGCAATAAGTGATTTGCGCTTGCCCACGGCTCTTTTAGTCGCGGAACGATAGCCAGACGCCCGGCGCTCATACAGCGCGCCGGGCGTTTTTTATTGGCGCTTTACGCCGTTTGACTTCCGGCAAACCGCGCGGCCTTTTTCGGCAAGTTCTTCAACCGGTTGCATTCGCCGCGCTGAACGGCTATAATCCACGCGCGGCGGGCCGGCGCGGCTCGCCGTTCCATTGATGGTTTATGGGATCGAGGAGAGGAATTTGATGATGAACGCACACATGAACAGACGCGCCTTTCTAAAGACGCTCGAGACTTTCGGCGCGGCGGTCGCCTTTTCCGGTTTCGAATGTTTGTCCGCGAACGGTCAGTCGGCAAACGCCGTCATGCCGAAAAAAGTCGACGCGCTTACAAATAAACCGGTTCTCACAATCGCGCATTGCTGCGATCCGCAGTTTGGATTCGGAGAAACGAAGGACAGTTACGCCGTCGATTTAGGAAAACTCGAAAAGGAACTTGAACTTGTCAACGCGGCAAATCCGGACGTCGTCTTCTTTGCGGGCGATATGTGTCACGATCATAACGATCTCAAAAAGGATTGGCCGACGCTTCTGAAGGGAATTAACGCGCCGGTTTTGACTGCGGTTGGCAATCACGACGTTCCAGATCCGGTCAAACGTGCTGACGTCGACTTGTTCTGCGAAGTTTTTGGGGCTGAGTACGCATCTCTTGACGTTAACGGCTGGAAACTGATCGTTGTGAATTCGCAATATTGTCGAGAGACGGAGGAGACGGAACTCTACGAGAAGCAGGTCGACTGGTTCCAGAAAGAACTTGCGTCGGCTAAAGCGAAGGGAACGCCGGTTATTCTCGGCTCTCACGTTCCTCCGTTTGTTAAGTCGGCCGACGAAAAGGACGAATACTTTAATTTCCCGACCAAGATTCGCCAGGATTATCTTGATTTTGCGCTCGAGTCAGGGACGCGTTTCTATCTTGCGGGCCATACGCACACGACGCTCGCTCGCGAGTATAAAGCTATGCCGATTCTCAACGCGGAAACGACGTCGAGGAATTTTGATAAACGTCCGTTTGGATTCCGAATTCTTAAGATAGACTCCGAGATGAATTTCGAATGGAATTTCGTCGGACTGGAATGAGTCAGCCTTCGGATTCGTCAAGAATATCTTTTAGCGTTGCGGCGAGCGCTTCCAACGGCAGTCCGACGACGTTGGAGGCGCTTCCCGATACGAGTTCGAGCCAGTCGTTTCCGTCTTGATAACCGAACGCGCCCGCTTTTCCTTGCCAAAGTCCGCTTTCTAGGTAGGAACGTAATTGCTCTTCGGAAAGGGGTTGCATTTGCAGAACGGACGTCTCTATTCGTCTGACGATTCTGTCGGAAACGCGTCCCGTCGGATCTGTTCGCCACAGGCACAAGCCGGTCTGCACGGAATGAAGCGATCCGCTGAGTTTGCGCAGCATTCGTTCGGCGTCGGCACGGTCAAGCGGCTTGCCCATGATCTCGCCTTTGCACACGGCGACGGAATCGCACGCCGCGACGACGAATGGAGCGGCGTCTCCCGATTCGAATTCTTTGGCAATCTCTTTTCGTTCAGTAGAGTCGGGGGCGGCCAGC
Source organism: uncultured Planctomycetales bacterium (assembly GCA_946541595.1). Classification (GTDB taxonomy): domain Bacteria; phylum Planctomycetota; class Planctomycetia; order Pirellulales; family Thermoguttaceae; genus RUG369. The sequence continues at coordinate 3,479 of CAMNJU010000136.1, forward strand.
CGTTCTACAACGTTCTTGGCTTTTAGAAAGGCCAGTTCTGAGACGAGTTCACTCGGCGTGACGTCGCGCGGTTCATTGGCTTCTGCATTTTCTTCTATCCCGTCTTCTGACGGAAGAACCGCAAATAAGTAGCCGTCCCCCTGCAGAAGGAGACTTCGGCGCGGAGAACGGCTTCCCAAGACGAGTCGAAACGAACTCTTGCTGAGCTGCGACGCGCGCAGGCGATTGACCGCGTAATCGCGGAATTCCGCCTCAGACCCGTTCAACAACGAAAAAGACGCGCCGTTTTGGGACGACGCGCCTTTGCTATCGGTCTGACAGTCTTTCGTCAACCGTTTTTTCAATGCAAAACCCTCACAGACACGCCGGTTATTTAACGTTCCCCGGATTGGCGATCGCTTCGACGTCGGAAGGCGTCAAGTTCGACTTTGCCTCCGACTGCGCGGTTGCCGCAGGTTTGAACTCAACTCTCGGCAGGCCGAAGAAGAAAGGATCTTCGGCGTTCGGTTCGCCGTTGGGCGCCCGCGAGCCAATACGCACGATAGCCATAACTTTTCCGCGCGTTGTAGCGGCTACGACAGGGTCGATTCCACGAGGCACGTCGAGAGTCAATCCTTCCGGATTTTCGCTCGCGTCGACGTTCGCGGGATTCGCCGCGTTTTCCAGAAAGACGACGCGCGTAACGAGCGCGCCGTTAAGCGCCGCTTCAATGTCGCTCATCGGGAGCGAGATTTCGATGGGGAAATCCCACGCTTTGCCGAGCGGCGGATTGAGCCGGTCCAGAAGTTCAAGCGTTGGATAGACGGCCGCGTTCGGGAGCGATTCAATTTTAGAAACGCGAAAACGGTAGACGGAACCGAGTTCTAACGCGAACACGTTGGACTCGTTTTGATCGGAAACAAATCCGTTCGCTTGCGCAACTTCAGCAACCGCCCCTTTGGGCAGCTTCCATTCGACGGGCTGCAGCGGACCGAGTTTATTGCGCAGTTTCGAATAGGTCGCGAGTTCGCCTGTCGCCGGGACTTTCAGACCGCTGGGAACAGGAAGAGGTCGCGACGTGTCTTGCGCGAACGATTCTGCGCCTGTCAAAAGAACGCCAAGCGCGAGGAACGCTAACGCCGCGCTCAGAAATACGGTCGGACGAAAACGAGCGTCGCTGTGAAGGCGTCTTGTACGGGACATAGCTACTTTTCTTCGAACTAGGATTAAAAAAACGCGAGGCGCCAGCTCTTTTGATAAAACACACGTCCTTTTCTCCCACCCAGCCAACCGGAACGCTTAAACTAACGTTCCGGTCGAGGGGTTTTGGGAATTGAACGTCTCCGAGCTAATCGACTCGCGACGAAATCTAACGCATGAAACGCGCTTCTATGAGACTAGCGGGCGTCGTTCCAATTCGAATCGAGAACAGACGGGATTCCGGAGGACGGAACCGGGTCAAGATTCTGAAGGACCGGCTGTTCCTTCGGAAGCGGAACGGTCGGGATTTCGTGAGTACGCGAGGCGCTTTCGATAGCGGGAACGCCCCACGCGGGCGCGTTGACGCCGGAGATCGGGAACTGCTGCGCGGAGGCAACGGAGTCGCCGGTTTCAGCGTAAGCGTTCATAGAACCTTCGAGCGAGAGATCCTTGTTGCCGATGCGAACGACGGCGAGAATGGCGCCGCGGTTCTGAGCTTCAACAATCGGATCGGCTCCCGGAGGAAGCTGGGTGCTTACGACCGTGCTGGTTCCGCCGGCCAACGCGAGATTCTGATACTGCTGCGAAGGAAGGAAGACGACCTTCGTAACAAAGTTGCCGCTCTGAACGTTTTGCAGATCCTGAACGGAGAATTCGATCGGAAGCGCGTTGTGATCCAGATACGCCTTGGTGCGCGGGGAAACGGCGTTGATTGTCAACGTCGGATAGAGCGTCATTTCGGGGTAGTCCGGAATATTCGTGAGCTTAAGACGATAGCTTCTCGCCGTCTGGAAATTCTGTTTGGCGAGCTGCGGCTTGCCAGGGTCTTCGCAAACCAACGGAGTGGAGTCGAACGAGCCGACCTGAGTCGTATCCCATTGAACGGCCAGCCCTTTGGGGCCCTTGAAGACGATTTGCGCGAATTCAGGCGCCGCAGGGGCGTTGATAGCGAACTGGGGACCGGCGGCGGGCGCGGCGGCAGAAACGCCGACGCCAGGGACCGTAGCGCTTACGACAGGCGCTTGCGTCGTGGGACCGGGGACAACACGTCCAATGATGCCGCCGCGGAACGGACCGGCGCCGCAAGCGACGACGACAGTAAGAGCTAGTAAAAGCGCTTTACGCATTTGTATATCTCTCCATTTTGAGGCGTGAACCCGCGATTTTGACTTGCGCGGCGTTTGAGAGCGGGGCTCTCAAAGTCCGGCGTCGCGCGACGCCGGAACCAGCCGGTCGACGACGAGCCTGCACAACAATCGCAGATTCAACAAGTTACCAATGTATTATTTTTTAATTGCGCGTACGGAACGCCGAAACGCCCCCATGCTCCTCGAATGTCCAACGCCGTAATTTCGCACGGATTCCGGTCTGAAATCTATTGCCGACACGGCGCTAAAACGAAAGGACGCAACCTAAACCCTTTGATTTCTATTATAGTGTCGAACAGGTCGCTTTCAACAAAATTTCCCTTGAATCTCATCGATAAAAGGGAGCCACAGGTCGCTAAAATACGCCTTACAAGTTTTAACGTTAAATCAGGCGCTACCGTTTTAAATTTGCTGAAAAAAGCCTGCCAGCCACCTGTTCTTTTTCGTCCGCAAGCCTGATGATATTTGCACCTATTTGCTGTGTTGTTCGATTTTTCCTTTTGATCCGTTTCAATAACGTCGATAATGCCGGGAACGCCGATTAGACTAGGAAAGACGAAAAAAATTGATTGAAAGGGAATTGCAAAAAAACTGATTATTCCGATCCGGTTTTCGACGCTCGGAAAAGTCGAATTGACCCAAACGGCTTTTTTCGTTATACCGAAACGCGTCTCGCTTATTTCATGACGCGGCGTCTTCGTTTGACGGGGCAGAAAGGAATGATTAGGAAAGGGACTTCATTTGGAAAAGCGTGAGAAACAATTTGCGATTTCGAAAGCTAAGATTTTGCTTTGGACCAGTTTTATGCTGTTGGCATGCTGGCGCGCTTATTCTTTTTCTGTTCATCTTGCCGACGCCGCCAACAGTTCTGTTCAAGAGTACCGTCGCGAACCCGCCATATTGCTTTCGACGGCGCTGGCGACTCTTGAGAGTCAGAGGGAAATTTCCCTAAAGCTCGAATTTGAAGCGAATTTTTTTGGGGAAAACTACTACGGCCTCGGACGTTATGTCGAAATTCCCTCGTCGTTGAAGTTTGCGGAAAATTTTCCCGCCGGCCGTAACGGGTTTGAACTTACGAAATATTTTTTGCGCGCTCACGTTTTTTCTTCCAAGGTTGAGGACGCGAAAGACGGCGCTAAGAATTCGATCCATATCGTTTGCGATTCTGCCAACTCGTCATGGTGGAGCAGCTCTACGATTGAGGAGAATACGACTTTTAAACAGATTGATCTCAGCGAACTTTGGGAACGTATGAAGTTGCTCAAGAATTCTGAGAAAAAGTTTTTGCAAGACAGCGGGATTGTTTTTTTTGACTCCAACGGCGATCCTTCGTCGCGGTGCGGTTTGAACCGATTGCCAGGACTAGGCGGACTCTACGGTGTGTTTATTGAGATATGCAACAAGTATGAATTCAAAACGCTCGCGGAAGAAACGCATTCGCCCGAACTCAAGCGCCAGGTCTATAAACTTTCGGGCCAGATTAAGCAGTCTCAGTTGGACGCAGCTAAAGCGAGGCTCTACGTCGGTCAATTTGAGCCGTATATAGCCGAAAATATTCCGACGAACGTTGAAATTTTCTTTCCGTACCCGAAAGAAGACGGCGGATATGGCAGTAGAGCAGGCGTCGAGAGAAGAGCAAGCAATCTTTTTCCATGCGTTATTAAGTTCTATTCGATTTGCGACGGCAAGCGTAACGACATATTCAGGGTCGTGTTTGAACAGAGTTCCGATCCGATTCCCACCGGCGCTTTTACTCTCAACTCCCGAGACAGTACATACGAGCGCTGGGAAACGCCTTACCTGAAGCAATTGATACCGGGCTTTGATCCTTGAAGTTTTAAGGCAGGAGCACGTTCTTTCTCGTGCTTTTGCCTCTTTTTTTTCTCTTGGCGCTGTTGTTGTATATAATAGAGGCGAGGTCGCGCCGCGTGAGGGCTCGACTGTCTACTTTGGGGCTTTCGAGTATGAAGAAGGTAGTAAAATGGCGAATAAATCGGGCGCACTTTCCGTTCTGAAGATTGCGAAAATGAAGGAAGCCGGCGAAAAGATCGCGATGGTAACCGCATACGACTTTCCGACGGCCCAGATGGCCGACGCTGCGGGACTCGATATGATTCTTGTCGGCGACAGCGTTGGAACTGTAGTTCAAGGGCGCGCGACGACGCTTGGCGTTACGCTCGACGAAATGATCTACCATTCAAAAATGGTCGCGAAAGGCGCGAAACGCGCGCTTGTCGTCGTAGACATACCTTTTCCGTATTGCCAGCTTGGCCCTGCGGAAGCGGTTCGCGCGTGCGCTCGTGTTCTTCTGGAAACTGAGGCGACCGCCGTTAAGATAGAGGCCGGGGCGTCGCGCGCCGATACGGTTCGCGCGGTCGTCGAGGCGGGCATTCCCGTTTTGGGCCATTGCGGCCTCGCGCCCCAGAGCATTAAGGCGACGGGCGGGTATATCATTCAGCGCGACGTCGATAAACTAGTCGCAGACTGCCTTGCGATTCAGGACGCGGGCGCGTTCGCTATCGTTTTGGAGTGCGTGCAGTCTGATCTTGCCGAAGAGATTTCAAAGAAGTTGCGCGTTCCCACAGTTGGAATCGGATCCGGCGCCGGTTGCGACGGTCAGGTGCTTGTTTTCCACGATCTTTTTAACTATACGAATAAGGAACCGAACGAGACGCCTAAACACGCGCGCGTCTATTGCGATCTTCACAAGCTTATCGACAAGGGGTTCCGCGAATACGTCGCCGACGTTAAGTCGGGCGCGTTTCCGAGCGCCGCGGAGTCCTTTGCTCCCAAACCGGTTCGCTCCTGAACGCGCGCTTCGATTTTAGAGATGTGGCGCGCTAACATAAAGAGTCGCGGCCTGACGGCGGTTATCGGCGTCAGGCCGCGGCTTTTTATCGAACGGGGAACTGAAGTCGAGCGACTGTCGTTCAAATCCAGTCGAGACCGATATCAAACGTCTTTGCCGAGTGGGTGAGCGCTCCGACGCTGACGCGTTCGACCCCTGACTCGGCTTTCGCACGGCACGTTTCCAGATTAATGCCGCCGGAGGCCTCCAATTCGGCGGTCGATTTCGCTTCTTCGCGCATCTTGACGGCTTCGCGCATCGTTTCGGGCGACATATTGTCGAGGAGAACGACGTCTGGATTTTCCGGAAGGACTTGCGCGAGTTGCTCAAGCGAATCGACTTCGATTTCGAGCATTGGAATTTCACGGCCCGCATAGCGAGTTTCGAGGAATTTGCGCGCACGGCGGACGGCCTCGGCCGGACCGAAATCTGAGATTCCGCCGAACGCGAGGTGATTGTCCTTAATCAGAATGGCGTCGTAGAGGCCCGATCGGTGATTGCAGCCGCCGCCGCAACGTACCGCGTATTTTTCCAATCTGCGCCATCCAAGCGTTGTTTTACGCGTGTCGTAAATACGCGCGCCCGTCCCCTCTATTGCGTCGACATATTTGCGCGTGAGGCTCGCGACGCCCGACAGCCGGCCGACGAGATTGAGCAAGAGACGTTCCGCTGTCAGCATTGCAAGCGTAGGACCGGAGACGACGCCAAGAACGTCCCCTTTTTCAACGTTCGCGCCGTCTTCGACTTTTCCTTCCCAGACAAGCCTTGGGTCTACCGTTTGGAGCAACTCTTGGGCAAAAACGAGCCCGGCGACCACGCCGTGTTCGCGCGCGACGACCGCCGCTTTGCCGGGGACGTTGTCAGGAATGAGCGAAAGACTTGTAATATCGCCTTCTGTTCCGGAATCTTCCCGAATAGCGAGCGCGAGGAGATCGCGCATGTCGGCCCGCAGGTCGTCGCTATAGACTGTTTGAAAGAAATCTTTTTTCGACATAGCTCTGTCCGAAAGATTAAAGACCAAAAGTTATGTAAACGGCACGCGCCCATAAAAAAACGAGCCGCTCTCACGACATGTCGAAAGGGCGGCTCGTTTGCCAGTGACCCCAACGAGACTCGAACTCGTATTCCGGCCTTGAAAGGGCCGTGTCCT
>CAMNJU010000137.1 GCA_946541595.1 uncultured Planctomycetales bacterium
TGGCCCCATCGTTTAGTCGGTTAGGACACGGCCCTTTCAAGGCCGGAATACGAGTTCGAGTCTCGTTGGGGTCACTGGCAAACGAGCCGCCCTTTCGACATGTCGTGAGAGCGGCTCGTTTTTTTATGGGCGCGTGCCGTTTACATAACTTTTGGTCTTTAATCTTTCGGACAGAGCTATGTCGAAAAAAGATTTCTTTCAAACAGTCTATAGCGACGACCTGCGGGCCGACATGCGCGATCTCCTCGCGCTCGCTATTCGGGAAGATTCCGGAACAGAAGGCGATATTACAAGTCTTTCGCTCATTCCTGACAACGTCCCCGGCAAAGCGGCGGTCGTCGCGCGCGAACACGGCGTGGTCGCCGGGCTCGTTTTTGCCCAAGAGTTGCTCCAAACGGTAGACCCAAGGCTTGTCTGGGAAGGAAAAGTCGAAGACGGCGCGAACGTTGAAAAAGGGGACGTTCTTGGCGTCGTCTCCGGTCCTACGCTTGCAATGCTGACAGCGGAACGTCTCTTGCTCAATCTCGTCGGCCGGCTGTCGGGCGTCGCGAGCCTCACGCGCAAATATGTCGACGCAATAGAGGGGACGGGCGCGCGTATTTACGACACGCGTAAAACAACGCTTGGATGGCGCAGATTGGAAAAATACGCGGTACGTTGCGGCGGCGGCTGCAATCACCGATCGGGCCTCTACGACGCCATTCTGATTAAGGACAATCACCTCGCGTTCGGCGGAATCTCAGATTTCGGTCCGGCCGAGGCCGTCCGCCGTGCGCGCAAATTCCTCGAAACTCGCTATGCGGGCCGTGAAATTCCAATGCTCGAAATCGAAGTCGATTCGCTTGAGCAACTCGCGCAAGTCCTTCCGGAAAATCCAGACGTCGTTCTCCTCGACAATATGTCGCCCGAAACGATGCGCGAAGCCGTCAAGATGCGCGAAGAAGCGAAATCGACCGCCGAATTGGAGGCCTCCGGCGGCATTAATCTGGAAACGTGCCGTGCGAAAGCCGAGTCAGGGGTCGAACGCGTCAGCGTCGGAGCGCTCACCCACTCGGCAAAGACGTTTGATATCGGTCTCGACTGGATTTGAACGACAGTCGCTCGACTTCAGTTCCCCGTTCGATAAAAAGCCGCGGCCTGACGCCGATAACCGCCGTCAGGCCGCGACTCTTTATGTTAGCGCGCCACATCTCTAAAATCGAAGCGCGCGTTCAGGAGCGAACCGGTTTGGGAGCAAAGGACTCCGCGGCGCTCGGAAACGCGCCCGACTTAACGTCGGCGACGTATTCGCGGAACCCCTTGTCGATAAGCTTGTGAAGATCGCAATAGACGCGCGCGTGTTTAGGCGTCTCGTTCGGTTCCTTATTCGTATAGTTAAAAAGATCGTGGAAAACAAGCACCTGACCGTCGCAACCGGCGCCGGATCCGATTCCAACTGTGGGAACGCGCAACTTCTTTGAAATCTCTTCGGCAAGATCAGACTGCACGCACTCCAAAACGATAGCGAACGCGCCCGCGTCCTGAATCGCAAGGCAGTCTGCGACTAGTTTATCGACGTCGCGCTGAATGATATACCCGCCCGTCGCCTTAATGCTCTGGGGCGCGAGGCCGCAATGGCCCAAAACGGGAATGCCCGCCTCGACGACCGCGCGAACCGTATCGGCGCGCGACGCCCCGGCCTCTATCTTAACGGCGGTCGCCTCAGTTTCCAGAAGAACACGAGCGCACGCGCGAACCGCTTCCGCAGGGCCAAGCTGGCAATACGGAAAAGGTATGTCTACGACGACAAGCGCGCGTTTCGCGCCTTTCGCGACCATTTTTGAATGGTAGATCATTTCGTCGAGCGTAACGCCAAGCGTCGTCGCGCGCCCTTGAACTACAGTTCCAACGCTGTCGCCGACAAGAATCATATCGAGTCCCGCAGCGTCGGCCATCTGGGCCGTCGGAAAGTCGTATGCGGTTACCATCGCGATCTTTTCGCCGGCTTCCTTCATTTTCGCAATCTTCAGAACGGAAAGTGCGCCCGATTTATTCGCCATTTTACTACCTTCTTCATACTCGAAAGCCCCAAAGTAGACAGTCGAGCCCTCACGCGGCGCGACCTCGCCTCTATTATATACAACAACAGCGCCAAGAGAAAAAAAAGAGGCAAAAGCACGAGAAAGAACGTGCTCCTGCCTTAAAACTTCAAGGATCAAAGCCCGGTATCAATTGCTTCAGGTAAGGCGTTTCCCAGCGCTCGTATGTACTGTCTCGGGAGTTGAGAGTAAAAGCGCCGGTGGGAATCGGATCGGAACTCTGTTCAAACACGACCCTGAATATGTCGTTACGCTTGCCGTCGCAAATCGAATAGAACTTAATAACGCATGGAAAAAGATTGCTTGCTCTTCTCTCGACGCCTGCTCTACTGCCATATCCGCCGTCTTCTTTCGGGTACGGAAAGAAAATTTCAACGTTCGTCGGAATATTTTCGGCTATATACGGCTCAAATTGACCGACGTAGAGCCTCGCTTTAGCTGCGTCCAACTGAGACTGCTTAATCTGGCCCGAAAGTTTATAGACCTGGCGCTTGAGTTCGGGCGAATGCGTTTCTTCCGCGAGCGTTTTGAATTCATACTTGTTGCATATCTCAATAAACACACCGTAGAGTCCGCCTAGTCCTGGCAATCGGTTCAAACCGCACCGCGACGAAGGATCGCCGTTGGAGTCAAAAAAAACAATCCCGCTGTCTTGCAAAAACTTTTTCTCAGAATTCTTGAGCAACTTCATACGTTCCCAAAGTTCGCTGAGATCAATCTGTTTAAAAGTCGTATTCTCCTCAATCGTAGAGCTGCTCCACCATGACGAGTTGGCAGAATCGCAAACGATATGGATCGAATTCTTAGCGCCGTCTTTCGCGTCCTCAACCTTGGAAGAAAAAACGTGAGCGCGCAAAAAATATTTCGTAAGTTCAAACCCGTTACGGCCGGCGGGAAAATTTTCCGCAAACTTCAACGACGAGGGAATTTCGACATAACGTCCGAGGCCGTAGTAGTTTTCCCCAAAAAAATTCGCTTCAAATTCGAGCTTTAGGGAAATTTCCCTCTGACTCTCAAGAGTCGCCAGCGCCGTCGAAAGCAATATGGCGGGTTCGCGACGGTACTCTTGAACAGAACTGTTGGCGGCGTCGGCAAGATGAACAGAAAAAGAATAAGCGCGCCAGCATGCCAACAGCATAAAACTGGTCCAAAGCAAAATCTTAGCTTTCGAAATCGCAAATTGTTTCTCACGCTTTTCCAAATGAAGTCCCTTTCCTAATCATTCCTTTCTGCCCCGTCAAACGAAGACGCCGCGTCATGAAATAAGCGAGACGCGTTTCGGTATAACGAAAAAAGCCGTTTGGGTCAATTCGACTTTTCCGAGCGTCGAAAACCGGATCGGAATAATCAGTTTTTTTGCAATTCCCTTTCAATCAATTTTTTTCGTCTTTCCTAGTCTAATCGGCGTTCCCGGCATTATCGACGTTATTGAAACGGATCAAAAGGAAAAATCGAACAACACAGCAAATAGGTGCAAATATCATCAGGCTTGCGGACGAAAAAGAACAGGTGGCTGGCAGGCTTTTTTCAGCAAATTTAAAACGGTAGCGCCTGATTTAACGTTAAAACTTGTAAGGCGTATTTTAGCGACCTGTGGCTCCCTTTTATCGATGAGATTCAAGGGAAATTTTGTTGAAAGCGACCTGTTCGACACTATAATAGAAATCAAAGGGTTTAGGTTGCGTCCTTTCGTTTTAGCGCCGTGTCGGCAATAGATTTCAGACCGGAATCCGTGCGAAATTACGGCGTTGGACATTCGAGGAGCATGGGGGCGTTTCGGCGTTCCGTACGCGCAATTAAAAAATAATACATTGGTAACTTGTTGAATCTGCGATTGTTGTGCAGGCTCGTCGTCGACCGGCTGGTTCCGGCGTCGCGCGACGCCGGACTTTGAGAGCCCCGCTCTCAAACGCCGCGCAAGTCAAAATCGCGGGTTCACGCCTCAAAATGGAGAGATATACAAATGCGTAAAGCGCTTTTACTAGCTCTTACTGTCGTCGTCGCTTGCGGCGCCGGTCCGTTCCGCGGCGGCATCATTGGACGTGTTGTCCCCGGTCCCACGACGCAAGCGCCTGTCGTAAGCGCTACGGTCCCTGGCGTCGGCGTTTCTGCCGCCGCGCCCGCCGCCGGTCCCCAGTTCGCTATCAACGCCCCTGCGGCGCCTGAATTCGCGCAAATCGTCTTCAAGGGCCCCAAAGGGCTGGCCGTTCAATGGGATACGACTCAGGTCGGCTCGTTCGACTCCACTCCGTTGGTTTGCGAAGACCCTGGCAAGCCGCAGCTCGCCAAACAGAATTTCCAGACGGCGAGAAGCTATCGTCTTAAGCTCACGAATATTCCGGACTACCCCGAAATGACGCTCTATCCGACGTTGACAATCAACGCCGTTTCCCCGCGCACCAAGGCGTATCTGGATCACAACGCGCTTCCGATCGAATTCTCCGTTCAGGATCTGCAAAACGTTCAGAGCGGCAACTTTGTTACGAAGGTCGTCTTCCTTCCTTCGCAGCAGTATCAGAATCTCGCGTTGGCCGGCGGAACCAGCACGGTCGTAAGCACCCAGCTTCCTCCGGGAGCCGATCCGATTGTTGAAGCTCAGAACCGCGGCGCCATTCTCGCCGTCGTTCGCATCGGCAACAAGGATCTCTCGCTCGAAGGTTCTATGAACGCTTACGCTGAAACCGGCGACTCCGTTGCCTCCGCGCAGCAGTTCCCGATCTCCGGCGTCAACGCGCCCGCGTGGGGCGTTCCCGCTATCGAAAGCGCCTCGCGTACTCACGAAATCCCGACCGTTCCGCTTCCGAAGGAACAGCCGGTCCTTCAGAATCTTGACCCGGTTCCGTCCTCCGGAATCCCGTCTGTTCTCGATTCGAATTGGAACGACGCCCGCTAGTCTCATAGAAGCGCGTTTCATGCGTTAGATTTCGTCGCGAGTCGATTAGCTCGGAGACGTTCAATTCCCAAAACCCCTCGACCGGAACGTTAGTTTAAGCGTTCCGGTTGGCTGGGTGGGAGAAAAGGACGTGTGTTTTATCAAAAGAGCTGGCGCCTCGCGTTTTTTTAATCCTAGTTCGAAGAAAAGTAGCTATGTCCCGTACAAGACGCCTTCACAGCGACGCTCGTTTTCGTCCGACCGTATTTCTGAGCGCGGCGTTAGCGTTCCTCGCGCTTGGCGTTCTTTTGACAGGCGCAGAATCGTTCGCGCAAGACACGTCGCGACCTCTTCCTGTTCCCAGCGGTCTGAAAGTCCCGGCGACAGGCGAACTCGCGACCTATTCGAAACTGCGCAATAAACTCGGTCCGCTGCAGCCCGTCGAATGGAAGCTGCCCAAAGGGGCGGTTGCTGAAGTTGCGCAAGCGAACGGATTTGTTTCCGATCAAAACGAGTCCAACGTGTTCGCGTTAGAACTCGGTTCCGTCTACCGTTTTCGCGTTTCTAAAATTGAATCGCTCCCGAACGCGGCCGTCTATCCAACGCTTGAACTTCTGGACCGGCTCAATCCGCCGCTCGGCAAAGCGTGGGATTTCCCCATCGAAATCTCGCTCCCGATGAGCGACATTGAAGCGGCGCTTAACGGCGCGCTCGTTACGCGCGTCGTCTTTCTGGAAAACGCGGCGAATCCCGCGAACGTCGACGCGAGCGAAAATCCGGAAGGATTGACTCTCGACGTGCCTCGTGGAATCGACCCTGTCGTAGCCGCTACAACGCGCGGAAAAGTTATGGCTATCGTGCGTATTGGCTCGCGGGCGCCCAACGGCGAACCGAACGCCGAAGATCCTTTCTTCTTCGGCCTGCCGAGAGTTGAGTTCAAACCTGCGGCAACCGCGCAGTCGGAGGCAAAGTCGAACTTGACGCCTTCCGACGTCGAAGCGATCGCCAATCCGGGGAACGTTAAATAACCGGCGTGTCTGTGAGGGTTTTGCATTGAAAAAACGGTTGACGAAAGACTGTCAGACCGATAGCAAAGGCGCGTCGTCCCAAAACGGCGCGTCTTTTTCGTTGTTGAACGGGTCTGAGGCGGAATTCCGCGATTACGCGGTCAATCGCCTGCGCGCGTCGCAGCTCAGCAAGAGTTCGTTTCGACTCGTCTTGGGAAGCCGTTCTCCGCGCCGAAGTCTCCTTCTGCAGGGGGACGGCTACTTATTTGCGGTTCTTCCGTCAGAAGACGGGATAGAAGAAAATGCAGAAGCCAATGAACCGCGCGACGTCACGCCGAGTGAACTCGTCTCAGAACTGGCCTTTCTAAAAGCCAAGAACGTTGTAGAACGGCTGGCCGCCCCCGACTCTACTGAACGAAAAGAGATTGCCAAAGAATTCGAATCGGGAGACGCCGCTCCATTCGTCGTCGCGGCGTGCGATTCCGTCGCCGTGTGCAAAGGCGAGATCATGGGCAAGCCGCTTGACCGTGCCGACGCCGAACGAATGCTGCGCAAACTCAGCGGATCGCTTCATTCCGTGCAGACCGGCTTGTGCCTGTGGCGAACAGATCCGACGGGACGCGTTTCCGACAGAATCGTCAGACGAATAGAGACGTCCGTTCTGCAAATGCAACCCCTTTCCGAAGAGCAATTACGTTCCTACCTAGAAAGCGGACTTTGGCAAGGAAAAGCGGGCGCGTTCGGTTATCAAGACGGAAACGACTGGCTCGAACTCGTATCGGGAAGCGCCTCCAACGTCGTCGGACTGCCGTTGGAAGCGCTCGCCGCAACGCTAAAAGATATTCTTGACGAATCCGAAGGCTGACTCATTCCAGTCCGACGAAATTCCATTCGAAATTCATCTCGGAGTCTATCTTAAGAATTCGGAATCCAAACGGACGTTTATCAAAATTCCTCGACGTCGTTTCCGCGTTGAGAATCGGCATAGCTTTATACTCGCGAGCGAGCGTCGTGTGCGTATGGCCCGCAAGATAGAAACGCGTCCCTGACTCGAGCGCAAAATCAAGATAATCCTGGCGAATCTTGGTCGGGAAATTAAAGTATTCGTCCTTTTCGTCGGCCGACTTAACAAACGGAGGAACGTGAGAGCCGAGAATAACCGGCGTTCCCTTCGCTTTAGCCGACGCAAGTTCTTTCTGGAACCAGTCGACCTGCTTCTCGTAGAGTTCCGTCTCCTCCGTCTCTCGACAATATTGCGAATTCACAACGATCAGTTTCCAGCCGTTAACGTCAAGAGATGCGTACTCAGCCCCAAAAACTTCGCAGAACAAGTCGACGTCAGCACGTTTGACCGGATCTGGAACGTCGTGATTGCCAACCGCAGTCAAAACCGGCGCGTTAATTCCCTTCAGAAGCGTCGGCCAATCCTTTTTGAGATCGTTATGATCGTGACACATATCGCCCGCAAAGAAGACGACGTCCGGATTTGCCGCGTTGACAAGTTCAAGTTCCTTTTCGAGTTTTCCTAAATCGACGGCGTAACTGTCCTTCGTTTCTCCGAATCCAAACTGCGGATCGCAGCAATGCGCGATTGTGAGAACCGGTTTATTTGTAAGCGCGTCGACTTTTTTCGGCATGACGGCGTTTGCCGACTGACCGTTCGCGGACAAACATTCGAAACCGGAAAAGGCGACCGCCGCGCCGAAAGTCTCGAGCGTCTTTAGAAAGGCGCGTCTGTTCATGTGTGCGTTCATCATCAAATTCCTCTCCTCGATCCCATAAACCATCAATGGAACGGCGAGCCGCGCCGGCCCGCCGCGCGTGGATTATAGCCGTTCAGCGCGGCGAATGCAACCGGTTGAAGAACTTGCCGAAAAAGGCCGCGCGGTTTGCCGGAAGTCAAACGGCGTAAAGCGCCAATAAAAAACGCCCGGCGCGCTGTATGAGCGCCGGGCGTCTGGCTATCGTTCCGCGACTAAAAGAGCCGTGGGCAAGCGCAAATCACTTATTGCCTTGAGCGGCTTCGCGAGCGCTCTCTTTCGCCTCTTCTTCGGTAACTTCGGGGATACCGGAATCGTCGGCCACGCTGGCGGCGCGGTCAAGCGCTTCTTCCGTCGCAAGTTCTTCCATTTCATAGGGAACTTCGACGAAATCGGCGGCGTCCATGATCATCTTGATCACTTTGTGCTCGATGATCTGATTACGCAAAACGTCCATATTGCCGGACTTTTCGATTCTCGAAAGAATGCGGCGTGGCGATTCGTTGGTCTGAGCCGCCATGAGGGCGATTTCGTGATCGTAATCTTCCTGCTCGTCCTTGATATCTTCGCTTTCGGCAATCGCTTCGAGAATGAAGTGTTCTTTCAGCGCCTGAGCGGTCGTCTCTTTCGAATTACGGCGCAAGAAGTTGAGCTGACGAAGAATCTGGTCGGCGGAAAAACCGCTGCGCTGCAGTTCGTAAATCGTACGCTGCATTTCACGTTCGGCCTGATTCTCGAGGAGTTTGGGCGGAAGTTCCCAGTTCGCGTCGACGGTAAGCTGAGCCGCAATCTGACGGCGAGCGCGCTGTTGCTGCTCATGTTCCAACTGACGCTGAAGCGTTTCCTGAACCGCGTCGCGGAAATCGCCCATGCTCTCGAACGCGCCGACGCTGTAGATGAAGTCGGAGTCGACCTTGGGGAGAATGAGTTCTTTAACGGCGGAAATTTCAAACGTCGCGTCAATTTCCTTGCCGCGCAGTTTTTCATCGACCGCTTCTTCGGAAAGGACGAGCTTCGTCTTGCGAACGTCGCCCGGCTTAACGCCAGCCATGAGCTTATCGAAGTTGTCGATAGCGCAGTCGTGGAAGGTAAGCGTCGGACGGATACGAATCGTTTCGGCGTCCGCCTTGGAAAGCTCTTTGCCGTCAAGTTCAAAGACCAACTTCGTGACGATATAATCGCCCGTTTCCGCCGGACTGGTCTTGTCCTCAAGTCGGCCGTAGTTCGCCTGAATGCGCTTAATCGCGGCGTCGACGTCGGCGTCGGTAAACGTGCGGACCGGTCTTTCAAGCTTAAGACCTTTCCAGTTCGGAATATCAAAGGTCGGACGAACTTCAACGTCGTACTCGAAGATGAACGGTCCTTCTTCGGGAACGGTAACCGCTTCGACGTCGAAATCCGGCTCGCTAATCGGGGTCATGCCTTCCGCTTCGTTCGCCTGAATAAGGCTGTCTTGGAGCAACGCGCTCTTAACGCGGTTTTGAACGTCGCTGCGGAATCGCTTTTCGACGAGCTTACGGGGAGCTTTACCCGGGCGGAAACCCGGAATAGAGGCGTTTTCCGTGAGGGTTTGGTACTCTTGGTCGAAGTAACGGTCGACGTCTTCGCGCGAAACTTCAATTTTTACGTGGCGCTCGCAGGAGCTCTTGACTTCAACGTCAACGTTCAGATTCAATTTTTGGGCTTGCTCTTCGCCTTCGAATTCATTTGCCATGATTCATCGTCCTATCGTTTCAGGATGAATGTTATGGATCCCCAAGTCTTATGGGAATCCCAATAACCGGGTTCGTAAATCGAGCTAAACAAAATTTCATGACAAAGCCGTCAAGAAAAAAGAAAAGACTCGAAAACGAGGACGTTTTCCAGTCTTGCCTGAAGATCGAGGATAGAACCGAGGTGCGCGCAAAAAAAAGCGCGCCCCAAAACAAAGGCGCGCCGTTCGTCCCTACGCTAAAAGAGGGGGCAAAGCCAAATGTTCCGGAACAAGCTGCTTCCAACGAAACCCATGTCCAAAACCGGAGAAACCTCCATAAGAGCGGGCGAAGGGGTTCGAACCCTCGACAACGACATTGGCAACGTCGTGCT
>CAMNJU010000138.1 GCA_946541595.1 uncultured Planctomycetales bacterium
TAGTTCGTTTAGCCCTGTTATGGCTGAAAATAAAAAAACCGCGCCGAGAGTTTTTAGTTCGTTTAGCCCTGTTATGGCTGAAAATAAAAAAACCGCGCCGAGAGTTTTTTGTTTCTCTCTCGGCGCGGCGCCGTATGAACGGTTGCGGACCGCGTTTATTTCGTTCCGCGGCGAAGCGCGAGCAGTTCTTTTCCCGTCAAGGGCCGACGGCGCTTCTTGGTTCCCTGCTCCTCGACCGGATTTTCGACCTTCTCCTTCACGGGAGCAGGCTTCACGGGCGCGGGCTTAACGGCCTTAACTGGCTTAACAGGCGCGGGCGGAGGCGTGGGAAGCGGCGGCGCGCCGAACCCGGTCGGCGGAGGAAGCTTCGGCTTATTGCGAACGCCCAAAGGCCGACCGCGGCGGCGTTTCGGCCTCGGCGTGAGGTCGATCGGGTACTTCCGGGGCCGACCCCGCTTGCGTTTAATAACCGGCTTGGGATTGAAGACGTCGTCGATCTCGACGAGATATTCCAGCTCCGATTCCCCGGCGGGCGCGAGTTCCGGAACGTCTACGTCTTCCGAGACTTCCTTAATCGGCTCTTCCTCAGGCCCGGCGATCGCGTCGATGCGGCGATAGTATTCGATCGGATCCTCGGCGCTGCGCGAATAACTCTGACCGAGTTTCCGAATCTCGTCGAAAAGCATGGTGCGGAGCTGCGGAGGATCGAGAATTTCCGCCTGAAGCCCGAATCCGAGGATCGTGCGCACAAACGACGTGCTCGCCTCCGTCTTGATCTTCATAATGACCGCGCCGCTCTCTTCTTCGCGGAGCTCCTGCACGTTGTGCCAGCGCTCTTCCTGAACGATGCGCGCGGCGTAGCCGGTAAAACGGCACGTCGCCGTTACGACCGGGTCGTGGCCGACGTACGGCGTTACGACGTTCTCAAGGTATTCGTCGACGTTGAAGTCGCGAGGACGCTTGAACGTCATGTTCTCCAGAATCTCGGCGGAAACGAGGCGGTCGAGCTTCCAAATCTTGATCTTACGGTCGTGCGGCGCGTATCCGACGACGTAGACGCCCGAACGCCAGTAGACGAAATTGTACGGGCACATTTCGTACGTCTTCGCGACTCGGGACTGAAGCGAACGGTAGGTAATCTTCAGAACTTTCGTGCGGTCGATCGCGTTCGCGATCGCGTCGACAGTCTTGGCCATCTGCTGATTATTGAGGCGGCGGGTCGGTTCAAACTGGTAGCAGAAGGGCGCGATTCGCTCGGCAATATCGACGTTCTCCTGACGCAGCGACTGCTTAATCTTTTCATACGCGGACTCAAACGAGGAGCCGAGCGCGGAACCGTGAACGAACTCCATATATTTCAGGCAGATATAGAGCGCCATGAGTTCGTCGCGGTTGAGAATAAAACTGAACGCAAAAAACTGATTCGCGTACCAATACCGCTTGCGCCCATGCGCTTCGCACCGGGAATTCAATTTGCCAAAGACGGATTCAATAGACTGCAGGTCGCGTTTAATCGTCTTTTCACTTACGGCGAAATTAAGCGCCATCTCGTTCAACGTCAAGCCTTTCTCCGACGTCGCGAGCATTTGCAGCATGTCCCATTGCCGTTTTAGGACAACTTCATATTCTGACATGTTTCACTCCTTAATTAGTAGGCGGGTAAAGCGAAGGGCCGGTTCGCTCCACAGGCACGCTCAAGCCCGATTATAAGAGCGGCGGCGCCGGGCGTCAATGAATTATTTCAATTATCCGGAAGAGGAACCAAAAGACGCTTACAATTATAGGAATTATTCAGGATATTTAGATTATCCGGTTTAAAATATACCGATTATTTAAAGTTCAACAGCGCTGTTGAGAGAAAACAGATTAGACGTTTTAGAAAAATTATTACATCAATACTCCAAAGTAAACAAGAACTTAACGTCTGACGTCGTAAAAAATAGCCTCCGCGCAGACCAGACAAGACGCCGCAAAAGCGGTCACGGCGCCGTAACATATGCGGAAAAATAAATTTAGCATACGACGGCGTCCGCGCCGCAAGGCCCGCTTACACGCGCCGCTTATTCCGTCCAAAGTTCTGCGAGCCAAGGAGTTTTCTTAACGGCGCGCAGAAACGTCTTATTATGCCAACCGTCGCGCACGCAGTCGGGATTCGGGTTCCCGTGGAAGACGACAATCTTCGTTCCCGGTATTTGTTTCGGTTCGCAGAAGTATCCGAGCGGGAATCTGCGCATAAAATGCCGCTTGAAGCTCAGACACCAGGCGGGATTCCAGTATTCGAGCGGTTCTTTTTGCGCGATCGCCCAGCTCAGATACGCCTGCTCGTTGCGGTGCGCCGCATAGACCTTCTCGCGGTTGGCGAGGAAATACTCCAAGACGTCGGGCCGCGAACCGACGTTGAACCGGAAGACGGACGAATTCCCGATCCCCGTCCCCATGAGATTCCAGTCCTCAATTATGCGGAAGTTGCCGGGCGCGTCGAAGAACGGATCGAGCGATTCGACAATGACGACGTCGAGATCGAGAAAGAGCGCGGGCCCTTCCAGATCGGCAAGCTTCTCCTGAAAGAGAGTCAGTTTGCGCCAGCCGCGTTCCGGGCGCCCTTCCAGCCCGGTCATCTCAGGAAGGGGCCGAACTTCAACGCCGGGATTCAGACCCGACGCGTCTTCGGTAAAGCAGACGAACCGGCATTCGCCCGTTACGTTTTTGCGAACGCGCGACTCCAAAATATTGACGTACTCGGGCGAAAATTTCGTTCCCCACTTCATGCAAATTACGTTTTTCATAGCGAAATCTCCGGGCAAGTCATTCGTTTTCGGATTCGGACTTGACGTCGACGCGAACGAGCGCGAGGAGCGTCCAGGCGATAAAGGCGCACGCGCCTATCCGGGCGCATGCGAGCCAGCCGGGCGCGTCGAACGCCATGAATAAAAATGCGGCCAAAAAAGGAATCGCGGCGGCGACGGCCGCGTCGGCGCGCGCGTCGGTCTCCTCTTCGCCGCGCACTTTTGAGCAGATCGCCAAGGCGGCGGCCGCGATGAGAAACGCGAGCGCGGGCAAATTCATGGGAATACGGAACCACCCGGCGGCGCCGAGCGCCGCGAGCGCGCAGAGCGCGCCGGGAATCGCCGCGCCGAGGACTTCGCCAAAGGAGCGGTAGCGCAGCGCGAGCAGAAAGAGAAACGCCGCGAACGCCAAAAAGGCGCCGAGAACCGCGTCTTGCCGCGACGACTGCCAGGCGTCGGCTTCAAGGAGCGCCGGACCGCGCGCGCCGGAATCGACCGCGCGGACGTTCGCCGCGAACGCGCGCAGCGCGGAGCCCGATCGGAGGTCGGCGGTCGAATAGACGAAAATGGCGGGCCGTTCCGTCTTATCGGCGAAATAGCGCGCGCGAACGGCGGGCGAGAGTTCGGTCATTTTGGGCGCGTCGGGGGTCGCGAGCGCGCGCAGCGCAAAGAGCCGCTTGAGCGCTTCGACGCTCGTCCACGCCTGAAACGCGTCTATTCGCGCGGCGTATTCGGAGGGCCGAAGCTCTTCGACAAGCTTTTCCGCGCGTTTGACCGCGTCGAGCAGTTCGAGCCGCGACGTTTCGTCGACGCTGACGCAGCCTCCGCACTCGACCGCTTCGGCGAGCCGCATGAGCGCGTCGACCACGGCCGACTGCGGCGGAATCTTCGGTTCGCCCAGTTCAAGCGGAAGGGAACGCGTCATATCGGAGACGAGTTCGACGGCGCGCCGCCTGTCGGGGGAAGCGTCGGGCATGAGATTGGCGAGCTCGTCGACGCGGAAAGTCTGTTCGTCGGCGAACCGCGCTTGGAACGCCGCGAACTCTTCCGGAGTTTCGGGGAACGAGACGGCGTACAGCGCGCGCCGGCCGACCGTTTGCGCGACGCGGTCGCCGCGCAGTTCGATCGGGGCGGTCTGGGCGTCGAGAGCGGGCGTGAACGCGGCCCGGTCGTCGTCGAACGCCGCGCGTCTTGCGCCGTACGCAAGCGCGAGCGCGGCCGCGAATCCGAGCGTGAGAACCGGCTTGCGCAGCGTTCGGAAGACCCGCGCCGCGTCGTCGAGGCGCGCGGGCGAGACGAACGAACGTTTGGAACCGCCCTCGGAAAAGAGCGCGAGCGCGGGCGTGGCGAACGCGGCGAGGACCGTCGAAACGGGTAGTCCGAGCGCGACGGCAAGCCCGAACCGGCGGCATTCGGAATTCGAGGGCAAAAGGAACGCCAGCGCGGACGCGGCGACGGCGAGCGCGCAGAAGAAGAGCCGTTCGCCGAGCGCGTCGGAAGTCGCGATAAGCGCCGAGGACGCCGGAACGCCTGCGCGGCGCTCTTCCCCGTACCGCGTCAGAAAGACCGCCGTCCAGTAGTAGACGAATCCGACCGCGAGCGCGGCGGCGAACATGCGCGCCTGAGAATCCGCAGGGGAAAAGAAAGACGCCAAGCCCGCGGTCCAGAGTCCGGAGGCGGACGCGACCGCGAGCGCGACTGCGGACGCTTTAAGCCCGCCGAAAATGAGCGCGCCGGATAGAAACGCCGCGGCGAGCGCAAAGAGAGCCGCGCGGTTCCACAGGAGCGCCGCGCGGTCGGCGCGAAGCTTCGCTTCGACGCGCGGGGAATCGAGATCGACCGTCAGGTCCGGAAAAGCGCCTTTGACTTCGCGCGCGACCGCGATGAGCGCGTCGGCGGCGGACTCCGCGGCGTCCGGCTTAATGGCGGCGGCGACGACTCCGCGCCGGTTTTCAAGGTCGAGTTGATATCGGGGGCCCAATTCGAATTTCGCGCGTCCGACGACGCCGGGCGCGATCGGGGACGGCGTTTCGGCGCCGCGCCGGTCGACGGTCGCGGCGAGCGCGCGGACAAACGGGAGCGCTTCGTCTACGGCGTAGAACCGATCCCGAGTCGCTTCGGACCGCATGCGTTTGCCAAACCGATTAAGAAAGGCGTCGGCGGCGAGATAGTCCCAGTTTCCGTCGATAAGTTCGCGCGCCGCTTCCAGATCGCAGCTCAGATTGAGCGTGTCGTCGGCGTCGAGGAGATAGAGCCGTTTGTTCGAGAGGGATTCCGCGTCGAGCCCCCAGCGCGTGAGTTCGAGCGAGCCCGACGCGCGTTCGATTCCGTCGGCGATAAGTTCGAGCGCCTTTTTGACCGACGCGGGGTCTTCGCCCGAGACCGCGAAAAACGCCTCTTCGACCGGCGGAATATCGCCGAGCCGGAGTTCCGCGCGGCGCTCAAAGGAGAAGAACGGGAGCGCGCCCGACTTCGACGCGCAGCGGAGCGCGAACGCGAGCGCGGCCGTCGCCAGGAGCGCGACGGCGAACGCGACGCTCGGCTTGGCTACCGCGTACCGGGTCACGGCGGCGGCAAAGGAATCGGGGCCGGAGGACGCGGCGCGCTCTTCCGAATCGGCGTTCGTCATAGCGGGCGCTCGCTTTCCGTAGAAAGATCCGCGCCGGCCGACTCGCGAGATTGTCCCAGTTCGGCGCGTTCCGGAGTTCCGAAACGGCCGTTCTCGTAGTCGGCGCGGCGCCGATCCCAATTCTTAAAATGTTCGACGTATTCGCGCTTGTATTTCGGCTCGAATTTTTCGAGCGACTGCTTCAGGGGCGTCTTCTTCTGCAGTTCGAAGGAGTCCTTCATGGAAATACCGCGCTGATTTTCCGGGCGCAGCGTCTGGAGATAGATCGCGAGCAGACGGTGAGTGCGCGGGGAATAGTGCAACATGTAATGAACCCAGGACCAGGACTCGCGGTATTCGCGCGTCTTCATCTGATCGACGGTTCGCAGTTTCTCGAGCCGGGCCAAAGACGGGGGCGACGCAAAGAGCGAGGCCGCGTCGCTTTCCGTCTTTTCCAGATACGGATTGCGGAACCCGCGCTCTCCGGGCGGAACTTCAAAATATTTCGCGAGCCCTTCGTCGATCCAGATCGGCACGTTTTTGAGGGACGCGTTGAGGTACGCGTGCGTCATCTCATGCCGGATATTCACGATCAGATTCGGATCCTTCGGGACCATGAGGACGCCGGGGCCTTTGTCTTTGACGTAGAGCGCGGGCCGGTTCGTGGGCGCGCCGGGGAACGTCGCGGCGATAAACTCGCGGTACGACGCCATATCTTTAAAGAGGCACAGCTCGATCTTCTCGTTCGCCTCGGGCACGCCCAGAAAGCCGACGAGATCTTTTTGCAGCTGAATGATCTCCGCGTCGAGTCCGGCGACCGATTCGGGCGGAAAGTTCGATTCGCACACGACCCGGCCGAGCGCCATGGAGTACGGCAGCCGGTCGGAAAACTGGGGCGAAAGATCGATTCGCGGGGCCGGGCGCGCTACTTCGCCCAATTCAAATTGGCGGTCTTTGGGAATCTGCGCGACGCGAACCGCGCGGCTGTAATCGGGCGCGACCGGCGCGGACCCGGCGTCGTAGCTCGACTTCGGCTTCGTTTCCGGACGCTGATCCTCAACGGCGAGTTTCGACCGATCTCCGAACGGACTGACCGTTACGTACGGCTCTTGGGGCGTCGATTTGTCTTCTTTCGACGGCAGAACAAGCTTGACCGCGGGGTCGTCGTACCCGCGCGCGCCGGGCGCCGCGGCGCATAAGAACGCCGCCGAAACGAGGGCCGCCGCAAGTACGCGCAAGGTCGCCTTCATCTTTCTTCGCTCCTGAAATTTCAATTCCGTTTTCGCCGTTAAAGTCCGCGCGTTCTCGAGGGAACGCGTCTCTCGCTCATCATAAGAAAAAACGCAATTTGGCTCAATACCGATATTTTACGCGCAAGCCGCGTTTCTTTTGCGCAAAAAATCTCTCCGGGGCCCGGCGCGGCGCGCGCAAAACGCGTCTATTTTCCGACCGCGCGCAATAATCGAACGCCGAACCGCGCCGCAAGCCGGGCCGGGCGGCGCAAATAAGGAGAGAGACTATGAACGAAGAATATCAGGCGCGGCTCCCGCTCTGGGAATACGTCGCCGACTGCTACGAGGGCGCCGAACGCGTTAAATACGGCCCGAAAGCGGCCGATTATCTCCCCATGAGCTCGCTCGAACGGGACGAGCTCTATAAACGCGGGGTTCCGTTCGAGGCGTCCCGATACGCGTTCCGGCGCAAGATCGCGTCCTACGAGAATTTCTTTCGGCCGACCGTCGACGACGTCGTCGGGATCATGCAGCGCAATCCTGCGACGGTCCGGTTCGGCGCGGCCTCGGACGACGAATCTCCGCGCGAGGTCCGCGATCTTCGCGACTGGGGGAATCGGTTCAACGACGGTCTCGCGGGCTTAAAGTCGCGCCTGAACTTCGCGCAGATTCTGTTCGGGCGCTACGGCATGCTGCTCGACGTGGTCGCCGATCCGAACGGGCTGCGTCCGAGCTTCTGTATCGTGGAGTACCCCGCGCAGAAGATTCTGGACGGCATGGTCGACGGCGCGCCAAATTCGCAGTTCGGCGCGCTCCGCTGGGCTCTGCTCGACGAATCGACGCGCAAATTCGACCGCGCCCGAAAAGTATGGACGCCAGTCGCAAGACTGCGGCTCCTCGCGCTCGACGCCAGGAACCGGTACTATACCGCCGTCTTCGAGGGGGACGGCGCCGAAAGCCAGTGGCGAGCGTTCGATCTCGACCGGCCCGACCCTGCCCGCGCGCTCTATCCGACGTTCAAAGGGCGCGCGCTCGACTTTATCCCGTTCACCGTCTGCAACGTCGACGATCTGGGAATCGACCGCTGGCCGACTCCCCCGTACCTCGACGTCGCAAGGCTCGCCGTCGAGAACTACGTCGTCGACAGCTGGTACAAAATGGGGCTCTATCTCCACGCGACGCCGACGCTCGCGGTCTGCAACGCGGCGCGCGAATCGAACGACGTGCGGCTCGGCGGAGTCGTCTGGCCGCGAGGCTCCGGCGCCAATCCGGTAACCGTCTCCATACTTGAAACGAACGGCGCCGGTCTGGCCGAGCTGCGTCAGGCGAAAGGGGAGCTCAAAGAGACGCTCCGCTATACCTCGATTCGCGATCTGCTCGACCGGTCGGGCGCGAACTCTTCGAGCGACGCGCTCCGAATCCGCGCGACGTCGGGAACCGTCGCGGTCGCGTCGATCGATAAGACGGGCGCGCGCGCGATCGAAGAGCAGCTCTGTTTCGCGTCCCGCTGGGCCGGCGCGACCGTCGAAGAGACCTGCCGGAGAATCTATTACGAGCCGGACGTCTCCTACGTCGGCGCGGAATTCTCAATGAGCGCGGTCGTCGATCTGCTCAAAACAAACGGGGAAACGCGAACCCTTTCGAATCGGAATATCTATACGTTTCTGCAAAAGGCGGCGCCGGGCGCGCTCCCGTCTTTTGAGGACAACGAGAAGCAGAAAGAGGAGGACGAACGCAAGCTATGAAGAAGAGCGAACCGAAACGCGAGCCGGCCGTCGAAGAACGGAAAGAGGCGTTTTTGCAGGAGTTATATAAGACGCTCGGCTGCGCGCTCGGCGCGTGCCGCAAGACGGGCGTCGACCGCGCGACCCTCGAAGCGTGGCTTCAGGACGACGCGGAATTCGCCGATCGCGTGCGGCTTATCGCCGAAGACGCGCTCGATTACGTCGAAAGCAGAATGTTCGACGAGATTAAAAACGGAAACGCGCGCCTCATTCAGTTCTATCTCGAAAAGAAAGGAAAGGCGCGCGGATACGGCGACCGAACCGATTCCGCGCGAACCGGCTCGATCGCGATTCTAACCCGGGACGAAATGGATTATTAGCTCTTTTTGCGGCTCCGTGCGGTATGCCGTCTAGTATTCCAAACTGAGCGTCTTTCGCTTCACTTTTTGGGTCGGAACGTCCCACTGAAAGAGGTTGCCAAGATCGTCGGCGGCCGACAGCGTTTCGGAATCTTTGGTAAAACCGATCGACCAAAAGTAGGCGTAGGCCGCTACGACGGGCGCGTTTTCCGCTTTAGCGCGCCGTAAATCGGACAGAACAAGTTTGAAAAACGTCGGGGCGCTCGAACGCAAAAGGACGCTTTTTCCGCGTCTGACGTCGTACAGGTAAAGCCGTTTCCTTCCGTACGCGGCGAAGTCTAAGTTGGGGGCGATTACAACGGCGTCCACATGTAAATCCCTGGGAACGCCGGGTATCGAAAACTCTTTGACTTCCGTTAAATCCGCGGTATTATAAACGGCGCAGTATACCGTGTCTTGCGTTTCAGATTCGCCGACGGTCCGACATACGGAAAAGCGCCGGGCGCCGCTCAGAACGTTCAGTCGAGCGTCTTTAAAACAAAAGCGGGAAGGAAGCTCGACCGTCTTTTCTACGGAAAGCTTCTGATAACCGTAATTTGAAACGTACGTCTTTTGTTCCTCTTCCGAATACAAAAGGAAGAGAATCGACTCTGTCTCTTTAACGATCTCCCAGCCAAGGACTTTGACGTTTCCTTCGAGTCCAAAATCAATCGGCTCTCTCGTCCATTGGCCGTTTGATCTGATTTGCCAGAAGTATCGGTCGGAACCGCCGTCGGGAAAAGATCTCGACGGCAAAGTTACCGATTCGAATAGGAGTTTGTCTTCCGAAAGAACGTATCGCAGAAACGTCCATTGCTCGACTCCTTCGGTTCGAAAAACCGTTTCAGACG
This sequence comes from uncultured Planctomycetales bacterium, assembly GCA_946541595.1. Classification (GTDB taxonomy): domain Bacteria; phylum Planctomycetota; class Planctomycetia; order Pirellulales; family Thermoguttaceae; genus RUG369. Next base: position 9,600 of record CAMNJU010000138.1, read on the forward strand.
AAACCGTTTCCAAAGTATCGGCGTTCAACGTCTCCAACGTGAACGTCGTTTTATA
>CAMNJU010000139.1 GCA_946541595.1 uncultured Planctomycetales bacterium
GCTTCGTTCGATTTAGCTCAGGCTGTTCGCGAAGCGACGGAGAATTCCACGGTAAAGATCCCTGCCGGGACCTACGCGCTTCGCGCTCCTTTGGTCATTAAAAAAAGCGTGACTTTGGAGGGGGCAAACGCCGGCAAACCGCAAAGTGAGGTCGTGATTAAATGCGACCGCACAAACGCTATTGTCATATCGGCTGATAAAGTTTGCTTAAGAAACTTGCACATTAAGCTTTCAGAAAAGGTCAACGTCTCCAATTCGGACGGGGCCGACGACTTTGAGCTTGAAGTCGACGATTCCAACTCCAGAGGATATGCAGATCGAAACGAAGACGTTTTGCCGTCGTTTCTTGAGGACCAGCTGTCTTCTAAAGGCAAGGATAATTCTTTTGCCGCTGTCCGAATAACCGGTGGGAATTTGACTGTTGAGAATTGTTTTATTGAAGGGGAGTCGAAGGTTACGAGTCAAAAGTATCGCGATGAACAGAGAGGTCTTCAGATAACCGGCGCTTCTTCTCACTTAACAATGAAGAACTCTCAGATTACCTGTCTTGACACAGGCGTTTTGATCGCCGAAGGCGCGACGGGAGTTATGACTGATTGTCATTTTGAGTATAACGGAAACGCGTTTGGCGTCCTTACGAAAGGTTCGCTTGAATGCGATAAGATTACAGCCACGCGTAATTTTAACGGCGCCATGTTCTCAAACCATGCAAAAAGCGTCGTTCGCAACAGTAGTTTTACCAAGAATTGGAACGTTAATATGGGCGTTATGGCGATCGGGCCCGTAACTGTAGGAGAACTCAGAATAGAAGATACAAAATTTGCGCATTCGACTAAAGGGCTTATGACAGTAGCGGCGCCTTGCTCGGCGATTAATTGCGAGTTTAGCAACCACTATGAAGGCGGAGTTCTCGTCGCTAAATCTACTCTGCGGATGGATCAATGTAAATTTCACGATAATAAATGCGGAGTCAACGCTATTCGGGAATCCAAACTAATTATGAAGAAGTGCGCCCTAAACGGAGGACAATACGGAGTCGACGCCCTTGGTTCTCAAATTGTCGTTTCTGAAAGTTTGTTTTCCGATATTGGAGAGGCAGTCCGTGCGGTTGACAGCGTCGTTTCGGAAAAGAATAATATGTTTGAAAACAACATAAACGACGTCGTTAAACGGTAAACTCGCGTCTGCCGGAGCTGTAAAAGAATCGCGAAATAACTAATTTACCCAACGACGCCCTTCAGGAGCAGAACAGTGCAAGAGCAAGTTAAAGAACGCGCAGGCAAACGCCATGGGGCGCGGTTTTGGATTCTTTTGGCGTTGGTCGCCATTGCGTTATCGGTTGTCGTTTCAACGTTGGTTTCGCGCCTTCGCGATAAGCCCGCGACACTCGTACAGACGGAGAATTTCGACGAAGAGGTCGATTATGCAAAAGGGGAGATCGTCGATTACCGCTTTGCGTTTAACGCGATGCAGGAGAGGCGGATTTCGCCCGTTGAAGAGAACGGCTGGCGTTTGATTCTGCAGGCGTTCGGTCCGATTGCGGCAGGGGCTTTGCCGTTGGCGGATTCCGTTCCGTGGGAAGAGTTTCCGACGTCTCCGGAATCCAAGGATTGGTTTGAAAAGACTTGGACGCCCCTTTGCGAGAAATTCAAACTTGATCCGCACGTTCGGCCGACGCTGATCGACCATGTGAGCCTTTCGGACTATGTCGGCAAATACGGCCTTACGGGCGACGAGCCCGAACCGGACGAAGATTCCTTTGAGTTCGGTTTCTATTGGGAGAATAACGAGCGGCGCCCGAGGCGGATTTCGACGGTCGACGTTTCCAAGAAGCTTTTGGACAAGCCGTGGACCGCGGCGGAGTACCCTTGCGCGGCGCGTTGGCTCGACGAGAACGCCGATTACTACGACGTTCTGACGAAGGCGGCCCATTCGCCCCGTTTAGCGGGTTGGGACTTTGTAGACGAGCCAAGCAAGGGCGGTTTTTTATTTTCGTTCGGGCCTTTCGTTCCCGCGGTTGAGTCGTTCGTGGAAGCGCTTAGGATCCGCGCGAATTACCGTATTGGATCCGGCGATCTCGACGGCGCGCTCGACGACGTCGAGACGGCGGTTCTTTTTGGGCGCGCCTTGCTGGAGAACGAGTCGATTTCCCCATCGGAGATAACCGCCGGGGATAGACTGCTGCAGCAAGCTCTTGCCGTACGGCTCTTTGCCAATCGGGACGCCGCGCCGACCTCGGAGCAGATCGAACGCGCCGTCGCGCTCCGTTCTCCGTTCTGCCGAGACGCGTATATCGACCGGATTATTGAGAGCTTTCGAAAAGCGGACGAAACGATACTGCTCGCCACGTTCGAAGACCTTCTCCTTGCGCGCCGAACGGAGGGTGGATTAGAGGAATTGGCCGATATCGGCTGCTTTTCTACCGCCGGACTTGCCAGAGCGCAGATTTCACTCTTTCTTACTCGCGCTTCCATCAACGACGGCAAGACGTTCCGCGATTTTAAAGAGGAGTTTCTTTCAGACGAATTTAAACCGGAAAAGATTGAGAACAACTGGTTTATCGAACGGGCGCCGCTTTCGTATTTAGGCAAGACGTCTCCGGAGAAAAGGCTTTTTCAGTTTCATCAGGCGCTGCTGCTGAATTATGGGAAAATGCCCTCGGAAGAGCTTGACGACTACTTTTACGCTCTCGACTGCGCCTTTAAGGAGTCGACGCTGGCGCTCGCGCTTTTGGCGTACGAGGCGGAGCATGGCGCTCTTCCGCCCGCGTTTACCACGGACGCGAACGGCGCTCCGCTGCATAGCTGGCGCGTTCTGATTCTGCCGTATCTTGGCGAAGCGGAGCGGGAACTTTACGGCAAGCTGCGTCTGGACGAGCCGTGGGATTCCGAGGCGAACCGCGCGTTTCACGGTCAGGCGCCGGAAGTCTTTCGGCACGGCGCGGATTCTGGCGCTACGACCTTTTCGGTCCTTTTGGGCGAGGACGGGCTTTTCGACGCGTCGGGACAGGGCAAGAATCTCGACGAACTGCGTAAACTGCCCGACCGCGATATTGCCAGCCAGTATATGATTATGCAGCGCGCCGATCCGATCTGCTGGATGAAGCCCGACGCGGAACTGACGGTCGACGGGTTTAAGTCGGAAGACGGCTGCGATCCCGCGAAGTTTCTCGGGGAATTCCATCTTGGAATAATGGATGGGATATACGCGGCCCGCGCCGACGGCTCCGTGGCGCTTATTTCCCTCCGCTCGACGTCCGAAGAGTTTGAGCGCGGCCTGCGCGGCGCCGCTGCGCCCGACTCGCGCGCACGCGCGGAAGGGGAGTAACCGCTTTCGCCGGTCGCTTGAGCGCTTCAGCCCGATTCTTCGCGCCCCCTGCGGAGGTCGGGCTTTTTTGAATAAAGAACTGCGTTGTTGAATAATGTTTTTATGAAAAATAAACGGGGCGAATACGGGCAACATGTTAAGAGCATTGATTTGTACCGTTGTTTCAACCCATTGATTTTTCACGGTTCGATTTTTTAAACGCTCTCCGAACTGCCTTTTAATTCGGAACATGGCGACCTCCCCGCGATTGACTGGCGATTTGTCGCACTGAGTCAAACGCGGGGGCGGCGAATCTGCGCGGCGGGATACTTGATTTTGGCTGCGTTATCAACTATCACGTGCGGGCAGAGCGCCGCATATTTGCGGCTTTTTTAAAAATTTATTCAACAACGCCTATCTTGACCGTCATTCAAGAATAGAATCCGGCGCAACATGTTTGAGGTACGCCTTTTTCTCCGACGAGTCTTTGCCCCAGATCATGAGATTCGTAAAGCGTCCGTTTCCACCCTCCTGTCCTTCTTCCAGAATTGCGCTCTGCAATCCCTCGCGGTTGCGCAGCGCGACGTCGAAATTCGAGAAGATGGACCGAAACGCGCCGTCCGCCTGGATAGCGACGAGCTTCGACGCGCTCTTGTCGGTATACCACATGCAGAAACAGCCCTCGTAAATAGACCGCGTGTTCTCGCCGTTGCGAAAACCGACGCTGAACTGGTCGTTGTAGCAGTTCTGATAGAAGTTGTTGTTTCCTCGATCCCAGAACCCGATACTGCCGTCGAATCCGGCGTTCCACGCGGTAAAGAGCGGATGAATATTCCGCAGCATATTGCCGCCGCTCTGGACGTCAAATCCGATAAAGACGTTCGCAATCCGCATATAGGAGAACGAGTTGTCGTAGCCAATTACCTGAACTCCGATCGAGTCTTTCGCGCCGTTGCCGACGATATTGACGTTCTCGATATCGCTGTCGGACGAGCCGGAGTTGGCGCCTTTCTTAATGAGAATCCCGATTTTCGTATGTTTAATCGACGTGTTCCGAATGTAAGTCTCGCGCCCGCTGTCGATAGAAACGCCGTTCGCGCGGTCGTCGCCGTCGACGATTCCGCCGTCAAGACCGTAATTGCTTCCGTCGATCGTAATCGAATTGAACGGATCTTTGCCGCCCAGACGAATCAACGCCTCTTCAGACGACCAGTCTTTTGTCGGCTTGATAATGGCAAAATCCGCCATGTCAAGAGAAACGGCTTTATTCGGATCGGCGGGCGTCGCGATCGGCTTCGAGAGGAGATACGTTCCGTCCGGGAACCATAGGGTTCTGTGCGGATTCGCGTCGATTACTTTCTGCAGGGCGTCGGCGACGTCGGTCTGCCCGTCCGCGACGACGCCCTCGCACGTTGTAACGTCAAGGATTCCAACCGATTTTCCGGGAACGGCGTCTTCCGCGAAAAGTATTCCGACAAATCCCAAGAAGGCAAACGCGGCAAGCGCCGCGCGTAACTTAAAGTTTTTCATATTTTCCTTTCTACGACAAGATTCGTTTTGGCTTTAATTGCTTTCCGATTCAAATATTACGGTAACGGTACGAACCAGAATTGTTTTGACAGGTTTGTCGGGGTCGTCCCGGCTCGGATACTGGAAATCGCTGTACGCGAGGAGCGCGGTCCGGTCGTCGAGGGGAATAAGAGACGTATAGCAGCACGAATACTGACCGCTGGTGGACGCGTCCCCTTTGATTCCCAGATCGACGCGCGGCTCCCAGGCGCCGCCGTCGACGGCCGCCGTCCCTCTAACAAAGACGCCTGGCCGCCCGTAAGACGCGAGCGTTACGCCGCAGCCGAGCGTAATCATTTTAGGCAGCACGCCGACGTCGTCGAACTTTTCCGGCTTGCTCCACGTCTTGCACGAGTCGGTCGACCGGACAAAATACGAAGGCGCGCCGGAGCCGGTCCGCATGAGCATAGCGACCGAGCCGTCCGGAAGAATATTCATGCACGGTTCGCAAAATCCCTCGTGATTTTCCGAGCAGTATTCCGGCGTTGTGAGAATCTGACTCTCGTACTGCCAGTTACGTCCCCCGTCGTCCGAGGAAAAAACGTATACGTTGTAATGCCAGCCGTACGCGACGGCGCCCGTTTCGCAGTCGAAGCCGTGAGCGTATATGGCAAAGTAGGTCTTGCCGTTCGGAAGCGCGATCCGGTTCGACCCGAGGGCCGCCCAGGACGTCGTCTGCATAACGCGTCCGTTTTCGTATACGATTGGCATATAAGGCCAGTCGATCGTCGCGCGCCAGGCGGTTCCTTTGCCGGAAGCGTCGTAGGAAATCGCTTCCAGCGTCTGCGCGAACTCCGGCGCGTCTTTTGCGTAGTAGAGTCTTCGCTTGCCGTCTTCCGACTTCCAGACGGGTTCGTATTTGTCGATCCAGTCAGCGGCCGCCGCGTTGCGCGCAATAAAATTCACGCGCGTTTTCCAGTCTTCGGCGAGGATCGGCTTGCCGTCCGGAAGACGCCACGTCTTGCCCTGATCGTCGGAAACGTAGGAGTGGGGAATATTGCTCTTATACTCGTAACTTTCGGTATTGTCGGGTCCTGCGCTAAAATTGCAGAAGATTTTGCCGTCTGCCGTTCGCATAAGGCCGGGGAACTGGAACGGCCCCCAGCCCGCCTCCTTGTACGTCGGCCCCTGCGCGACTACCGACGGTTCGCCGAGAACTAACTTAAACTTCTTCGCCGCCGTTCCGTTGTCGTCCTCCTGCGCAAAGGCGCAAACGGACGCCAGAAGAACGGCGCACGCCGCTATCGGCGCCGCAAATATCTTCTTCATACGATTTGTATCCTCCGTATCTCTCGTTAATTGGGCGAAACGCCGCGCGCCGCCTTCTATTTTGCGGTCAATTCGACGCCCCAGCTCTCGCGCGCGGGGAAATTGATCGGCTTATTCAGGAACCCGTCGGGCAGTTCCGTCCGCGTTCCCTCGGAATCGATCTTTTCGAGCTTGACGTTTTCCGGATCGAATCCCAGTTCCGCCAGGTCAATCTGAACGCGCGACGAGACGTCTTCGTTCGAATAGTTCGTAAAGATTACGACGGCGCGTTCCGGCCTCTTGGAGTCCCCTTGCTTCATAATGCGCCAGGAGCCGGTCAGTACGGCGGGCAGCGTGTTGGCCTGCGTCGAACCGCCCCAATTCCACCGTTCGGAGCATTCCGGAATTTCGTCTGTAAATTTAGCCGGGCGCGCCATTTCGCCCTTGTAGAAATACGGAACGATCTGCGATCGGAACCGAGCCGCCCCGCGCATGTACGCGAGAAGCTCTTCGTTGAGAGCCGCGTCGACCGAAAGCCACCCGAGCTGCTCGCCCCAGACGAGCGCCTGCGCCTCCTTCATGCGGTACGCGGCGGGACTGCAGCCGTTATGAGCGCGCCCGAACGTCTGAACGGCCCCTCCGTATACGACGTAAAACGCCGGAATCATATCGTTCGACTGAACGTGCCAGGTCAGCAGACCGTCGACGTAACGCGCGTAGTTCTCGGCGTTGCATTCGGTCGTTATGATCCGGTCGTCCGGGACGTCGGAAAGGATCCGGTCGAGCATTTTGCCATAAGAAGAAATCCACCATGCTCCTCCGCCGAGAGGATGACCGTGCGAGGCGTCCATGCACAGAGCCGGCGCGGCGGCGGCAATCTGATCGACGTAGACGCCGTCGACGCCTTCCTCGAACGTCAGTTTATGAACGTTCTCAAATACTTTGTCTTGCCACAGTTGAGTCGAAGGGCACATAACCCCGAACTCGACCGGCGAACCGTCGGACTCTTTACTGCCGTATCGCTCGGCGACGGGCGTTCCGTCTTCGTTCTTAGAGCACGCGGGGAGCGCGATCGACGTAAACTGCCAGTCTTCGAGCCCGCGATCGCGCTTATCCCAGATTCTGCCGTTGATATACGGCATGACGTGAATATCGCCGTCTTTCTGAAGGTCGGCGACCGTCTCCGCGAACCCGTCGAACGGTTTGTAATGCGGATAATCGTTGTCAAACGGGTTCATGTGCCAGTTGTACCAGTGAATCGCGCAAGGGAGTCCAAACGCGTCGCGGAACTTGCGGATCTTTTCGGCAAGCGCGGGCTCTTTGCCGGAGTCGCAGATCCAGACGTTCATTTCCTTAAACCATTGCGGGGCGTCGGTTCGCCCTTCCGGTCCGAGAAGCTCGCGGGGATACCACGACGCCTCTTTCCGAACCCAATCGCGATAGAAGATCGCCGCGTCGAACCAGTCTCCCTGAAACGCTTTCAGAACGAGAGACCGCACGGAAACGCCGTTGCCGGGCTTGGTCATGTCCGGAGCCGGATGCGCGTATTCCACGCAGATCGAATTCATGCCGGCGACGCCGCCGACGGAGACGCGTTTCGTCATGCCGGACGGATCGCAGACCCCAAAAAAGAGGCCGTCGCCGAGTCTTTCGTCGTAAATCGCGCTCCATGGCGTAGTGCACCAGCCGGAAGGATAGTCTGCGGCGTAATGCACGTCTTGTGCGCCGGGACGCCGCAGCAGCGTTCCCGCGCTGCCCGGAACGACGAGGCGGACGTCTTGACCGGCGGGATCAAAAGAAATAGGAAGGGGCGTCCATTCGATAACCGACGCGTCTTCTCCGCACTGAACCTCCGACGTTACGACTATTTCAGAAGTTTCAGGCTTTGTCTCAAATCGCAAGAGGGCGCGAACGCCGGGTTCGGGCTCCGCCGTCAGTTCCAGAGCGCCGTCGGCTGTCGACAGAGCGGAACGTTCAGCGGAGAGCGAGTCGGACGTCTTTTCTAAAAACGTTCCGTCTTCCTGTTTTACGCGATATTTAATTCGGTAAACCGGCTGCGGCGCTCTGCTGAGAAAGAAGTGTTCCGTCTTTACGTTCATCGCCTGCAGAAGTTCGAGGCCTTCTTTTCGCAGATTCGCCCTTTCTTGTGAGTTTCGGCGGAATAAACACGCAAAGTCTCCCGAAGTTAATAGTTCAAATCCAAGTTCGCGAAGTTCCGCCTCGGACGCGCTCTGAATAGCGCGGTATTCGGCGGGATCGGTCAGTTTGTCGGCAAACGCGAGATTAGACGCGAGCTTTTCGCGCCACGTTTCCGACGTCTTAGTCCGGTCGGCGCGAAGGCTTACCGCGCACGACGCCAGCGAACGCGCCAGATTTTCGCAACGGTCTTTAAGCGCGTCGGGATTCTCGAACGAATCGATTACAATCCACGCGGAGTTGCGCCGCTCCAGACTGTCCCACGGCGTCCACGACGTATTGATTGTCGCGTTCATGTACGGGCCGTAGTCGTGAAGACCGTCGTATATGCCGACTTGCGAGCTGAGAAACGCAATGGAGTCGCCCGCGTCGTCGCGCATTGCGCCCCAGCGTGAAAAACGTTCGCTCTCTTTCGAGCCGGTGAACGTCCCCGACTGCGCGTCGCCAAGCCACTGGGGAAAGGAGCCGTCCGCGATGTGGAGTTCTAAAAAATGACTTTCACGCCACTTGCGCGCCGTCTTCTGGGTTCGGCTGTGTTCGACGAAAACTAACCCCGGCTGATTTTTAAAGTAATACCAGTAGTATACGGACGTCGCGCCGTTGGGCGTCGCGTCGGCGCCTTTACGGAGCGTCGTTTCCTGACGTACGACTGTGGCGATCGGGCCGTCCGAACAGAGCGAAATATTCGCCGCGCCTTCATTTACTGTCCATGAACCGTAAAACGGGTTCGTTTCCGGACTACCGTCGAAATCGATCAGCCGGTCGTGCCACGAAACGTGATCCAGTACGCCGCCGGTCTTTACGAATTCGATTCTACTGGGAAGACCGCCCGCCTCGTCCGCAGAATGGCGGATCCGGTACGACGGCGTCGAAACGGCGATTTCCGTTTGCGCCTTCGCCGCCTGACTCGGAGCGTTTTTCTCTTTGTTCGGCGCCAAAAAAACGTTGAGAGATTTTTCTCGGCTTTCAGCGACTTGTTCCGGCGTCAGTTCCATGAGTAAAAGCCTGCCGTCAACGTATTGCGACGGAACGGCGCTTCCGTCTTCGGCTATTACAGACGGCGAGAATCTTTCGTCGGAGACGCCGTTATTGACTATGCGGAGCGCCGACTCGGTAATCGGCGCCATAACGAGACCGCCGTCGGGCGCGTCCGTTATGACGACCGTCGGATAACCGCCGCCCAAAACGGCGCCGGGAACTAAAAAAATCATTAAGAGCGCAAGGCTGACGAGTATGTCTTTCA
>CAMNJU010000140.1 GCA_946541595.1 uncultured Planctomycetales bacterium
CGACGGAAAACGCGTGAGATATCGCGTCAAATGCCGTCATGCCGAGGAGTTTGAGTATGATAAAGCTCGCGACCGTGAGCGCTAAATAGATCTGAAAGATCATAAACGCGAGCGAGCGCATTTTGGCGATCGGAACGTTCCCCGCCGTCATATGCTCCAGCTTCATGACGGTCTTTCCGCTCATGCCGTGCCCTAAGAGCACGACGAACAGGCACATAACGCCCAAACCGCCCAGAAAGTGGGTCGTGGCGCGCCAGAAGAGGATCGAACGTGGAAGAGCGCGCGTATCTTCGAGATTAGAGAAGACGGTCGCGCCGGTCGTCGTCATGCCGGACGCCGATTCAAAGAGCGCGTCGCATACCGACATAGGCTGGCCGGGGCCGCGGTCGACCTTCGCGAAAAGATACGGCAGCGCGCCGATAACTATCGCCAGAATCCAGCTGGAAGCGACGATAACGATCGCCTCTTTCCGAAAGAGCTTTTCGCGGTCGGCGCCGCGGCCGAAAAAGAAAAAGCCGGCCCCGGCGAGAAAAGCAAGCGCGCTGCTCATAATAAGCCCGAACGCGCCGCGCGTCTCTTCTGGGCCGCCTCCGAACGCAGGCAGTCCCCACGGGAGGCAAAGGAGCATGCACACGCCCAGGATAATGGCGATCGCGCCGAGCGAGGAGCAAATTATTTTATAATTCATATCTGTTTACGGGAACGGGCCGACGGAACCGGAACGTCAGACGCGCCGACGCGTTATCGCGTTCCCTTCCAATCGGGTAAGAACTCCCTTAAATTCCAACGCCACAATAAGCCCGAGCGCGCGAGAAACGGGCAGGCCGGACTTGCGCGCGACGTCGTCGATCGGGAGCGTTTGACCGTCGATTATTTCCAAAATTTTGATTTCGTCGGGAGACGCGTTTTCCGGAACCGGCGCGAGCCGTTCCTCTTTCGGCGCCTCCGGAGCGCTTTCGGCGCCGCGCGGCTCCCGGCCGTTCTCCTGCGCGCCGCGTTCGCGTTTCTTTGGCGGGCGCGCAATCGTCGCGATAGACGCGTTCGAGATTCCGAGCGTGCCCGGCGCGGAATCCTCGACGGCGCGGCGCGGCGCGCGTCTCGGCGCCGGGACCTCGTAAGGCGCGATCGCGTGAATAATATCGTCGACCGACTCGACCAGGCACGCGCCCTCGCGCAAAAGCTGATGGCAGCCGCGCGACGTCGGAGCGTCGACTCGGCCCGGCACCGCAAAGACGTCCCGATTCTGCTCGAGCGCGTTGCGCGCCGTAATAAGCGAGCCGCCCTTTTCGCCCGACTCCACGACGAGAACTCCGATCGCAAGCCCGCTGATGATGCGGTTGCGCGCCGGGAAATTACCGCGCATCGGGCTCGTCAAAGGCCCGTATTCGCTCACGAGCGCCCCGGAATTCATAACGCGGCCCGCCAAATCTTCATGTTCCTGAGGATAGATGCGAACGACCCCGCCCCCGAGCACCGCTATTGTGCGCCCTTTCGCGTCGAGCGCCCCGCGATGGCTCGCCCCGTCGATTCCGAGCGCCAGACCGCTCACGACGGTAAAGCCCGCGTCGACAAGCTCATGCGCAAGCCGCGTCGCCTGCGCGCGCCCGTACGGCGTCGGCGTCCGCGTGCCGACCATGGCGATCGCGTGGTAATCCTCCGGGCGCAGTTCGCCGCGCACGTAGAGAATCCGCGGGGGCGTGGCGATATCGAGCAGCCGGGCAGGATAGCGCGCGTCGTTGAGCGAAAGAATCGCGACGTCGTTGGCGACGCAAAATTTAACGAGACTCTCGACGTCGAACGTCGAACGCGCCAGAGCTATTTTGCGCGCCAGAACGGGCCCGACCTTTTCGACGCGCGCCAAATCGCTCTCATGCGCGTCGAGAACCGCGCCCGCGGAGCCGAAATACTCGATGAGCCGAAACGCCGTGAGGGGCCCTACCCCGTCGACCGACGCGAGCGTAATCTCGTCGGCAAGCTCGTCGGGCGAATATTCGCGCCGGGGCGCGTCGGCGTCCGCGCCGTATTCCGCGCCGCGGCCGTCTTCCGACCCGTCGTCGTTCCAGAGCCTTCCCGAATATCCTTCGCCGCTCACGTTAAACCTCGTCCGAATCGCCCTAATTTTCACCTGTCAGACGCGCCCAATTTCAACGCCGGCGCGCGTTATATGTCCCCCGATATTGTATGGTTCGGACGCGCCTTTTCAACCCCCCCGACGGCGCGCCGTTACGGGCAAAAAAAGAACAGGACGCTCGCGCGGATACGCGATGCGCCCTGCTCTTTTGATTCTGCCGACCGACGCGGTCAAACGCGCCGGGAAAGAACGCCGTTCCTAAAACTGCCTAAGAGATTCGCTCGCCGGAAATCCCAGAGGCTCAGACAAATTCGGGACTTCGGTTCTTCAACTGCTGCTGGAGTCTGCTGATAATCGCGCTGTGCATCTGACTGACGCGGCTCTCGCTCAGATCGAGCGTCGCGCCAACTTCTTTCATCGTCATTTCTTCGTAATAATACAGAATGAGAATCATTCGCTCGTTGCGGCTCAGTCCTTTGGTTACCATCCGGATAATATCGGACCGCTGCATGCGGGAAGTCGGATCTTCGCCGCGTTCGTCCTCGATCAAGTCGATCTCGCTCACGTCTTTCGAGCCGTCGGTCTCAAACCATTTCTTATTCAGACTGACAAGCCCCGCCGCGTTGGCGTCGCTCATAACGCGCGAGAGCTCCGCTTTGTCGACTTTAAGGTGCTCCGCGAGTTCGTCCTGCGTCGGCATGCGGCCCAGCCGTTCCGAAAGTTCTTTATTCGCTTCCGAAAGTTTACGCGCGCGGGATCGAACGAGGCGCGGAACCCAGTCCATCTTGCGAAGCTCGTCGAGCATAGCCCCGCGAATACGCGGAACGCAGTACGTCTCGAATTTAACGCCGCGGTCGGGATCAAACGCGTCGATCGCGTCCATGAGACCAAAGATTCCCGCGGAGGTGAGGTCGTCGAGATCGACTTCGTCGGGAAGTCGGGACCAAACGCGCTCGGCATGATAGCGAACAAGAGGCAAATACTGCTCTATCAACGCGTTGCGCAACGTTGTATTTGAACGATCGGCAATAAAGTCTTTCCACGTCTGAGCGATGGCTTCAGGACTAGACTGCGTGGCGACCATAATTTCCTCCATGAAATCAGTACAAATATAGACAAGGCTCGTCTATAAACGCCCTTTTCGCGCATAAATTCGCGATAAGGTTCGACGGTTTTCAAATGCAATAAGTCAATAGCAGGGCGGCAAGCGATCCCAACTTCAGGCCAAAGCGCGGCCGTACGCGCGCGTTCCGGCGCGCCGTGAATCGCTTATCCGTCGATACGTACTCCCCCCGCGCTCGCGTGTTCCTTTTCGGAGCGCGGGCTTCGACGCCGTTCCGGGACGGGGCGCGAACGCTCTGTGCGCGCGCCCTCCGTCCGCGCCGCGGCTCAAAGGAAACCGCGGCCCTGTTCAGGCGTTCCGCCGGAAACGCCGATCAAACGCAATCGATTTTTTCGGCGCAAACCCTGATATCTTTAATATCGGATTATCCGGTTTTATTCTTAACGGTTTTCGGTAAGAAGCTGAAGTTTTACGCAAGAAAAAGGAGGAAACGGCCGCAAGGCCGCGACGCGTTCAGAGCGAGAAAAAACGCGGGCGCCAAACGAAGTCGACGCCCGCGCTTCCAACCAACCAATCCTACATGGAGTCCGTAGAAGACGAGAGATAAGAATACTGTTTTTGACGCCGCTAACGCCGCTGAGCTTGAGGCGCCTGCTGATTATTCGGCGCCTGCTGATTTCTGGGAGCCTGCTGCGCGCGCTGGGACTGCGGAGCGCCCGGAATCTGCTTCGGCTTGGGAATCGCGACGATCGCGCGCGGAGACTGACGCTGACTCGGATCGCGCGTCGTTACCGTAACGGAAATCACGCCGTTCGCGTCCGCTGCGCCGGTCGCCGTCGTCGTCGCGTTGCCGTCGGCGTCGACGCCCGGCTGAAGGTTCGCGTTCGGCGCCGTCGGATCGTAGACCCCGTCCGGATTCGCCGCTCCCAGATCGGGCGCGCGGTTCGCGTCTGCGTTCGGATTTGCCGGCGCGTCTGCGTTCGGCGCCTCGGTCGACGCCGTCGCCGGATCGCACGGCGGAACGGTCGTATTCGGATCGCATGGCGCGACGGGCGTTCCGTCGGCGCTCGCGGATTTCGCGGCGTTCTTATCGCTTGCGGGCTTATCGATCGGCTCCAGTACGCGAATGAGAATCGGCGCCCACACGACGCGCGATATCTCCTGCACGTTCCCGTCGATTATGCGCCGTTCGACGACCCGGCGCGGCTCGATTCCGCGCTCGTAATGATACCGGTACGTTTTGCCGTCGGTCCCAAAGACGGTTCCCACTTCGGTCGCGGTCTTCCAGAGATCGCGCTTGTTCGAGAAGTCGGGATTGGAACCGCCAGAAAGAGATTCTTCCGGGATCTGGCGGATCGTCGGAGCCATAAAGGAATTGTACGGCTGAAGCCAGGTCGTACGCTCGCTCGGCGTACCCCAAATGAGCGCGCCGTTGCCGACGTCGTTCAACATGGGCGAACCGCCGTCCGCGAAAAGAGACCCGCACCCCGAAAAGAAAAGCCACAACGGCAGAAAAACGCGCCAAACGCGAAGGCGCGCGGCAGATCGGGCCGGCGGGTAAATAAGATGCGTCATTTAATTATCCAAACTGCATAAACCGCCTAATTTGACTCGCGTCGAGACAAAAAAAGCGCATGTGTTCAACAGGAGCATGCGAAAAGGAAGAGCGTCTCCCGCTCCCCCGCGTCTACAAAATATTCCAAATTATAAAGAATTCAAGGTTTATTTAATTAAACAAAACAAAAAAGATAAACAAAGATTGACAAAACTTCGCAAAAGAACGGTTATAGCGGTTTTTCTGTTGATAATTCTGCCGCCGCGACGCTCGCAGATTCGCGCCGGCAATAAAAAAGCCGCCGGGAAGAATCCCAGCGGCCGTTCGTATACGGAACAACTAAACCCAAAGCGCTATTCCTGACCGGAAACGGCTTCCTTTTCGGACTCGGTCAGCGATTCGACCGCCTCGGCCGCCGCTTCTGCCGCAGCTTCGGCTTCCGCGCTCGGCGCGGCGTCTTCTATCGGTTCGTCAAGGCGAATAATATCGGAATTCGACGGTTTCGCGTCGAAGAGCGGAGTCACGTCGAGCCCTAACACCTTAACGGCGCCCCAAATAATAAGCGCGATCCAAAAGATCCACAGGAACGTCGCGGTAAAGGAAAACCGAGAGCGCGTCCCTTTCCTGTTTTTAGTATGCCACGTTTCTTCGCAGAATTTGCACTTCATCTTGGAGCGCGGAATATAGCGCACCCAAGTTCTACCGCAGCGCGGGCAAACGTAGTAGTACTTTTTCATTTTCGATCGCAGCGCCTAAGAAGGCAGGCAAAATGAAGTTACGGTAAAAACGCGTATGAAGGGTTAAGCTCTGTAAACGCGGACATGCGCGACGACGTCCTCAGTCCCAAGCTATTGTCAAACATAAGGACTGAGTTATTCTACAATAATAATTATTCGGCGTCAAATGCAAGGGGGTTTGTAAAAAATTTGAAACGGCCGCCCCGCGGACGTCAACAGGCGCTCTTTTTCCGACGCAATCCGTTGTTATTCAGCGTATTATTTAACGCGCGCGTCAAAGGCGCCAAATCATTTGCCGAACCGCAATAAAAAATAATTTGCGCCTTTACGCCAAAGATTCTACGCCGGCCGGGTTCGAAACTCAAGCGCCGTTCAGCCTTTTTCAATAAGGAACCGTTCGGCGTCGAGCGCCGCGCGCGCGCCGTCCCCCGCCGCGACAATCGCCTGGCGGTAGCGCTCGTCGGCGACGTCGCCGGCCGCAAAGACGCCTTCCACGCTCGTATTCGTCTGGAAAGGAACCGTCCGCTTAATTGAGCCGTGTTCCGTAAGTTCCAGCGCGCCGCCGAGAAACGCCACGTTCGGCCGCCGACCGATCGCGACAAATACGCCCGACGCCTCGACTTCGAGCGTCGGCTCTTCCGGGCTGCGCGTACTCGCGAGCCGAACGCCCGTTACGCCCTCGGCGTCGGTCCCCAGAATCTCCGCCGGAACGCGGCTCCAGAGGAACTCGATCTTCGGATTCCTTTTCGCGCGTTCGGCCGCCGCTTTCGACGCGCGCAGCTCGTCGCGCCGGTGCGCGACGTAGACCTTGCTCGCGAATTTCGTGAGATATTCCGCGTCTTCAAGGGCCGTGTCCCCGCCCCCGATAACGACGATCGGCCGATTCAGGAACCGCGGGGCCGCTCCGTCGCAGACCGCGCACGCGCTCACGCCGTTATTCTTAAACCGCTCTTCCGACGGCAGGCCGAGCCAGCGCGCCGACGCGCCCGTGGCGACGACGACCGAGCGCGCCAGAACCGTCTCGCCGTTGGAGACCGACAGCGCGAACGGACGCTTGCCGAAGTCGACGCTCACGACGTCTTCGTCGACCGTCCGGGTTCCGAAATTGAGAGCCTGCTTGCGCATAAGCTCAATAAGCGCCGCGCCGTAGATTCCGATCTTTTCCCCCGGCGCGCCGAGCCCTTCGGGCGGTATCGCGTACGAACGCTCTTCGTCGATCGCCGTCTGAAGATAACCGCCAAGCTCGCCGACAGGAAACCCCGGATAGTTCTCGACGACCGTCGTCGTCGCAAGCTGACCCATCGGAAGCGTGCCCGCCTCCTGATTCTCCGGCGTGAGCGCCCCTTCGATCACGAGCGGGTTGAGCGCGGCTCGAGCAGCGTAAATTGCCGCCGTCCAGCCTGCCGGACCGCTGCCGATAATAACGACGTTCTCCAGCGCCATAATCTTCTGATCTCCTTAAGCGTCCGCCGGTTTGGAAACAGGAAAAAGCCCCAACGGCCGAATGGATCCGGCCGTTCGAGGCTCTTCAAATAGCGTTTCGTCTATTCTATCGGGAATGAAACGCGTTTTCTTGCGTTTTTTTAGAAATTCGCTCAACGTTGGCTCGGCGGCGCGAATTGCAGCGGCAGGCCGTCGTCTTCAAACGCGCTTCCGGACATGCTCGCGGCGTTCGACGCGCCGGCGTTCCCGGAGGACGGGCGGTTGATCGAGCTGGGCAGCTCTTCGATCGTTTCGCCCGACGTTTCCGCGCTCAGAGTCATCTGCTTGGGCTCTTCTCCGCGGTAGGCGTTCGCGGTCTCCGGACGGTATCCGTACCCGGTCGTCTGTCCGGCGCCCGTCGGTCCGCCGCCGGCGCAGTTCGGCTGGCCGTTGCAGTTGGGAACGTCGCACGTCGGCTGCGGCGCGCAGCTGGGGACCGCGCACGTCGGCTGAGGCGCGCAGCTCGGAACGCCGCATTCGCTCATGCCGGCCTCGACGTAAGCGCCGTTCTGAACGAAGGGCGCCGCGCTCTCGAACGCGCCCCCTTGAAGGTAGGCCGTCTGGTCGATCGCGCCCATCGGAGCGTATCCGTCGACCCCGATGACCGTCGCGCCCGGCATATTCGCGTACTGGACGTATTCCGCGCTCGTCCCGTTGGCGCGAGGGCCGCGCTTGGGCGTGAACTTACTGAAGAAGGAGTCGAGCGACCAGCGAATGCGCGACGTCTGAGCCTTCATTTTGCCGGCGACGTCCCCGCGACCGCTGAGGAATCCCTTCGTTTCCGGAACGACGCCGGAGTAGCCGCCGTTGGCGTACGCGTTGGCGAACGCGCTGAGTTCGTCGTTCGCGCGCTGCGCCGCGTTCCGGTTCGCGAGCTCCGTCTCGTAGACCGCGCGGGTTCGCGCGTCCATGAAGTCCGTGTCGGCGGCCGGGTTGTAGTAGTTCCGTTCGCGAATGCACGAGCCCGCGGGCGTCTGACGGTAGAGCGGCGAGTTCACGCCGCCGCTCGGCGATTTCGTCTGCCAGCCGAATTTTTCGGACAGGGTTCCGCCCTTGCTCGTCGTCTTATCCCAGATGAGCGAGCTCGGCTTGTGCGCGATCTTATTCGAGAAGACGCGCGCGTCGTCGAAGATCGGATAGAGCTTTTCGGTCAGTTCTTCGGCGTTCGAAACAATCTTGCGAATATCGGACGCGAGCTGCTTGTCGGTAAGGAGCCCGACGGGCGTGTCGCCGTCCGCGCCTTCGATCTGGCCGCCGAGCGTCTCCGCAAGCTGCGAGATATTTTTGAGCGCGAGCTTCGCTTCGTCGATCGCGCCTTTGAGTTCGGCCGCGCCCTCGTTGACGGACGTCATAATCTCCGGGCCCTGTCTCGCCAGGTCCTTAGTAAACGTGTCCAGACTCATGAGGTTCTGGTCGGCGAGCGCGAGCGTTTTGTGGGCGCCGTCGAGCGTCGCTTTGAGTTCGTCGGTTACGCCCCCGGCCTTGTCCATGAACTGGTCGGCTTTCGAGGACATGCTCTCGACGTTCGCGAGAATCTGCGGAATGCGGTCGGCCGTTTCGGTAATCTTCTCTTTGAGCTCGGAGTCGGTAACGATTTCGTTCATGTGCGCCGCCAAAAGACGGACCGTTTCGAGCGTGTCCTTGACTTCCGTAAAGACGCCCTTGAGGCGCTCGCTCTTTTCCTGAATCGAAGCGTCGTCCCCCAGGAACGCGTTCGCTTTCTGCATGAATTCCGCGACGCCCGCGGTCGCGCTGTTGACGTTCTGAAGCGCCGCGCCGAGATCCCCTTCAAGATTGCTGACCGTGTTCATGAGGTCGCCCGCCTTCGTACTCGCAATGACGGCCCCGTCCTTGACCGGCTCGATTTTGCCGACGTAACTCGAATTGTCGATGATTTCAATCGACGCGTCGCCCATGAGCGTGCGCGTGATGCGCGCCAATTCGTTCGTGTAAATCGTCGCTTCCGGCTCAAGTTCAAATTTGACGCTGACCTCAGATTGACCCGGATCGTCCTTCAGGCGGACGTCGTAAACGCGCCCGATGCGGACCCCGTTCTTAAGAACAAGAGAGTTCGTATTGATGCCCGCGCCGTCCTTAAAGCGGATCTCGACGCGCGCGCCGCCCTTCCTGCCGATAAAGGGGCCCCCTTTCCCCGAATGGAACATAAGCGTCATCACGAAAACGCCGGCAATAATACCTATTACCATCATTCCGATGAAAAATTCCATTCTTCGACTGTTCATAACTAAGGCTCCTTCCGGCGCGGCGCGCCAGAACAGAAGAGTGCAAGCGCTATTCGGCGCGTCGCGAAACAAGCGGACAAGAGACGCGCGGAAAACTTGCGTTTGCTAAAATTTCAATTATCTAAAAGCGGCTCGGCAAGCGAGCGGATTAAGAGGCGGCCAGACGCGGTCCGGCCGCAACCCTCAATTAGTCATATCGGCTATTCTGAGAATTCTGTTTAGAGAAAATTTAACAATTATTCTTTTTTTACAGCTCGCGCATGCGATCGCCCGCTTCTCCGCGAACGAACTGCAAAAC
>CAMNJU010000141.1 GCA_946541595.1 uncultured Planctomycetales bacterium
CAGGGCGGCTTCCCTCAAGGCGGTTTTCCGCAGGGCGGTCAGAACGCCATGCCGAACGTCGAGAAACTGATTTATCAGGATTATCAAGTTTGGTTCGGAATGTTTTTGAAATACTTGCATAACAATAAGTATTGCAATATGAGAAAGACGGTTCTCGTCGGCTCCGGATTCGGCGCCGCGCTTGCCGCCGCTTGGGCCAGGAACGACTGGAACGCGAAAGACGAAGTCAAGCAGAACGTAGTTGGAATAGCGCTTCTTTCGCCCGACGCGTCCGACGACGCCGGGAAGTACAACGCGCTCAGCCCGCTTGAAGGCGTTCATAAACGTATTAAAGGCGCGACGATGGGCTATCTTGTTTTCGTCGGCAAAATGAACGAAGAGAAGTTTGAGGACGCGAAGACCATTCAGCAGAAGATGGGCGGCAAAGTCGCCGACGAAAACACGCCTATGGAAGACCGCTCCTGCCCGCTCGTCGCGATTCAGACGGAAAAGCAGGGCAACGATCTGCTTGTGTTTGAATCGTTTGGCGTTACGAACACGATTTGCCAGTGGGTCAATATCCGTATGAAGAAACTTCCCAAAAAGCGGGACAAGTGGGAAGAGATCGCTGAAAGGAAATCGCGCCGCGATTAATCTAACGACAATCTTTTTCCTCCGCGAAAGATAACGTTTGAGGGGAATCGGCCGAGCGCAGCCGATTCCCCTTTTTTACGTTCGCGCCGCCTGCGGCGCCCTTCGGCCGCGGCTTTAGTCGGCGGCTTTCTATACAACGGAGACTCTGTTGTCAGCAGGACGGCCGACATTCTGTGAATTCACGCAACTTTCCGTATTTCTTCATTTTAAAGAATAATACGGTTTCGTCGTCGGAAGGCTCGGCGTTTCCGGTGAAACGGTCGACCGCGTTGAGAAGCTCCTGCGTCGTCTCTTTTGCGGATTTGCATTGCGGAACTGAGTTTAGCGTTTCCAAGGCGCGCGACGCCTCAAAACAGCCGATATTTTCCGCAGTGGCCTCGGTGATTCCGTCGGTATAGAGCATGAATTCGTCGCCGGGATCAAGCTGCATCGTCGCGCTTTCATACGTTACGTTGGCCGTGACGCCGAGAATGAGATTGATATGCGGCTTGATCGGCATGAACGAACCTTCGTTGCGGCGTATGAACGGAGGATTGTGCCCCGCGTTCACGTACGTCATTTGCCCTGTTGAGATATCAAGTTCGCAGAAAAAGCCCGTGACAAACATAGTTGTGTTGTTTTCTGAAAGGAAACGGTTTGTCGCGGTAACAACGTCCGCCAGACTGATCCCGGAAAGGGCAAGATTTTTAACGAGCGCCATCGTCTTCATCATAAAGAGCGACGCGGCGACTCCGTGGCCCGACACGTCGGCGACGTAAAAAACGAGCCGTTTTTCGTCAAGGTAAAAGAAGTCGTACATATCGCCGCCGACCAGATGCATTGGGCGATTGACCGCGTAAACGTCGAAACACTTTTCGCGCGAATAGCGGCTCGTCAAGTCTGGCAGCGCCGCTTCCTGAATCTTTTGGGCGAGCCGAAGCTCCTCCTCTACGTGGCGTTTCACTTCGTCCATTGCCGACTTGAGCGCCCCGACCGTCGTGTTGACGCCGTCGGACAGATCGGTGAATTCTTTCGACGTCTTGACGTTAACCTTTTCTTCAAGATCGCCGTTGGTAATTTTCTTCAGTGAACGGTTAATTTTATAGACGCTTGAAACGATAAACCGCTTAATAAAGTAGGATAACAGCAGAAAAATTATGAGAAGGAGGAAAAAATTCACGACGATGAGGCACGCAAACATGAGCCTTCTTGACTTAAAGAGATCAGTTTCGGGCATTGCGGCAATGAAGATAAACTGACTGTCGTCTTCACTTTCCCCTGCGTCTTGTTCCACCTCTTCTTGTTCTTCTTTTTCTTCGCGCGTTTCATCGTCGGACTCGTCAACGAGCAGATCGTCAACGAGTAGATCTTCGTCGTTTGCTATTTCGTAAGAGGCGTTCTGAAACAGTCTTTTCGATTCTGCGTGAACTAGGCAGAGACGTCCGTTTAAAAAGACGGTCTCAATTTTCTCCGTTGCTTCCGTATCCTCTAAGTCGAGATTCTCAAGCCGCAGTTTTTCCAACCCGTTGAGTTCCGTAATGAGTCTGCCGTTCTTAAAGATGCCGAAGAGCCCGTTCCCCATGTTCGTAGTAACGAAATTGGTAACAGAACTCAAGCCCATGTATCTTCGGATCCACTCGCCCGGCACGCCGATTTGGATGAATCCGGGCGCGTCGGTTCGCTTTATACCGGCGTAGAGCAGATATGCCCCCGGCTCGCTGAAGCTTTCTCGGACAGGCTGAATAATGATAGGAGGGGCGTCGTTAGGATCCAACAGCCGCATGAATTCCATGAGATGCTTGTTCCCCTCTTTGAAAGAGACGCCCAGCGAGTTCGACGGGTATGCGGCGACGATGTATCCGTTTCCGTCCGATACGTTTATCTCGGCGACTTGGAGCTGTTTAGCGAGCGCGCCAAGTCCCTCTTCCAGAGCGTCGCTCTTTTCGTAGTCCGCCTTTAATATATCCGGATTTAAACGAATAATTTCAGCGATTGCGTTTTCCGTTGATTTGAGGTATTCCGTATGCGCCTCAATCAATTTGTTTTTGGTTCGCTGAGCGGCGAGCCATTGATTGACGCCTTCGTCGATTTTGGCGTCCGCGAGTTGATGAAATTCTTTCCTCACCGCAAGCGATTCCATGAAGAAGGACGCGATAAAGGATAGAATGAGCGCAACGAGGACATATTTTAAAAGCCAACTGAAAAACAGTTTGCTAATCGGAGTCGTTTCGCTGGGTCTGATGAGAAAATTCCGGAGGTTATCTGAAAACATTTCAGTGTGTTCTTAGGCGCGGCGCAGTGAGGAAACGGTACGTTTCGCGGGGGAAAACGTTTGGAGAACGCGTGGGCGAAACCAGACGTGGCACGTTGAAAAAAACGACGCTCCGCCGCGCTCGGCAGAACGTCGCAGAATGGAATGATACGTCGAGTTTTCAGAAAGTCAAGGCTTTCAAAACGTTTTGGCGCGTTCTTCTTCAATCTCTTCGAGGGTATAAAGTTTACCTTCGGGATTATCGCACCCCTTGCATCCCTTCGCGGCGCGCTTCCATGAGGACGGGCGGTCCAAATTAGATTCCCAGAAGGGCCACGTGCGGCATTGCGTCGGCCGCGACTGATAGACCATGCATCTTTTCGTCGTCGGATTGAGTAGGACGCAGTCTCCGTTTGCGTGTTCTTTGAGGCTCTTTTTACGGCCTCTAACGAGACGCACAAACGCGTCGGTAAACGTCGCGGTCGACATTCCCAATTCTTTGGCCATCGCGCCGATTTCCTCGTTGGTTACCCACACGAATCCCGGCGCGCCTCCGCAGCATCCTCCGCACTGCCGGCATCCGAATCGGAGACCGTCTTTATACCACCGTGTAACTTCTTCCAATTTACGTCTTCTTTCCTTTGAATTTAGAGAGAATTACCGTTTGTCGGTTTTCGCGTCCGTCAACGCCTGAATCGCCGGATTTGCGTAGATACATTCGTCGTCGGGTTCGTCGTACGCGTCGTCTTTTATTCCGAACGGATCGAACGGACCGGGCCGCCGAACGACCGGCGCCGTCTTCAGGCGCGGCTTAACCGAGAGCCACTCGCTCCCTTGGAAGACCGGATCCGGGAGATTCCGGACGTCGTCTGTGCCCATGTACGGGCACATCGCGTCGACCCATACGATCATACGCAGCATTTCGACGGGGTCAAGTTCTACTCCGTAGTGCTCTTTAACGCAATATTTATTAATAAGCCGACTTGCGTACGAAAGCTTCTCCATCGGTTTGGGCGTGGCGTACCCTGCCGGGTCGGTCGTGGTATACGCTTCAACTTGGATTGTGTCGGCGATACCGAATCCCGGCGGCGCCTCGGGGAGTTCGTTTTCGGTCGGTCCCGCCCAGGCGGTACGGCTGCCGGAACGGTAGTTTTTCGGCGGCGCGGCCCAACTGGGATTGCCGATGAGCGTAATATACGGCTCTTTGAAGTGGATAAAGCCCGGTCGGAGCGTCGTGTCGAAGATTTCGCGCGCTTCTCCGTCTCCTTCGTGGCATTTGCCGCAATGTTTGTCGAGCGTCGGCTGAACGTAACGTTCGTAGCTTACGGAAATATCGTCCCACGGCGGAGGTTGAATCGTCGACGGTTCGCGCAGCGCGGCGATCGAACGCGTTTGAGGCCCGGGCGTCGCCACTTGCGATTCGTGGCAGCCGGTACAGCCGCGGCGCTCGCCGGGCATGACGCCGGTAAACGAGCGCATAGTCTGCAGGCACTTGTGATTCTCGTCGAGCAGCTGGAAGTGGAGCGCGACCCCAGACGGAGCGTAGAACGACACGCTGCCGTCCTTTTCAATGGGCACGGTTCCGAGGATGCGTTTGACGCCTTCCGACTGCACCATGGAGACGGCTGGACCCGTCGAGATATACGGCCGGTCGTTCCAAAGCGTATAGGTTTTGGGCTCGATGTTCAGAATGCGCAGGTATTTCGCCTTGCCGCGCAATTCTTCCGGGGCTCCGTCGTAGACGTCGTTACTGTAGATAACGCCGGGCGCCGGGTTGGCGCGTTCTTCCCAAGTAGGCCATTTAACGCGGTCGACGATCGTGGGCGGGACCGGCCGCTCGCGAATCGGCTGCGCGTAGAACACGTTATGGACGCCTTCGCAAACGAGCTCGCGGTCGCCGTCGACGTTCATGAGCAAAAGAACATACTTCCCGCCGCGCTGCGCCGAGACGAGAAAATCGCGTTCCGTCAGCGGATAGGGCGAATCGTAGGCCGCGTATTTGCCCGCGGGGCGGTATTCGGACGACTCGATCGGATCGACGGGGCCGTTGCCGCATTCCGGCCATACGACGTCGGCGGTTACTTTTGTCAGTCCGTCGGGAAAGTTGAGTCCCTTTGTCGGATCGACGATACCGACCGATCCGGAAAACCAGTTATGGTGCGCGCTTCCGGTGAACATAACGCGCGAACTGTTTGGAATTTGCCGCGCGTCTTTCGGGAGGTCGGGCCAGACCGTTTGATTGCCCCAAAGGACTTGAGTCTGCGTTCCGTCCGGGTTCATGGTCCAGAGACTGACGCAGCGCCAGAGCGGCTTGTCCGTGTATTCCCAGCGGCTGAAAAGAATGCGGCCGTCCGAGAGAACAGAGGGGAGATAGTCGGGCTCGTTGTTGCGCGAGATAATGTAAAGATCCGACGAATCGAGCTTCATGCGCGCGAGGACAAACGCGTTGGTCGGCGGCATGCACCGTACGTACGTGTAGCCGCGCGTCGTCGAAAAGACAAAATGCTGGCCGTCGGGCAGATAAATGGGGTCGACGTCGTCGAATCTGCCGCCCGTGAGTTGGCGCAAACCGGTTCCGTCGATTCCGATCTCATAGATATGGAACGATTTTTCGTTATGCGGCTTGAACGAGAAAAGAACCTTCTTGGCGTCGTAGGAAAGGTCGGGACGCCAGAAAGATCCGCTGAGCGGTTCCGCGGGCGCGAGTTCCGTCTGCTTGCCGCTCGGACGGAGCCCTTTACGCGTCATGAGCCGTCCGCCGGGCGCGGCCATATAGCCGAGCCGATGCCGCGTTTCGTGCGCCCATTCGCTCCCTTGCGGATAGGGCGAGTCGACGTAGAGAATTGAATCGAAGTCGAGCGCGGGATTGCGCATAAAGACGGCTCGTTTAAGAGTTCGCGCTTTGAAGTACAGGTCGCACACGCGCGCGAGGTCGGGCATGGCGCTGTGCGCGGGTTCCGCGGCGTAGGCGTCGACTTCTGCGCGAAGTTTCGCCAGTTCCTCTTTTTCGGCGTCGAATTCGGCGCCTTCCTCGTACTCTTCTATGAGCGTTTCGACGCGTCCGAGTTCGAATCGCACGCGTTCAAGGGTCGGCGCTCCGTCGCACTGGAAGAGCCATTCTTTTTCAAGTTGGACGCGTTCTTCTTCCAAAGTGAGATCGACGACCGGCGGCGTTTCCGGACGCGAGTAAGGCGCGACCGCTTCGCGCAAGCGTGGGCGGTCTTGGACTTCCTTTAACGTCTCAAACGCAAAGCGGAGCCAGTCTTCTTCGCTGACCTTGTCCGGTTCGATAATCGCCGCGTCAAGTTGTTTCGCGACTTCCTGCACGTGCTTCCAACGCGCTGTTTCTTCCGGCGACAGATGTTCCCATTGTTCTTTGACAAGCGGGAGATATTCTGTATAGAGGTCGCGCGCGCGCGTCGCTTCTTCCCGCGCGCGGCTGGCGTTCGCCGCGGTAATATATTCGCCGACGCTCATTTGGAACCGTTCGGTAAAGAACGCTGAGTCGTCGGGATAATCGTCGCGCAAGAGATGCGACAGCACGCCTTTAGCCGTCGCGTTGAATTGCTCGCGAATCGCAGGATCGCCGGCGATCTTCTGCCGCGCGGCGCACAGCGCGTCGACGAACGAATCCTTTTTATCGTAAAACGACTTAACAAATTCAGTTGCAAGTTCTTCTTTTTTATCGAGTTCCGCACGGCCCGCTTCGTACAGCGCCGCGATTTCTTCGGTCGTAAACGCGCGCGAGGCAACGCGAAGGTCGTCGACGGAACCTTCGAAAAACTCGCCCGTTCCGCCGCTGGAACCGATCATAACGGGCGCCTGAGTTCCGACGTCCGGCTTGCCGCTCCGCTCAAGCGTTTGGACTTCTTTTCCGTCTACGTAGACG
Source organism: uncultured Planctomycetales bacterium (assembly GCA_946541595.1). Taxonomy (GTDB): domain Bacteria; phylum Planctomycetota; class Planctomycetia; order Pirellulales; family Thermoguttaceae; genus RUG369. Next base: position 6,753 of record CAMNJU010000141.1, read on the forward strand.
CGATAGCAAGTTCCGTCGAACGTTGCTGCGACAAAGCGCCAGGTTCCGTCGAGGAAGTCAAGAGTCGAGATAGGAGCGTCGCATTCGGCGTAACCGCCCACGTTCAGACCGAGCGACAGAATCGTTCCGTCGTTCTGGAAAGAGAAAAGGAATCGCCGATCCTGATCTTCTTTTCGCATAATTTCTCGATATCCGCTAAGATTGCGGGGTCGGACCCACGCGGAAAAAGAAATCTGCTCAAGATCTTTGGGGACGAATTCGGTCGGCAACGCAATTTGGTAAACGCCCGAAAGATCGGCCGCCGAGCCAAAGACGCCCTCGACGAGTTCAACGGGCTTGGACGCCGAGGGGGAGAATTCCGGACGCGCGGCGTTTTTCAGCGCCGCGTTCTGATCGGAGTCGTCAAATTGCCAGCTGCCTAAGTATGTCGCGTCGATTTTGGGCGCGTCTTGGCTTGAACAGGGCGAGACGGACAGGCAGAATACCGACGCCAGCGTAAACGACGCCAGTATAAGTCGAAACGTAAGGCTGATGCGCGTCATGGCTCCCTTTCCTATAATACGGCGGATATTGTTGCGGAGTTTGAGCCCGCAACAGAACTGGAACGCAAACTTACAATCGATTATAACGGGCGTTGCGGCAGTTTTCAACAAGGGAGCCGTTTTTTCATTTTTTTCTAAGTATCTTTAGTTTCGCGATCAAAGATTTCCTTCGCCCTTCTGAGCGCCGAGCAGTTTCCGTCGTTGTGCATCTGGCGATACATGGCGTCGACGAATCGGCGCGTCTTCGGGTGCATATTAAGAGCGAACTGAGAACGGCGGAGCCACCATCGGTAGAGAACGTCGTAACTGAAATTTGCACCGTTGTACGCGCGTGAAGCCGCGATCGTGTCGCAGACCGATTCGAGCGCGTATGTGAACGGCATTGGAATGGAGAACCACTGACCGTTGCGGCAGGAAGAATCTGTGTTGCCGTCGACAAGATCGGTCCAAAATTCAAAATGATGTCGGTTGCGGCCTTTGTGGCGCAGCCATGCGTACGAGTATCCGTTGAGTTCCCGGCAGAGTCCGACGGGCGATCGGCGGCCGTTGAAGTACCGAACCGACTCGAAAAATTCTGACGGAGAGTATTTCGACCAGTCGTGCGCCAGACCGCGCCAGACGTGTCCGGAATAGGCGCAATAGACGAAGACCCAGAATTTATGTCGGCATACCAGTAGAAAATGCCTGATTGCGCGAACAAACCAGTTCATACTGTTCGCAACGGCAAAAAGCGCGACCGCCTGTCGGGATTTTCCCTGAAAGCGCGGATTATGCCGCGCGGCGAGCGCTTCGCGATATATGCGGACGAGCTGACGGCGAGTCAGCCGCGGTCGTGATTCCATGATCCGGGACGCAAGTAAATAGGAGACAAGAGTTGAAAACAAAAAAGAGACGTTGAAATCATGTCGATCCCAACGCCTCTTTTTTCAGCGGGCCGTAACGTAATTACGGCTTAATGTCAGCGTTCGGCTTCGATACGCGGAATCCAAAGCCATTCGAATCCGGCGCGCTCATGCAGCTGCTTAATGAAAGCTTCGTGATAGAGATCGCCTGCGCGGCGGTTGAACCACATTTGCACGTACGCTGTCGCCTGATCGGCGCCGATAGATTTGAATTCTTCGCGAATCTTATCTTCCGGATCGATTTCCGTAACGCAGACGGCAAACGCGCGATCTTCGCTTCCGTTCATGCAGACGCCGATTTGCCCCTGTTCGAGACCGAAGACGGTTTCGTAGAAGTCCCAATCGGCTCCAACGACGCCTTTATTGTCGCGGGCCGCTTTGCCAACTTCGACGCCGACTTCGCGAACTTCCGCGGGCTGCGCGTATTCGCCGTACTGACCGAACGCGGAACGGAACCAAGAGAATTTTTCCGTTTCGACGACTTCAGCGCCGGCTTCGGCGGCGAGCGCGTCGAAATCGGCGCCGTCGGCCTTCGCTTTTTCAGCGAACGCATCGGCGGCTTCCTTAGCGAACTTCGCCGCCTGCTGCAGCTTCCACGCCTCGACGACTTTCGCTTTCGTTTCTTCGTTAACGGCGCCAGTCTCTTGGTCTTCGTAGTCGAGTCTGGTCTGCTGTTTCGATTCCAGAACGCGATAAACGTAGAAGGAATTAGGAATGTTCCAGGTCTGAACGACGTTGGACGCGTCGTAACTTCCGACGCGCTGAGGCGCGTACGGGAGCGGCGCGGAACTGTAGATCTTATCCAGTTCGTCGGCGGGCAGCAGATCGGCGGCGGCCGCCATCTCTTGCGCGACGAGGATCGGAGCGGCGGCGCCGGAAGCGTCGGCCGAGCTCGTCATATGATACTGGAATTTATTTTCTTCGGCAAACGCCCGCATGTCGACGTTCGCCACGTTGGCGGCGTTTTCAACGGTCTGCGCGCGATACTGCGCTTGCAGGCTCTTGTTCAATTCAGCCATTTTCGCCTCGATGCGTTCGGCGGCGATACGGCGGCGAATCATGCCTTCAACTACGTCGAGGGAGAAGAAATCGGGATCTTCAACTGCGGCGGGTTCTTCAGCCGGAGCTTCCGCGGCAGGCTCTTCGGCCGGCTGCTCGGCGGCGGGTTC
>CAMNJU010000142.1 GCA_946541595.1 uncultured Planctomycetales bacterium
TCTTTCGCCGCGTCAACCGCGTCGCTCGCGGCGTCTTTCGCGGACTCGGCGGCCTCTTTAGCGGCGTCAATCGCGTCGCCGGCCTTTTCTTTCGCCGCGTCGACAGCTTCGCCGGTCTTCTCTTTCGCCGCGTCAATTGCGTCGCTCGCGGCTTCTTTCGCGGACTCGGCAGCCTCTTTCGCAGCGTCGACCGCGTCGCCAGCCGCTTCCTTCACCGCGTCGACCGCCTCGCCGGTTTTCTCTTTCGCCGCGTCAATTGCTTCGCTCGCGGCGTCTTTTGCGGATTCGGCAGCCTCTTTCGCAGCGTCTATAGCGTCGTCAGTCGCCTCTTTTGCGGAATCAACCGCCTGTTCGGCTGAATCCTTAACGGCTTGCGCGGCGTTCTGCGCATCTTCGGTAAGCTGATCGACTACCGATCCGGTTTCGGAAGCTTCCGGAACAGTTTCCGATTCGGCGGGCGCTTCAACTGCGGGCGCCGGTTCCGCAGCCGCGGCGGGCGCGCCGGAATCAAGCTTCGTTACGACAATGAGCGCAAGACCGACGATAAAGCACAGGAACATTCCGGCAAGCATCTTGCCGACGCCCTTGGGGGAATTGCGAAATTCGCGCCAGATGAAAACGCCCCAAATCGCGGACATAAGCGTCGCGCCCTGACCAAGTCCGTAAGCGACGGCGGGAGAAGCAATTCCGGACGCAAGCACGTTGAACGTCATACCGACCGCCCAGATCGCGCCGCCAACCCAGCCCCAGAAGTGGTTCCGGAACGAGCCCGTCCAGTAGGAGCCTTTTTCAACCGGATCGCCGACAAGCGGTTTCGCCATAAGGATCGGCATAATAACGCAGTTGCTCAGGAGAATACCGAACGCGAAAACGAGATTCGCGGTGTACGGCGTGAGTTTGCCCATTTCGAGGGAACCGTTCTGAAGATTGGCGATCGTAAGATCGACTAACGAACCGTCTCCCAGCTGGACGCGCGCAAGCGATTTCGCCACAAAGAAATAGAACAGGGACATGAGCAGACCGCACAGAACGGAGAGCGCAAGTCCTTTTCCAATCGGTTTTTTCGGCGCCTCTGGATCGGCGTTGGCGGCGTCCCGCTTCTTATACGAGAGCGCGCTGATAATAATAGCGGCGGCGACAAGCGCAACCCCGACAAAGAGAAAAACGGGATTGCCCGACGACGCCGGGTTCGCTAAAAAGTTCCAGACAACGCCCAGAACGAGCGCGAGCCCAATCCCGACGGGGAACGCGACCGCCATACCGGCGATATCGATCGCGGAAACGAGCAGAATATTCGCGATATTAAAGACGACGCCCCCCGCAAGCGCCCAGCCAAGGGAGGTCGGCGAGGCATAGGTAAGATCGTCGATATACGAACGTCCGACAGAAGTTCCGTTCGAGCCCCAAGTCAGCGCGAAAATGAGCGCGGTGAGTACGAGTCCAAAGACGTAGTCCCAATAGAACAGTTCGTAACGCCATTTCTTATCGACGAGTTTCTGCGTGTTGGCCCAAGACCCCCAACACACCATGGTGACGATGCAGAACGCGATCGCCGTCCAATAATTCTGGATCAAAAACATGATACGCTCCTAAAATACAGGGTCTGTTCCAATCGCGGCGAGCGCCGTCCGCCCTAAACGCGGCGTCGCGGCCTCAACGGCGATCCGGAAAACAGTATTTTGCGGCAATTTCGCGGAGGAGACTTCCCAAGGAAAGCGGCCGTCAAAAGACGCCCCGTCCGCTACTGAAAATTCTAACCGTAATAAACGCAAATATCAATTGTTTTTTAAGAATTGCGTTTTTTTCTTTTGAAAAGATCCCGCCATAGGGCGTGTTTTACCTCTTAATAGAGGACAGACGCCCGCCGCTGGGAAAAATGGGTTAAACAGCAAAAAGAAAAGGCTCGCCGGCGGCGTTCAAAGAAACCGTCGGCGAGCCTTATTCTGCAAAGCGTTCAGGAACGCCCCTCGCTAAACGCTCAGAGCGATTCGCATTTAAGGTCGCGTCCTTTGAGGAACTCTTCCGCCTCTTTTTTCGTAAAGACGCTCTTGGTCGCGGACCCGTCGCGAACGCAGCTCATCCCCTGAGCGCTCGCGCGTTTCATCGTCTCGTAAGGATCGCAGCCGTCTAGGAGCGCGGCGATGAATCCGGCGTCAAAGGCGTCGCCGGAACCGGTCCCGCCGACGAATTCCGTTTTAAAGATATCGGCGCGGAATTTCTCGTTGGCGGAATAGTAGATCGAACCGTTGGAACCGCACGTAATAACGCACGCTTTGGCGCCGGCGTCGACAAAGAACTTCGCCTGATCGACGGGATCCTCTTTGCCGGAAATGACGCGTCCTTCGTCGTCGTTGGGCATAAAGTAATCGCAGTACGGCATAAGGGGCTCCAAGACGGGCCAGTACGGCCTTGTTCCGTAGAGCACGACGTCGAGAATCGTCTTTCCGCCGCGCGCCTGAAACGCCTTGAAATAGTCGACCGTCTCCTGCGTCTCCAGTTTTTCCATCATGAGATATCCGCCGACGTAAAGGACTTCCGCTTCGTCCGTCCACTCCTGCGGAATATCGCCGATGGCAAACTGCGCGTTCGCGCCCGTCGTACTGACGAATCTTCGGTCTTCGCCCTGTACGTTGACGATGAGCGAGCAGCCGGGCCCTGAATTCGGAATCTGGCGCACGCCGGAAACGTCGACGAGCGGATTCGCAAGCGATTTCAAAATATGCTCGCTAAACGCGTCGTCGCCGACGCAGCCGCAAAGCCCGGTCGGAACTTCCAAGCGCGCTAGATTAATCGAGACGTTCGAGGCGCACCCGCCAAGCGTGAGCTCGACCCGATCCGTTTGGACGAGTTCGCCCGGAACGGGCGCGTGATCGATCGGGGCGCACCCCACGTCGGCGAAAAGAATACCGGCGGATAAACAACGCGGTTTGATTTTCATGGAACGCATCCTTCTTTAAAAATGAAAAACGACGGATCGAGCGATCGGCTCAACCGTTATTTGTTATTGACGTTAATCGAATTAAGAACGGAATCTGCGGCGTCGTATCCGCTCTTAATGCACGCGGGCAGTCCGACGCCGTCGAGCGTGTTGCCCGCGAGCGCGAGCGTCGGAACGGCGTCGACCGCAGTCTGCAGCTCCTTACGCCACGCGAGCCGGCCGAGATAGTACTGCGGCATGGAGTTGGGAAAACGCGCGACGTCGGTAAAAATGGGAGCGCCTTCAATATCCAGAAGCGCGGCCGTCTCCGTATGGACGAGCCGTATAAGCTCGTCCTCGGGCTTCTCGACCGTTTCGGGCGCTCGGGCGCCCCCGACGAATATGCGCAGAAGCGTCGTGCCCTCGGGCGCGCGCGAGGGATACTTGTAATTACTGAAACTGCCCGCAATAACGCCGTTCTTTTCCGACGTCGGAACGACGAAGCCCATTCCTTCCATCGGCCGCTTTACTTGCTCGTTGCGATACGCGAGATGAACGATCGCCACGCCCGTATGGTCCGTCTGGCCGTAGAGTTCGGATACGCGAGGACACGATTCCTTGAGCGCCGAAGCGGCCGAACCGGAATCGGACGCGAAAACGACCGCGTCAAAACGTTCGGCGCGCCCTTGCGCGTCGACGACGTTCCAGCCCCCTCCCGACAGCCTTTCCGCGCGAACGACCGGCCGGTTCAACGCGATTCTCTCGCGACCGATTCGGTCGGCGAGCCGTTCCGGAAGTTCCTGCAGACCGCACTTGAGCGTTATGAAGAAAGAATAGCGCGCGCCGCTCTCTTCTTCGCGCTTCGTTTTGCGCGCCTTCTTCATCGACTTTGTCATCGACCAAATGAGGGACCGATCCTTCGCTTCCATTTCGGCAAATCTCGGCAGCGTCGCCTGCAAACTCAGCTTCGCGGCGTCCCCTCCGTAAATTCCCCCTACGAGCGGCTCAATAATACGGTCGAACGCTTCGCGCCCCAATCGGCGCGTTGCAAACGCGGCGAGCGACTCTTCCTCTTCGCTTTTGCGGCGTGGAAGCAGCAATTCAAGTCCGCAGCGAAGCTTGCCCCACGGCGTCAGCAGCGGCGTAACGAGCATCGGCCAGAGCTTTGTGGGCGCCATCGTCATAAAGCCGTCCGGGAGGGGAAAGAGTCGGCGATTGCGTACGACAAAGGTGCGCCGATAGCGGCTGTTGGTCGACTGCAGCTCGTCCTGAAACCCAAGTTCGCGGCACAGATCAAGACCGTATGGGACGGTCGTAATAAAATTGTCGACGCTCAGCTCGCATAGAAAACCGTCGACTTTCCGCGTGCCGATAACTCCGCCGACGCGCGCGCTCTTTTCAAAGACCGTAAGATCAATCTCGGGCGCGCGCACGCGCAGGCGCCAAGCGGCGGCAAGACCGGACGTCCCCGCGCCAACAACGGCGACGCGTAAACGTGACGGACGGTCTAACGACGGTTCCGACATTTGTTCTTTTCCTGTTCAAGACTCACACGGCGTTTAAATCTGTCGGGCGCAACTCGGCCCGCGAATCCTGCGCGATTGTATCACAACGGCGTTCGCGCGTCAAATAAAATTGGTTCGTCCGCGTTAAATTTCCGCGATTTCAACGTTAGCGGAAATAAAATACGCGCGTGTTAACAAGAGCACGACGGCCGACTTCAAAAGGAGGGGGAATAAATATGAAACGCATAAATAATCAAAATTTGTAAATTATTGACGCGCAATTTCCTCTATGATAAAATCAGCGCAGAGGCGCCGAAAGAGAAGTCCGAGAAAACGCGGCGCCAAGTAAACCTAACCTTTACGGGGGAAATTTAATGCGTTTTTCGAATATCCTGCAAACGCTTGCTCCGATCGCCGCGCTGGTCGTTTTTGCCGCGGCCGCGGTCGCGCAAGAGCCCGCGGCTGCGTCCGGCGGCGCGTCCGATCAAACGGCGAAGTTTGAGCGCGTCGTTTGGCTTGACGACCTTGATCTGTCCATGGCCGTCGTCGGATTCGGCGAAACTCGAAAGGGAAGAACGACCGACGGTCATGACCTCACGGTCAACGGAACGCGATTCGGAAGGGGAATCGGTTGGCATTCCCCCGGTTCGCTCGTTACGACCTTGCCCGAATCCGGCGCGATTAGGTTCCGCGCGCAGTTCGGAATCGCCGACGAAACCGGCGGCAAAGGGCACGCTCGCATCCGCGCCTACGCCGATGGAGAACCGCTGTGGACGAGCGAATACTTCTCGGGCGCCGAGCCCGCGATCTCATGCGACTTTTCGCTCACAGGCAAACGTGTCTTCGTTCTCATTCTCGACGCCGGGCCCGAAGGCTACGGGCACGACCATACCGTCGTTGGAGACGCGCGGTTTGAACTCGACGCAGAAGCCGCTAAGACGGCCAATAAAATTCAGATCGTCCGTCCGCTCTTTATAGACGACTCCGGAGAAGCGATTCTCGCGCTTGGAGACGACGAAGAGAGCTACGAAATATCGAAGGAATACAGCGCGCTGCGCCTGCAGCTCAAAGAAGGCATGTCTGAACGCGTCGCGTCCACGGCGCGCAACCCGGAAGCGACGCTCATGCCGACCGACAAAGATCCGCTCGACGTCGTTGTGCGCCGCGTAACCGCTTTGCTCGAAACGCTTCAGGACGCGCGCGACGACGACGCGCTCGACAGCGACGCGGCTGCGTGGCAGGATTTCCTCAAGCGCTACGAGGCTTCCAACAGCGAATGGAATCCGGAACAAAAGGATTCCAAAGAAACGATTGCCAGCCGGATCAAACTCTTTGCCGAAGCGTATAAACTTCGTCGATCGATCGCGCTCAAAAATCCGCTTCTGGACTCCTTTAACGATATCCTCTTTATTAAGCGGCATTACTGCCCCGAACCGGAACGTCAAGGGAACCATATGGTCGACCAGTTCTTCGGATTCCACGCGCGGCCGGGCGGCGGGCTCTTCATTATGAAGAACGCGTTCTCGGATAATCCGGAGATCGTCGACGTCCTTAAAGATTCCGTCGTACAGAACGGCCGTCTCAAAGGCGTCAAGCTCGATTCGACTTGGGGCTTCCTCGCGCCGAAACTTACGTTCGACGGCAAGCAGATCTATTTCGCCGCCGCCGATACCAAGACGCCGCGCCACGTTTACGAATGGACGACTGAAAATTCGTATCACATCTTCCGCGTCAACGTCGACGGAACGCAGCTCACGCAGATCACCGACGGCCCTTGGGACGATATCGACCCGTGTCCGCTCCCGAACGGACGCGTCGCGTTTATCTCCGAACGCCGCGGAGGTTACGGACGCTGCCACGCGCGGCCCTGCCCGAGCTATACGCTCCATTCGATGAACGCCGACGGAAGCGATATTGTTCCGCTGAGCGTTCACGAAACGAACGAATGGGCGCCGACCGTCGACAGAAACGGCATGATCGTCTATACGCGCTGGGACTACGTCGATCGCGGCTTCAATCAGGCGCACCATCCATGGATTACCTTCCCGGACGGCCGCGACTCGCGCGCGATCCAAGGCAACTACTCCGAAGATCAGGGGAGCCGCCCGCACTTCGAAACGTCTCTCAAACAGGTTCCCGATTCGAACCTCTTTGTCGGCACGGCAAGCGGACACCACACTCAGAACTTCGGCTCGATTATTCTGCTTGATCCGATGGTTCAGGACGACGACGTCGGAGACGATCCCATGGCGCCGATCCAACGCGTAACTCCGGACCAGCTCTTCCCGGAAGCGGAAATCGGCACGCACGGACCGCCGCATCGGTACGGCCAGCCGTTCCCGCTCGACGAAGACTTCTATCTCGTGGTATACGACGCGTTTAGCGCGTCCAACAAGGGCGAATCGAACGACTACGGAATCTATCTCCTCGATTCGTTCGGGAATAAAGTTCTGCTTTACCGCGACGACAAAATCTCCTGCCAGCATCCGATCCCGCTTATGGCGACCGCGACGCCGCCGATTATCCCGAACCAGACGTTCGTCGGTCTTACCGAACAGGAAAAAGCGACGAAGAACGTCCCCGCCGAACTGCCGAAAACGGCGACCGTCGGCGTCGTCGACGTCTATACGACGACGCGCCCGTTCCCCAAGGGAACCAAGATTAAGGAACTGCGTATCGTTCAAGTACTTCCGAAGACGACGGTTAACGCGAACGTTCCTTGGATCGGGTACGCGGGCGAAAACGGCGCGCGGAAAGTTCTCGGGACGGTTCCCGTCGAAGAGGACGGAAGCGCGCGATTCGAGGCGCCCGTCAACGTGCCGTTCTATATGCAGGCGCTCGACGAAAACGGCGTCGCCGTGCAAACAATGCGCAGCGCGACGTACGTGCACCCCGGCGAAACGCTCACGTGCTTGGGCTGTCACGAAGGGCGCTTCAATACGAATCAGAACGCCGATTCCGTTACGCCGACCGCGTTTACGCGCGCGCCTTCGGTCATTAAACCGGACGTCGAAGGCTCAAACCCGTTCAATTATCCGACGCTCGTTCAAACGGTTCTCGACAAACACTGCGTCGAATGCCACGCGGATAAAGCGAAAGAAGGCAAGACGTTCGAGCTCGGACGCGGGCCGGAAAATCAGTACTTCCTCACGTCGTACATGAACCTGCGCCCTTACGTCTACGTGAACGGAAACGGAAACGCCATGCCGGGCCCGCCCATTACGGACCAGCCGACGCACGGCGGCGCGTGGAACTCCTTTACGAACGCCAAGACTATGCCCGGTCAGTTTGGCGCCAACCGTTCTCCGCTCTGGAAACTGCTGCAAAACGGGCATTACGACGTCAAGCTCTCGCCGGAAGAAAAACGCGCGCTCGCGCTGTGGATGGACAATAACTGCGACTTCTTCGGCGCCTACGAAGTCGAAACGCTTCAGGCGCAGCGTCACGGCGAAAAAGTCACGCCTACTTTGGAATAAATTGCGGTCCGACCGCGATACGGCGCCGTCTCGAACGACGGGGCGGCGCGCACCTTCAGTAGAAAGGATAACTCAATATGAAATCAACGTTTACTCTCACCGCGCTGCTGGCGCTCGCGCTGACTGCGACCGCGTTCGCTCAGGACAGGCCGCGCTTTGAACGCCCGAACCTCAAACCGACGCTGTTCGCGAACCTCGGCGACGAATGCTATACGCCGGACGGCATGACCGTCAGCGACGAGACGGGCTTGCTCTATCTCAACGTTCCGAACTTCGGCCGTATGGACGAAAATATGGTCAAGGCGGATTCCGCGCAAGGCGGCTATCTTTATGAAGTCGACAAAGACGGAAAAGCGACGCGCATTCTCGAATATCCGATCTTGGAACGCACGGGCCAAGCAGGGCCGATGGGTCTCGATTTCGGACCGGACGGCAACCTTTACGTCTGCGACAACCAGTATTTCCACAACAAGGACTACTGCTCGCGCATTCTCCGCGTCGTCTTCAAAGACGGCAAACCGACGACCGAAGTTCAGGTAGTCGTCGAGGGTATTAAACTTGCCAACGGCATGGCTTGGTACAAAGACAAGCTGTTCTATACCGATTCGTGCTTCGACGAAGATCCCGACGAAGCGAACGGCGTTATCGGTTCCGGCGGCGTCTTCATGTTCACGGCCGACGAAATCACGAAAGCGGGCAAAGACGGCGAGCCTTCGATTAAAATCAAGGCCGGCAAAGACGAACCCCACTGCGTCGCTTACGTTAAAGTTCAGAAGCTCGGCCGCGGCGACAACACCGGCCCGGACGGAATCTGCGTCGATAAGAACGGAACCGTCTGGTTCGGCAACTTCGGCAACGGTTTCCTCTATAGTCTGCGTCCCAACGACGCCGGCGAATACAAGCAGGAAAACGTCGAAAACGTCTTTGACGCGCTCAATCAGCGCGTTCCCGAACGCGGTCCGAACGCGGGTACGAAACTCGAATGCTGCGACGGTATCTTCTACGACGCCAACCTCGACTGCGTCTTCATTGACGACTCCGTCAACAACGCGATCTGGATGTTCAAGCCTCGCGACAAGGGCCAACAGGTCCGCCCGGTCGTTATGTGGATGAACGACGATAACGACGGCGGCGAAGGGCTGCTCGACCAGCCGTGCGAAGCGGTCGTCTACGCCGGAAAAGTCCTCTTTGTCAATTTCGACTGGCCCTTCCCCGGCATGAAGAATAAAGCCGTCGATATGCCCGGCACCATTTCCGCTATCGATTACGAAGAAGTCACGAAGTTCGTCAAGATGATGGAAGCGTTCCAGACGCGTATGGGCCCGCAAGGCGACCGTCCCCGCGGTCCCCGCGCCCAAGGCGACCGTCC
>CAMNJU010000143.1 GCA_946541595.1 uncultured Planctomycetales bacterium
CTTCCGCAAGGCTCGCAGCGATCGGCTTTTCTTCCGCAAGGCTCGCAGCAATCGGTTTTTCTTCCGCAAGGCTCGCAGCGATCGGCTTTTCTTCCGCAAGGCTCGCAGCAATCGGCTTTTCTTCCGCAAGGCTCGCGGCAATCGGCTTTTCTTCGGCGCGGTACGACGCGCGGCCGGCGCAGTATTCGAGCGGAAGAATGCGGTAATCGCCGAAAACGTTCGATTTCGACAGTTCGTTCCGATCGACCAGAGCGGCGGAAGACGCGTGGTAGCCCGGCGACGAAGGAACGCGTCCGAATATATTCAGCGCCTCGGAACGGTCGAGCAGACCAATCTGTTTCCAATTCGCGGCGCGCTCAAACGTGAGAGGCGAAGCGATCGAAACGACGCGTTTGCGGTTCGCCGAGAACGTTTTCGTTACCTGAACCGTCCCCATGAACGAATCGAGCCCATTCGTGCGACAGCCGGGGTCGACGGACGCGAATTCTTCCGAAACGCGAAAATTCCTTTCCGAACGGGGCGGCTTCGCAAAGGCCGACGCGGCTAAGCCAGATACAAGCGAAGGGAGGGAAAACGTATAATCGCCTACCGTATGCGCGGAGGACGTCTTCGCGCGGAAACGGTAGCGAACCGTTTCTTCGGGAGAGAGAACGACGGCGCGTTTATAGACAAGGCGAGGCTGTTTCGCGGGACGCGCGGGCGCCTGCACAAATTTCGGTATGAACTCAAATCGCCGCGGCCGGCGCGGACGCTTAGACTTGACCGACCCGTCGGACGCGGAAAAGCCGGTTTCTTCCGACGCGGCCGGTTCCTCGGGCAAATCCGGAGAAGAGCCGGAGGACGGCTCAGATTCAGACTCAGAGACGCGTTTGCTTCTAGAAAAGCGGGAGAAAAGACCGCGGAACGGAGCGCGCCGTCGGTCGACCGCGTCGAGTTCGCGGCGCAGTTCTTCGCACGTTTGAGCGAGCTCTGCGTCGGAGCGCATTTTCTCCTCGAGCGCTTCGGCGTCCGCAGGGCTCAAACGGCCAAGCAGATAGTCGATCAATTCGTCGTGTTCCGGTAAACTCACGGGTCGCTCCAACGCCGCCGCGTGCGGCGCGTCCTAAATATAACGCGCGGCGCCGAATTACGCGTTCGGCGCGCGGTCTAATAATACGCTGTTTCAGGCGGTCGAGCGGCGCGGAAGTTTCCGATCAGAGAACGCGCGCTCCCTGCAGGACGCGGCCCAGTCGCGCAGATTGCGAATTGAGACGCTCGTTCTGCAAGTAGTAGCGCAGCTTCTGCAGCGCCCGGCTGATGCGGCGGGAAACGGTCGATACGGTCGTGCGCAGGGCCGCGGCGACGCTTTGTCGCGTTAGCCCCTGAAAAAAGACCATCTCCAAAACCTGTCGGAACTTGCTCGGAAGTTTCGCGATCGCGCGGCGAACTTCGGCCCGGGTCTCGCGCCGCTCCAACTCGACGCTCGGATCCGGCTCGCGCCCTTCGACTCCGTCGGCAAACGCTTCCGAGCCGTCGTCGCGGCTGGGAGCGTCAAGGGAGAAGAACTTGTCGACCCGCTTTTGCGCGCGCAGCAGGTCGAGCGTGCGCGTCGTCGCCACGCGATAAAACCACGGGCGGAACGAGCGCGACGCGTCGTACTGATCGAGTTTCCGATAGACGGTCGCAAACGTCGATTGAACCGCGTCTTCCAACTGGGCGTTTGTCAGCTTGTACCGCGCGTCAAGGTAGCGCGTCAGCCGCGTTCGGTAGCGCGCCGCGAGTTCTTCGAAGAACCGGTCGTCGCCCGTTCTACGATACTCGCAAATAAGCTCTTCGTCGGTAAGATTAAACTGGCAAAACGCGGAGACAGAAGTTTCGTTTAAAGCGTTCATTTCAACCTGCAAGGGTTAGCCGCTCAGCGAGACTCCGAAACAGCGTTCAAAAAGAGCTGCGCTCAATCCAAACACGACGATCAAAGCCAACGCCAAACCGCCAGACTCAGTATACAAAGGAAACGACTTTGAAAAAAAGACCAATTTGCCGCGATTCCATTAAAAAAGGGGCAAAATCGGCGATTTTTTCAAAAAAACCGAAGACGTGGAACGCGAAAGAATCGCGCTCGTCCTAAACGCGCCGCGTTTGCGTCGAAACGGGGGGAAATCCGACGGCAACACGCGGCAAAGTAAGGTTCCCAGGCAGGGGAAATTGGCCGATCCGCTAAGCTTGGTAAGAGAGGCGGCCAACTTGTACCGTATAAGTACGCAATTTCTGCAAAAAGATTGCGTTTTTTTTGAAAAAGAATCAAAAAAAGCTCAAGTTTTACAAAAAAATTTTTCTGACTAGCGTTTCTTCTTTTTTAAGACGCTATATGTGCCGTCTGGCTAAAAAATGTTTTTATTGGCAAATCTCAAAACCGGTCTGGCGTTCCCGCGAAAAAATAGATATCATGCGCATGAGATTGTCCCGGTTCGGATTCCGGGAATTAGAAAACAGACACAGTTGCAAAGATCGAGAAGACCGTGCACGCCCCGTTTATTGCGCGCGCTGTTGTCGCGGCGGCCTCCGCCGCGCTGGCGTTTTCATGTTTAACCGGCTGCAACGCCGTCAAGCGCCGGCTCACAATTACGTCGGAGCCGTCCGGAGCGCTCGTCTATCTCAACGACAAAGAAATCGGGCGAACCCCTATTTCTCAAAACTTCACGTATTCGGGCTCGTACAAGATTCGCTGCCTGAAAGAAGGTTACGAAATGGAAGAGACGTACTACAAGGCGGGAACGCCGTGGTACCTCTATCCCGGAATCGATTTCATCTCGGAAAACTTCGTCCCGGGCGAGATTCGCGACGAGCAGCGCTGCCATGTCAATCTTACGCCCAAACGGCAGGTTCCCGAACTCGAAATCATGGAGGCGGCGAACAAGCTGCGCGAGGAAGCGCACAGCGACGCCTCAATCAAACGCGCGAACGCAAACTAGCCGACACGCGCGCGTTTTATCGGGCCGTCTCCGCGTCTACTTCGGGTTCTCGCCCCGCCCTTCTCAATTCTCTCTCCAGTTCTACGCAACAGCGTTCCCCTTTCTTGAAAGGCGCCAAACGCTCGCCTGCGCCTGAAATTAATAGAAAAATTTTCGTCCGGTCCCCTTGCCGAGTTTAACGGACAAGCTATAATCTGCTCCAAACCTTGAACGAAGGGTTCCGTTCGAGCGATCGCTCGCGGTCCTTCGCCCGCTTCGCGCAAGCGATGCGAAGTCGTATATACGGCTATTCAAGACGACAATTCGCCAGACGGCCAGAGCCGTTCTAATACGCGCAATCCTGCGTTGCATTTGAGTTTTGTGTTAGAGAGTTTCCCCTCTTCGCGTTTTTGTCGTAGTCGCCCTTCTCTGCGCGGCGTCTGTTATGACCTCGCCTCATTATGAGGGCGAATTAAGCCGGAAGTCTCAGGAAAGGCTCCGGATGGTTCAGTAGTTTCGTCAAGTTTCAAATTTGTAAAGGTTGCCGCAATGGAAAAACCGATGACATTAACGCACAAAACGTTCATGGCCAAGCCCGGCGAAGTCGAGAGAAAATGGTATATTGTCGACGCCACCGATAAAGTGGTCGGCCGCCTCGCCAGCGATATCGCCATGATCCTTATGGGCAAAAACAAGCCCTCCTACACCCCGCATGTCGACTGCGGAGATTACGTCATTGTCACCAACGTCGACAAAGTCGTTTTCACCGGAAATAAATGGGATGGCAAACGCTATACCTGGACCACCGGGTATACCCGTCTGCGAAGCGAGTCCGCCGCCGAGCGTTTCGCGAAGCATCCGGAAATGATCCTTCACGAAGCGGTCCGCCGCATGCTGCCCAAAAACAAGCTTGCCGTCCAGATGCTCAGCAAGCTCAAGCTCTATACTTCCGATCAGCAGCATCCGCATCAGAGCCAGAATCCGGAAGCTATCGAACTGGGCATTAAGTGATCTAGCGAACATTTCTCATTTTACGATATAAGGATAATCAAATGATTAAACGCGGCAACTACGTTATTGAAGGCAACGGCAAAAACGACAAACTCGGCACCGGCCGCCGTAAGACCGCCATCGCGCGCGTTCGTGTTCGCGCCGGTCAGGGTCGCATCAGCGTCAACAATCGCGAATTCGAAGAATTCTTCCGTTCGGTCCAGCTCCGCAACTCCGTTCTCGCGCCCCTTATCGCGACCGAAAAACGCGAAACCGTCGACGTCGTCATCACGGTCCAAGGCGGCGGCACCACCGGCCAGGCCGACGCGTGCAAGCTCGGTATCGCCCGCGCGCTCAAAGAATACGATCCCGAATGCGAAGCGGTCCTCCGCGAAAAGAGCCTGCTCACCCGTGACGCCCGTGAAGTTGAGCGTAAAAAGTACGGCCTTCGCAAAGCGCGTCGCGGAACCCAGTTCTCGAAGCGTTGATCGCTATATAGCTGCAGTTTAGCGGTTAGTCCCAAGCTAAGCGCATAAGAGCTCGAAAAGGTCTCTCCGTTCGTCGGAGAGGCCTTTTTTATTTCTCTCTTGCCATGTCCGGTTCCGTGTTGACGCGTTTTTAAGCTCCTTTGTCATATTAAGCCAATGTAAAAATATTTTGTTTTTACCGGTTACACAAACAAAGTACGAACAAAAAAACGGCGCACAGTAAAAGGGCGTTTGAAAAAACTGCGGTCATACGCTAGAATGGAGATTAGGAAGAAACGCAGAGGAGTCCGCGGACCGGCGACGTCCGCCGCAGGCTCTACTTTTAGGGAGTTTGTTTTCATGCTTGAACCGTGCAAAGGGAATCATACGCTTCGTCGGGGCCGACTCGACGGGTGCGCGTTTTCATTAGTCGACAAAAACGGCGTCGATCTGTTTTACGGCCTTGCTTCCGCCACAAAGGGCGACGATACGCGGAAGCAGATCTTTTCCGCGTTTGAAAATCTGGAAAAGGCGATGGAAGAGGTCGACGTCTGCGCTCCGGTTAAGCTCGATATCTTTCTCCGCGAAATTGGCGACAAGCAGCTCGTGCGCGCTATTATGTCGGAAATGTGGGGCGATTACCTCGTTCCGGCGACTACTTTTATCGCGCAAAAACCGTGCGACGAATCGAAAGCGATCGTCATTGAAGCGATTGCCGTCAATCCGTCCGACGACGAAACGTCCACGCCCGTGAGCGTCTACAATCAGGGCGAACACGCAACGATTCTCGAATACGGAGGCGTCTCGCTGGGGTTCTTCGGCGGATTCATACCGGGCGAAGAAACGGTCGGCGCCTACGCGCGCTCGTTCGACGCGTTCGCGAAGATGCGCGCCGAGGTCGAATCCAACGGCTTCCTCTTCCCGCAAGTCTACCGCACATGGCTCTATCAGGGTCACATCGTTCTCGAAGAGGGCGACACGCAGCGCTACAAAGAGCTCAATCGCGCGCGGTCCGACTTCTTCTACGGAACCCGGTTCATCGAACGCTGGCTCCCGAAGGGCGTCCCCCACGGAACCCTCTACCCCGCAAGTACTGGCATCGGCGCCGACGACGTCGATATCGCCATGAGCTGTCAGACGTTCCAGTCCGACCGTGAAGACGCGCTCGTCGTGCCGATTGAGAATCCGAATCAGACGCCCGCGTTCGACTACGCCGAATTCTACAGCCCCAAGAGCCCGAAATTCTCGCGCGCGTGCGCCGTGAGCTACAACGACCGCTGTTCCGTCTACGTCTCCGGCACGGCGAGCATCGTCGATCAGAAGACCGTC
This sequence comes from uncultured Planctomycetales bacterium, assembly GCA_946541595.1. Taxonomy (GTDB): domain Bacteria; phylum Planctomycetota; class Planctomycetia; order Pirellulales; family Thermoguttaceae; genus RUG369. The sequence goes on from CAMNJU010000143.1 coordinate 5,717, forward strand.
TTTATCGGGGATCCGGCCGGCCAGACCAACCAGACGCTCGACAATATCGCGGCGCTCATTTCCGGCGACAATCTCAAGCGGCACGGAATCGACCGTTTCGGCGCGGAACTGTCCGATCTCGCGCTCGCGCGAGTGTACGTCAAGAGGCCGGAATATTTCGACGCGGTGCGCGGCGTGTGCGAAAAGCGCCTGCCGGGCGTCCCGCTCGTTTATACGTACGCCGACGTCTGCCGCGACGATTTGCTCGTCGAAGTCGAGGGGATCGCCTCCTGTAAAGAATAGCGGTTCCAGTAAGAAACGCCCACGGGAAAGCGACGCGCGCAAGCCGTCGCTTTTTTCACATGCGCGGGCCACACCGTCCTTTCAGTCCACTTTTTCATCAACGGCGCAATGACATTCCAAGATAAGCAAACGGAGGCGCTTTATCGGCGGCTCTCCTCCTTTATTCCAAGCTCCCGGCTCTTTACCGACGCGCTCAAGACGCTCGCGTGGGGAACGGACGCGAGTTTCTATCGGCAAATTCCCCAGATGGTCGTCTTTCCGAAAGACGAAGCGGAAGCGTCTGAAATTCTTCGCGCCGCAAACGACTTAGGCGTTCCGGTTACGTTCCGCGCCAGCGGCACGAGCCTTTCGGGCCAATCGTCGACGAAATCGGTTCTCATGGTCGCGGGCCAGAACTGGGAAAAATACCGCGTAATCGACGGAGGCAAACAGATCGCGCTTCAGCCCGGTATCCTCGGCGGCCGCGTCAATGAAATTCTCGCGAAATACGGCCGCAAATTCCCGCCCGACCCCGCTTCGATTAACGCCGCGCGCGTCGGCGGCATTATCGCCAACAACGCGTCCGGCATGAACTGCGGCACGCACGCGAACAGCGAACGCGTTATGGCGTCCGCGCGCATGATCTTCGCCGACGGAACCGTACTCGACGTCGCCGATCCGAAATCGCGCGAAGAGTTTGCGCGAAAAAAGCCCGACTTCATAAAACGGCTTCTGGAAATTCGCGATTCGGTTCGCGCCGACGCGGAGCTTGCCGCCCTCATTGAGAAAAAATACCGCATTAAGAACGTTACCGGCCTGAACTTACGGCCCCTGATCGCGTATGACGATCCGTTCGATATGATCGCAAGGCTGCTCGTCGGATCCGAAGGAACGCTCGCGTTCCTCTCCGAAGCGACGATGAATACCGAAAAGATACCCGCGCGCTGCGCAAGTACGATGATCTACGCCAATACGCTGCGCGACGCGTGCGCTGCCGTCCAGATCCTCAAAAAGGCGCCGGTCGTGAGCGCGGAAATTCTCGACCGCAAAGCGCTGCGATCCGTTCAGGATTCCCCGAGCGTTCCCGACTTCATTAAGGATCTCGGCCCCGACGCGACGTCCGTCCTCCTGGAAACGAAAGCGGAAACGGAAGAGGAACTCAACGCGCAGATCGCGGAAATCAAAAGCGCGCTCGCCGATTTCCCGCTCCTCTATCCGATTGAATTCACAGAAGATCCAAACGTTTACGGCGCATGGTGGGCGATGCGGTCGGGCGTCTTTCCGACGGTCGGCGGCATGCGCGAAGTCGGAACGACCTGCCTCATTGAAGACGTCGCGTTTCCGATCGACGTACTTCCCGAGGCCGCAGTCGAACTGCAGCGGCTCATCGACAAATACGGCTACGAAGACGGGGTTATCTACGGGCACGCGCTCGAAGGCAATTTCCACTTCGTCTTGAATCAGCGGTTCGATTCTCAGAAGGAAGTCGATCGGTACAAGGGGCTCATGCTCGAAGTCGTCGACTTGGTCGTCGACAAATACCATGGCTCGCTGAAGGCCGAACACGGGACGGGCCGCAATATGGCGCCGTTCGTCGCGCGCGAATGGGGCGAAAAAGCGTTCGGCGTTATGAAGCAGATTAAAGCGCTCTTCGATCCGAAAAACACGCTCAATCCCGGAGTTATCTTCAACGACGACCCCGAATGCTATATCAAAGATTTCAAACGCACGCCCCCGACGCACGCGCTCGTCGATAAGTGCATCGAATGCGGTTTTTGCGAACCGAACTGCCTCACGTGCGGCTACTCGCTCTCGTCCCGGCAGCGCGTTATTGTCCGACGCGAAATCTCCCAGCTCGAAAAGGACGGCTCCGATCCCGCGCGGCTTGCCGAACTCAAACGCGCCTACCGCGTTCCGGGAGAGGCGACCTGCGCCGGCGACGGGCTCTGTTCCACTTCATGCCCCATGAAGATTAATGTCGGCGAGCTCACGCACGTCCTGCGCGCTGAAAAAGCGCCCAAAGGGAGCCTTGCGTGGAAACTCGGCGATCTGTCCGCGAAACGGCTCGCCGCGGTTAAATCGTGCATGCGGCCCGTCTTGGGGCTCGCGCGCGTCGGCCGCGCCGTTCTCGGCGACGGAGGAACCGCGTTGGCGGGCAAAGCGCTCCATAAGATCGGGTTCCCGCTCTGGACGCCGTCCCTCCCCAAGCCGTTTAAGATCAAGCGGTCGCGCATGCCGAACGCCGAGTTCGTCCCGTCCCTTGAACCAACGCCTGAAAAAGACGAAGACGCGCGCAAGGTCGTCTACTTCCCAAGCTGTATCAATCAGACGATGGGGGGCGCCTACGGCGAAAAGCCGCTCGTTGAAACGACCGTCGCGCTCCTCGAAAAGGCCGGTTACTCCGTTATCTTCCCGCCGGGCTACGAAAACCTCTGCTGCGGCACTATTTGGGAAAGCAAAGGCATGCCGGAAATCGCCGACCGCAAGACGCTCGAGCTCGACGAAGCGCTCTGGGCCGCCTCCCGGCAGGGGAAATATCCCGTTCTGTGCGACCAATCGCCCTGCCTGCACCGAATGCGCGAAAAGATTACCCGCATGGAGCTTTACGAACCGGCGGAATTTATCGAAAAATTCCTCGTCGATCGGCTCGATTTCCACCAAATCGACGAACCGATCGCCGTTCACGTTACATGCACAATGCGCAAAATGAAGCTCGCGCAGACGATTATCGCGCTCGCCAAACGCTGCTCCTCGAACGTGCTCGTTCCCGAGGAAGTCGGATGCTGCGGATTCGCGGGCGACAAGGGGTTCTTTATTCCCGAAGTCAACGCGTTCGCGCTGCGCAAGTTAGAGCCGCAGATCAAAGCAAACGGGGTCGTCGCGGGCTACTCCAACAGCCGCACGTGCGAAGTCGGACTTGCGACCAACGGCGGCGTTCCCTATAAGTCGATCGTCTATCTCGTCGACCGATGCACGACGCCTAAACAATAACTGACGCCGCTCGCAGTGTTACCCTCTGCGGTTCGCAAATTCTCCGTTACGCGACGCGCCCCGACGGAAACGGCGCGTCGCGATGCGTTCTTCTACGCCCAAACAAAAGGATTGCGCCATGCCCCGTACCCGCCTCCTGTTTGCCGCCGCGATTCTGGCGGCCCTCCCCTCCCTGTTCGCAGCGCCGGCCGCCTTCGCAATTGAGCCGTCCGAAGCAAAAGTCGTTACCGTACCCGGAGATAAACCGTTTGATTTC
>CAMNJU010000144.1 GCA_946541595.1 uncultured Planctomycetales bacterium
GTCTTACGCTTGCCTAGATTACTCTTCCGAGCGCTCGTCAGTTTTCCGTTTGTTCCGGCATATTCCAAGCGGCATGATCAGTGTGAGCCAGCGAGAAAACTCCGTCACGTAAGAGCCCTTCTGACGGGGCGTTAGTATAAAGTTTTTCAACAGAATCGTTCTCATACGCAAAACGGTTCGTCTTTTCAGAATCAAGTCGCCAAAGAACATCTCCGCGAGAAACTGCGCGCTCTTCGCCTTCATGAATCGGTTGCCCGCCGCCGCCAACACACCCACCGGGACAAGCCATCACTTCGACATAGTCGTAAGCCGCTTCACCGTTTTCAAGGGCCTCCATTAAGTTACGCGCATTTCCCAAGCCTGAAACCACTGCAACACGAATGTCGCCAATGTCAGGAAGAGCAATGGTTGCTTCTTTCCAAGAGAGCGTGTCGTCCGATCGGAAAATATTACGTATGTTCTTCGTTTCCGGATTAGAATCGGTTAACTCTTTGATCGCGGAATGAAGAACCGCGTCCATAAGCCCGCCAGAAACGTTAGAAATAGCCGAAGACGCCGAAGCTTTATCAAACGGCTCGTCGAAGTCTTCCTCGACAATATCGTTCATTTGGCTTTTCATCGACCGTAAAAGCCGCGTCAACTCCCGCGTAGTCAAAACAACGTCGACGTCGTTGTCTCCACAACCTTCTTTCATTGTATTAAGCGTGCAGGCGCTCTTTTCAGCGACGCATGGAACGACGGAAACAACTCGCAGCGAATGCGGATCAATTCCAGTCTTTTCAGGATAGATTCTTTTAACAAGCGATCCCAATATCTGACTGGGAGACTTTAGTGTCGATAACGATCCAACCGAATCGGGAAACTGTCCCTTGATAAAGCGGACCCACGCAGGACAAGTAGACGTGAACAAAGGACGACTGCCAGACTTACTAGATTTCAAACGCTCAATAAGTTCACGTGCGCTTTCAACAATAATCACGTCGGCGGCCATATCCGAGTTAAAAACCGCCGCAGCGCCAATTCTTTTTAGGCCGGCAACTAACCGTTTTGCCGAAGTGGCGCTGTATTCGGATGTCTCTTTCAACGCCAAAGGAACCGTCGATCCAAATTGGAATACTACGTTCAAACTCGGATCTGTCAGCATGTCGTGAACTTTAGCCGAGTCGTCACGCGCGGTAAGCGCACCAACCGGGCAATGGGTAACGCACTGTCCGCAATAAGTACACAACGTTTGTGAAAGAGGTAAGTTTCCCGTCGCGCCGACTGTTACACGAGCGCCATTGCCAAGCACGTCCCATATGTGAACAGTCTGCATTTTATCGCAAACTTGAACGCAACGCATACATTTCACACATTTGTCCGCTTCACGAATAATGGGCGAATTGGGATCGACCCGTTTACGCTCCAACTTCAAATCATAGGGGCGCGCGTTAACCTTTAGCTTGACAAAGAGACTCTGCAAAACGCAGTTCTTAGTGCGAAGACAATCTTTACAGCTAAGATTATGCTGCGATAGAATTAATCGCAGAGTCGTTTTTCGGGCGGCGATAACGCGAGGACTGTCGGTATGGACGACCATCCCTTCCTCGACAGGGGCGTCGCAGGCAGCGGCAAGGCGCTCGTTCCCTTCAACCTCAACCACGCACATTCTGCAAGCGCCAATTTGATTCAGTCCCTTCCAGTAGCATAAACGGGGAACGAAAACGCCGAGCTTTTCAGCGGCCTGAAGAATCGTAGTTCCTTCTTCCGCTTGCGTTGGAAGACCGTTAATCGTTAAATTTACCATTCTTCTTTTCGTCCTCCCCTAAACACGCCGTATCCAAAATGATCGCAACGCAAACAACGCGACGTTTCGTAGCGCGCTTCCTGATCGGACATACCCAGCGTAATACATTCGTAATCGTGCTTACGCTCGTCTGCGTCGCGCTCAAGGGTATTAACGCGTCCTAGACCGTGGATGTCATACAATTGAGGAACGGGCAATTTAACGTCAACTGATATCTTATGATGGAAACCGAGGTATCTGTCAATACTTGACGCGGCGGCTTTCCCGGCGGTAATCGCTTTAATTACCGTAGCGGGACCAGTCACACATTCGCCGCCGGCAAAAATGCCGTCCATGCCTACTACCCGCATTTCGGAATCAATGACAATCGTCCCGCGCTTGTCAAGTTGAAAGTTTCCTTTCTGCAAACCTTCGGTTTCGATTCCCTGTCCAATAGCCACAATGACAACGTCTGCCGGGAGACGGCGTTCAGGCAAGTCGGCATTAAGGGGGCGGGGACGACCGGCCGTGTCATGCGGCCCGATTATTTGCGGTTGAACCCAAAGCGCGGTAACTTCCCCGTTTTCCCCCTTCTCAACACGGACGGGAGCATGAAGAGGAAGAATCTCGGCGCCTTCCGCAATTGCGCCCTCTATTTCCTCAACCAAAGCCGGCATATCTTCCCGACGGCGTCGGTAAGCGCATATGACCTTATGAGCGCCAAAGCGAATGGAACTTCGCGTCGCGTCCATCGCGACGTTCCCACCGCCAACAACCACGACGCGTTTACCGGTGAAGTCAGGTTTCTTCCCATCTCCAACCTCGCGAAGAATCTGCACAGCCGACATAACGCCAACAGCGTCCTCGCCTTCAATCCCAAGCTTCTTGTCAGCGTGCGCTCCCAGCGATATAAAAACAGCGTCGTATTCTTGACGCAACTGCTCATAAAGTACGTCAAAACCGACGTCGACGTTCATTCTCGTTTTAATTCCAAGCTGCAGCATCGAGTGAATTTCAGCGTCTAAAAGATCACGCGGTAGGCGGTAGTCCGGTATTCCATAACGTAGCATTCCGCCAAGCTGCTTGCGTTTTTCATACACCGTAATGTCATGCCCCATGAGCGCTAGGTAGTACGCAGTCGTAAGTCCGCCGGGCCCAGCCCCAACTACCGCGACTCTTTTGCCCGTGGAAGGGGCGCACGGCGGTTGCGGAACGTTACTGGAGTGATCGACGGCATATCGTTTGATGCTACGAATATTGAGAGGAGCGTCCACCATCCCGCGTCTGCAGCGCTTCTCGCACGGATGTTCGCAAACAAAACCGCAAACAGACGGAAAAGGATTGTCTCTACGAATCAGCCGAACTGCGTCGGCGCAGCGTCCTTCGTGAACCAGCGCAATATAGCCGGGAACGTCGACATGGGCCGGACAAAGCGCAATACAGGGGATCGGCGCGTCTACGCGATCTAGACAACGATGGCGTATGATGTGTTCTTCATAGTCTTGACGCGATTCCTTCAAACCGATCAAAAACTTTTTCGCAGCTTCCGCTCCGATAGCGCAGTCGGCGGCGTCGGCGACCACTTGCGCTGTTTCTTCAATCGTATCGATAATGCTCAAATCAGCGTCGCCGTCAAGGACTTTATCGAGCAAATTAACCAACTGTCCGATGCCAATACGACACGGAGAGCATTTACCGCACGTCTGAGCATGGCACAAAGTCAAAAAATTTCGCGCCATATCGACCGGGCATACGCACGGAGGATTGGACGCAAGTCGTTGTTCAGCCGTCTGACGAAATCGCTCGACTGTAGCCCGCGCGTAATTAGGAGCTTTGTTGTCTAGACTACCCACAGTTCTATTCCTAAGTAGTGCCAATTCAGGCCAAGATTAAGGAATGGCCCTAAAAAATCAAGCTAATGTTCACAATCAAACCGCACGTTCGAGACTAAAACGTACCCCTAAAAGCGTAAAATAAGCGAATCACAAAAGGGGTGAAAAGGCGCCTTCAACGTATTCCCCCTCGGCGCAAAATCATCAATTTCACCTCGTTTACCACGCTTAATCCAAACGCGAAATGAACAAGGATGATTGCAAAATCCAACGAAAGATTATTGTACCTGAACATCCGTAAAAGTCAATAAATACAATTTCCTTGAATATGCTCTCGAAAAAGAATACGACAATCTCTTTTGTTAATGTTCGTATATCTCGAAACAGACAAAAGCGTTCTTCTCGAACAGTTATTAAACTGCTGAAATACCCTTATGGGATATGCTTTTTCTATTACTCGTGCCAAGCGCAATATCAAAATACTTTTTTCCGCTCGCTAAGAAACTGCAGGTAAAAGAGTTCACTCTTACACTTTCAACGTTTATTCACTGAAAAAAGGGGATGCTTTAGGCTCCAAACACAACTCGCTTGATTTTGAATCCCTAGCGGCTTATAATGTCAGTATGTGTGCGGTTCTTCATCCATAACTCACAGGCGAGGTTCCACAATGCTTGAAACGTCCAATCGTCGCTGTTACCCAATCCTCTTAGCATGCGCGCTAGCGGCGTCGTTTACCCTGTCTGCTCAACTATCGCTCTCAGCCGAACCCATATCCGGCGCAATTGAGGCGACGCTGGTTGAATTCCAAACGAAAGACGGCGTCGGCGAGCGTTATTACGAATATGTCCCTTCAAATTTCGATCCGAAAAAAAAGACTACGCTGATCATCGCGCTCCACGGTCACGGATCAGAATTTGGGCAGGTTTTCCTTGGCGCTTACAAGGAGTATTGCGCCACCAACGACGTCGCTGCAAAGCGCAACGCCGTCGTCATTTCCCCTGATTACGGTTCCACAACTTCGTGGATGGGGCCAAAAGCAGAAAAAGACGTAGTTGCCATAATCGCCCACCAAAAAGAGAAGAGACGTTATGACAAGGTGATTATCTCCGGCGGTTCAATGGGCGGATCGTCTGCGATGACGTTCACGGCGTTACACCCGGAACTCATTGACGGCGTCGTGGCTATGAACGGTACGGCCAACCACTTGGAATATGAAAGATTCCAAGACGCCATTTCTGAATCGTTCGGAGGAACGAAATCAGAAGTCCCTTTGGAGTACAAAAACAGGAGCGCAGAATATTTTCCCGAACGATTTTTAGGAAAACCGACCGCCATAACGCTCGGTTCCTTAGACGACGTGGTTCCCCCTGACAGCGCGCGCAGGTTAGCGCACACGATCCAAAAAATAGGAGGAACCGTCGTTGTTATTGAAAGGGCGGACGTAGGGCACGCAACGCCTTATGACGAGAGCGTCCAAGCTTTTGATTTCGTCTTTGATAATCTTTATTCAGAATAAACCGCGTTTTTCCATGAGTCGTCCACTTAACGTACAAAACAAAAAAGACGTTACTCACCTTGTAGAAAGGGCCATATCATGTCAGATGTTCGGTTCAGTTCTGACGGTCGGTTTTGTTTTTGCCGGTTGCGAATTGGACTTTTGCAGACGATTCGGAAGCGCTGTGTCCGAAAAAGTTCGGTGCAAACTGCCGGACGCTATACCAATTCGTACAATGCGATAAACAACTTCGTTCCCTATACTTTCTGGGGCGCGACCGAAGGCAATCATGAACCGCGTATAAACCCGATCGCTACGGTTCTCGAGCAAGTAAATATACCAAACTGCTTACGGACGGGCGCTACGACGTCAATCTGACAGATGAAGAATGGGAAAGACTCAACACTTGGCAAGACGCAAACGCCCTTTTCTACGGGATATTCAACGAGGAAGATCAAGCGACGCAGCAACGCGGCGAGAGAATTTCCGGACCGAAGCTGGAATAGCCTTGACACATTCGCATGTGAGGCAAGCGCTTCCCATGCTGAAACTCGCAAATTAAAATAAAAGACGATTGCAGCATTTTCTCTAATTTACCGCTGAATCTAAACAGATTACTTCAGCGGCAAATCTCAAAAGACGCCCAATCGTCTTTAGTAATTAAGGATGAAGAACGCAGGACACAAACTTAAAAGAGGCGTGTCCTCTTGTTCATACGTCTTCTTCGTTTAATTCTTCAACTTCCTCTTCCACGGGCTGAGGAGCCGGATCTTGCTCTTCGGCGTAAGTGGAAAGGATTTCCTGCTTCAACGTTTCGGTCAACTCGGGATTCTGCTGCAAGTAAGCCCTAACATTTTCGCGGCCTTGAGCGAGTTGAGTATCTCCGTACTTAAACCAAGACCCAGATTTAACGATAATCTTCTTGGCAATGGCAAGGTCAAGGATATCTCCCTCGTAACTTATACCGTTCGCGTGCATCATGTCAAACTCCGCGACACGAAACGGAGGTGCGACCTTGTTTTTGACAATCTTCGCTTTGACGCGTTGCCCGACGACCTCTTCGCCGTCTTTTAGCTGACCGATTCGACGAACGTCAATACGGCAAGAGCAGTAGAATTTCAACGCTTTTCCGCCGGGAGTCGTTTCAGGCGAACCAAACATAACGCCAATCTTTTCACGAATCTGGTTGATAAAGATAACCGTCGTCTTACTCTTGGAAATGGCGCCCGTCAATTTACGCAGCGACTGGCTCATCAGACGCGCCTGAAGACCAACGTACTGATCGCCAATTTCACCCTGTAATTCTTTTTCAGGTACGAGGGCGGCCACCGAGTCAACGACGATCACGTCGACCGCGTTCGTTTTAACAAGCATTTCTGCGATACGCATCGCCTCCTCGCCGCTGCTCGGCTGGCTGACAAGCAAAGCCTCTAAGTCGACGCCCAGACGCTTGGCCCAACTCGGATCAAACGCGTGTTCAGCGTCAATAAAGGCCGCGACGCCGCCGCTCTTTTGAGCTTGCGCAACGACGTGGAGAGTCAACGTCGTCTTTCCGCTGGACTCAGGACCAAAAATTTCAACGATACGGCCACGAGGAATACCACGTCCGCCAAGCGCAATGTCTAACGAAAGGCATCCCGTGGAAATACCTTCCAATCCAGGAGCACGGTCAAGTCCAAGAGGCATGATCGCGCCTTGCCCGTAAATTTTCTCAATTTGATCGACGGCTTGTTTTAACTCAGGATTCTTGTCGTAGAGCTCCTGAATTTTCGTCGTCTTTTTCGGAGTTTTAGGAGAAGTGGAACTTGCTCCGGCTGTTTTTTTGGCCATTATCTTTAATCCTCAAAACTAACAGTTTCAATAATGGGAAAACGTACTGAAATATTACAACGCCCCAAGACTGCCGTCAATGGGAGTAACAAATAATTTTTTCATGAGTATACGGAAGAACGCTAGACGCCAAACTCTTTCACTTCTCCCGTTCCTCTTGGTCAAAACGCTGACGTCCAGATATTGCGTCAGCTAACATTTCATTATTGGCAAATTCGAGGGAACTGCCAGTGGTTATACCGCGAGCCAAACGGGTAATCTTTATTTTTGTCCCCTCTAATCGATTCGTAATCGAAAGCGCCGTGCCGTCGCCTTCTACGGTAGGATTAGTCGCCATAATTATTTCTTTAAACTTACCCGCCTTTACGCGTTTTACAAGAGAATCGATCGTAAGCTGCTCAGAACCTACCCCGTCAAGAGGCGACACGCGTCCCAGCAAAACGTGATAAAGACCATGATACTGCCCAGTTTTCTCAAGAGCGATCAGGTCACGAGGTTGTTCAACTACGCATAGCGTTGTTTGATCACGGCGAGGATCACGGCAAATATCGCATAATTCCTCTTCCGAAAGATTAAAACAACATTTGCAATAACGCACGTTTTCCTTCATGGAACGAATTGAATCGGAAAGGGCAAACGCCTCTTCTTTTGAAATCTTCAACAAATGATAAACAATTCGCTCGGCAGACTTTTTACCGACTCCTGGCAAGCGCTCAAATTCTTTCATTGTTTTAGCGACAGATTCCGTTAATTCACTCATCCTCTTCAAGCTCCCTTTTTATCGCAATCTTTCGCATTCCAACCTTCCCAGTCGCTCTTCCAATGCAACAAGGCAAGATCTTTAAGTCCAACGAGCGCTAAACGCGGCTCAACAATAATTTCGGGCCGGGGCGCAGCATTTCCCTGCGACACGTCTAAATCGTCAAAATGGTTCTGAAGGTTGAATTTGGTTAGTTCAGCGTCGCCGCCGGCAAGCACAAGCGCTAATTGCGAAGGATCTCCTCCCGCTTCAATAATCTTGCGCCTAGTCTTCCAGTAGAATGAACTCACCGAACCAACCAAAGCAAAGACAAGCCCTAACCTAATGGCTTTTTGAGTTTCGGTGGCTGGGTAATCCAACTCTTCGTTGACTCTCGTCCAGTTGCCCTGACCTAGACGTTCATTTTCCGGATCGTCAAGCATAGGCAAAGCAGCTGTTTTAATGTTAAGCGCCTCGGCCATAAGCCGTGATCCGGGCAAAATTGCCCCCCCGCAAAAAACGCCGTCGCCATCCACATAGTCAATTGTAGCGGCTGTCCCTACGTCAATTGCAAGAAAGGGACGTCCCGGTCCAAGCCGCCGTATTCCAGCATATGCAACGACGACTCTGTCCACTCCAAGTTTCTCCGGAAAGTCATAGTGGATTGGAGTCGGTATATCGTCTACGGTAACAAGTTTAACAGGGTCTGTGGGACGTATTTCTCTAATAACCTCTAACAATGCTGAAGTTTTTTTCGCATTTACGCTTGAAATGATCCAACGGGCTTTCGAGTTTAACTCGTTGTGAAGCTCCGAAATCCTTCTTGCCGCTTCACTGAACCCCGCAGAGACGTCGGCAAACTCGTAAGCCGGCCTCGTCGCGACGTCTGTCGCATAGAATCCGACAGAGCAAGGTTCACGCAACCAAATTCCAAACTTCGCGCGCGTGTTTCCTATGTCGACGGTAAATATAGGAACTGATTCCATAGTCATCGGCAAAAGCCTAAAGTCTCGTCCAAAGTTTTCCGTCCTCCCCAATGTGAGGGGAAGACGGAAAACTCATATCGCCGTCAAATCGAAACTAGCTCGTAGTCTAACGACCCGAGTCCAATTTCTGCGCCGTATTCTACAACAGCGCGCCAATTTGTATCGGGATGCATGGTCTGGAAGTGATCGCCCGTCGATTCCTTTTTGGCAAGTATACTGTTCGGAACGACAGGCTGGGCATTAACAGCCTCGGCACAGGCAAGATCAAGCGCCACGGGATCAAAAGAAGCGAACATACCGACGTTCTGAACTACGGGAATATCGTTTTCGCCATGACAGTCGCAGAAGGGCGAAACGTCGGCGACAAACGAAATATGAAACGCAGGTCTGTTCTGAACGACGGCAAGCGAGTATTCGCAAATTTTTTTGTTCAGAATTTCATATTTTTCGTCCATCG
>CAMNJU010000145.1 GCA_946541595.1 uncultured Planctomycetales bacterium
GGCTGCATTTCGCCCGGCTGGAAATACGAAAGAGTCGCTTCGGCAAGTTTAGCGCGGAAAGCTTTCTCTTCCAGATACTCCTTTTCCTTTGCCGTCCATTCTTCATTTGAGAAGAAATCGAAGTAGGCGCAGTACCGTTCCTTGGCGGCGTAGAACGGGGTAAGGGTAACGTCGTTGGGCTTAGCGTTTGAAAGAGTCGTTTCACTTGGCGTTGTAAAGAACGAACCGAGGGCGTCTGTCTTCGCGTCGCTGATTAGGGTTTCTGCCGTTCGGGAATCAGAGACGATAACGGGAAGAACGTTGGCGGCCCCTTTGCTACCGTCCCCAAAGTTAAATTGAGAAACGACCGGTTTGTCCGTCGGGCCGACGACGCCTGCGTACATGACGGGGCCTCTGAAGAACGCAACGACGTTAGGATTGTCAGGAGTCGGTTCAATCTTCCATTCGGCAAAGAATGGGAGTTTTTGAGACGTTTGTCCTTTGGCCCATTGGGTTCCAACCGTATAGTAGCCGTCTTCAACGTTTGCGTTAATTCCTTTGACAACACAATTATTAGGGATACGGATCTTTACGGTTAGTTTCAGCGCGTTTTGCGTTTCGACTGTAAATACGCCGTTTTGGTCGATCGAAACGACGGCGCCTTTCTCCTGCCAATCAAGTTTAGAAGGGACGAGCAAATTGACGTATAAAATATCGGCCTCGTCCGAAGACTTTCCGCGGTAAAATATTTCGCCGTTATATTGCGCGTGATTCTCCATGCCCGTTCCGTGACAGCACGTCCAGCTGTCCTCCGCCGACGAATACGTTCGGAACCCGCCAGGGAGCAGCGGAACGAAATAAGTATAGAGCCGATTTTTATCGTCGCTCGGTTCCAGCGAGGCGAGAATATGATTGTAAAGCGCCCGTTCAAAATAGTCGGCGTACGCGACGTCGCCCGATTGCATATAGAGCTCTTTGGTTAGCTTGAGCATATTGTACGTATTGCAGGTTTCGCAAGTTACGTTAGTCAGTCGCGTACTGAGGATTCCCGGTTTGCCGAAGTGTTCGCCGGATGAGTTTCCGCCAATCGAATAAGAGTGGAATTTTGTGACGCGATTCCAGAAGAAATCGGCGGTGGGAAACGCGTTAATATCGCCGTTGCCGGCTAATTCATACCGTCGGGCAAGTCCGACGATTTTGGGAATTTGCGTATTGGCGTGTCGGCCGTTTAATTCGTCGCGTCCTTCGCTCAGCGGTTTGATTACGGCAAGATCATAGAATCGGTCGCCGGCATGTAGATATTTGAGGTCGCCCGTCGCGGCATATAACGAGTAGAACGCGTCGTTTGTCCCTCCGTATTCACAGGCAAGCATTTTTTGCATCTGTTCAAAAGAGAGATCTTTCGTGACGTCGATAGCCCAGTCGCCAAATTTCTTCGCGACCTCTAAGGCCTGATCGCAGTCGCAGTATCGGTAGGCGTCCAAAAGTCCGGCAAATATCTTATGAAAAACGTACCATGGCACCCAAAGTCCGTTCAAATCAAATCCTTGCGAACGGATATTGCCTTTCTTGATTTCTTGAAAGATAGCGCGACAGCGTTCGTCGCCAGCCAGCAGACCGTCGCCGCTCGCTTCCTGACACGCTGCTAGTTCGGCGACGATATATTCCGCGCGTTCTTTAAACCGAACGTCGCCGGTCGAAGCGTATGTTTTAGAAACAGCCGAGAGGTAATGCCCCAGGGAATGGCCTGCGATCGACTGACTTTCCCAGCCGCCATAACTCTTCGCTCGCGGTTCCAAACCGGCGTTAGAGCGAATCCTCGCCAAGAGCCGGTCTGCGTCGACGCTAAGCAGATAGGCGGCGTTTTTATCCTGCGCGTTTTTGAACGGACTCGGGAGCAATCTAACTTGCGGAAGATCGAACGCCTCAATTTTGCGATTTGGCGTTACAACGTTGTCTTTGGCGCAGCACGGTAAAACGGCGGCGCCGACAAAGAAAAGACTGAGCGCGATTGCGGCGCGGTGAGAAAAATGGACGGCCATAATACTCTCCTCTTGCTATCGGGGCGTATTCGGGGTTGAAACGTGATAATAATCAAAATCGGCGGCTCCGCCAGAACTCTCTGTTGCGTAGTGGAATAGACCGAAACGGTAACCCATAAAATGAGGCAGCGAATAGATCATCTTCAGCGTAGGACCAATCGCCTGCCAATTCTGGCCGTCGACGCTCCAAAAGAAAGAAGCTTCGTCTTTTTGATTAGTAAAGTCACAGCTTGCTTTGAGATAAACGGTAGAAAACTTCTCGTCAAGCGGAATTAGGACGTTCTCTTTTACTGAATCTGAATTTAGATTGTCCGCAAGTTGCGCTTCCGATTGGACGACAAAAAATTTTCCGTTTCTTTTAACGACTCCAACAAATCCGTATTTGCGTTGAAAAACGGTAAGTCCCGCGACGTCGCCCTCCGTAAGCAAACTGAAATCGAGCGCCGTTTCCGCCGTCGACGTGGGACCGCAAGTTCGTTGAGTTATTGTATTGCGCGCAAACTGCAGCGTCGGATCAACGCGCCCTGTTTTCAGGCGCAGCCAGCCGGGCCGCTCCGAAAGCGACCAGTTTTTCGGATCGGGAATGTGATTCCACTGCCACGCGAGTGGAAAGGCTTCTCGACAGTAGTCGTTTTCATCTCTCGCGGCCGCCGATAGTTTGGCAAGGAGGTCGGGGCGTCTCTCAAATTCGTCTGATTCAACGATTCCGCTTAGGGGGGCGGCTTCCCGTGGAATAGGAAGTTCGTCGGGCGCTTTGCCATCCACGCCAAGAACAGGCCAATCGTCCTCCCAAGTAACGGGAATCAGGTAAGGAATGCGTCCAACAGCGCCGCTGTCTCTGAAAAGGTACGCGACCCATGAACCGTCTTGACGTTCGACGAGCGTACCTTGGGCAATGCCGCGATCTTTAAAGATAACGCGGCCTTCATACGGTCCGGTGATTTTATCCGCGCGGAAAATAATTTCCGTGCGCATATCCCCTCTCGGCCAAGTGATGTTGCAAACGTAATATTTTCCGTTTCGTTTAAACATCTGGGATCCTTCTGCCTGAAGACCGATTCTGCCTCCGGCAACGGCGCCGGCGTTCCAAATGACGACGTCGTTAAAACCTCCCTGTTTGAAACCTGAAAGATCGTCGTTGAGCTCTGTAAGACGAAGGTTTCCCGCTCCGTAAAGCAGGTACTTTTTTCCGTCGTCGTCAAAAAAAAGCGAACAGTCGTGGCACATGGGCCTAAAAGAACGTACGTCCCATTTTCCGGATACGTCGCGCGTCGAATATATGTACGTTTTACCTGTTGTGCCTGAAAAAACCGCAAGATAAAATACGCCGTCGTGATAGCGCAAGGAACTTGCCCACGTACCCGCGCCATAAGCGTTTTGTCCGTTACGCAACGCCAGCGCGTCGGTATTTTCCAGCGCGTCGTGGGCATATCCAACAATCTCCCAATCAACCAGATTTTTGGAGCGCATAATAGGAACGCCGGGCGTCATGTGCATAGTAGTCGAACTCATGTAATAAGAGTCGCCCACGCGCAACAGAGACATGTCGGGAACGTCGGCCCAAATATTAGGGTTGGTCGCGTTTTCTTCGGCGCTGACAAGCGTCGTCATGAAAAGCAGAACCAAGACGGCGTTCCATGAAGTAAATAAACGCGTCCAGCCTTTTTGACTAGGGATATACGGTTTCATCTTTTGGCGCCTCGAAGCTTTTGTTAATAAAAAAGGAATTGTTTCGAGCCCTATATTAAAAGGATAACGGGCGATTTTTTCATCGTCAATGAAAAAGAACGAAAAAAAATATTGTTTTTGCGTAAGAATGTTCTTGGATTATTTAAAAAACATAGTTTTTACGATGCAAAAAAAAGATCGAACGTTAAACCAATTTGCGTTTATCGTTCGATCGTAATCCATTTAGGGAACGTTAGTTCCGTTTTAAACTTCTTCTTTTTCCTCTTTCGAAGCGGCGTCCTGATCTTCTGAACGTTTTCTCATATCGGCTTCAATGATCCAAGCCAGGCGGCCCAACACTCTTAAGTAAAGCGCCGGAATAAAGCTTAATAAGACCGAAAGGAAAAGCGCGACAAGCGCGGCCTTGCCAAGGCCGGGCGTTTCGCCGACTTCCAGCTTAACGTAATTGTGCACGTCAAATCCAATCGCGGCAACGGTAAGACCGATTGTTGAAAACAGGAAGCAAAAAGTAATGGCTGTAAAATAGAGCCACGATTTTGTCACTCTTTTGAAGCTTGCGGCGATCTCCTTCGTAAGGAGCGCGTATAACGCGTCCGCCTGCATGCAGGAAAGGAAAAACACCGGCGTTAAACAGGTTGCCGTAAAAGCGAATCCGATCAGCGGGGATAAGTGCAGCAGTCCAAAAACGAACGCGCCTGGAATGCCCGCAAGCAAAATCAGGGACGCGCCCCAAAGGAATTGCACAAGCCCGCCAAGGAAACTGTATTCAGGCCAGTCGTCGAATTCGTCGGCTCCGCTCGCCGTTTCAGTGAAAATATGAAACGAGTAAGGGGTCGAGAGTACGCCCCATAAGAAGCAGAACATGAGCAAGACGATTTTATCGCGCCAAATGCAGCTGAAGAATGCAGCCAACGCGCTGATTTCTTGTCTGTTGGCCAGCATCTGTTGAACGTCGCCAGCCAAAGTTCTAGTGAAAAAAAGAGTTGCCGCTAAGAGAGGGAGAAAAGCGGCTGCGGAAACGAGTCCAAGTCGAAAAAGCGTGTTATAGGATGTAAATGGCGTCAACAAATTGTCCCAGAACGGCCTCTCGGGCAATTCAGCGCGTTTTGCGCGTTTGGGCTTTTCGTCCGTGTGTTCCTCCCGTTCGAGACGCTTGCGTTCGTAAAGTTCTTCGAGAGAGAGAGAGTCGCCCGCAGTTCGAGAGCGGCTCTTCGTTTTTGGAGTTGGCGGAACGGAAGGTTGGACGGCGGGATTCTCAGACGGCGATTCGGCAATCGCGTAGATATCGGCGTCGCCGGTTTGATTGACCGTGGGCGCGTCGTTTGCCGAACCGTGCTGGAGATTTACGTTTGATTCTTCCGGTTCGTGGGAATCAAGCCGAAGCGAGTACGAACCTGTCTGGGAAACCTCCGGCACAAACTTCAGGCCAAACTGAGCCTCTGGTTGAAGTTGGTATTTGGGTTCAGACTCGCTGGAGCTTTCGTCGACAATCGAGAGACCGTCGTCTTCGTTTTCGAGGGGAGAGTCGTCAGTCATAATCCCTTCCTGATAATCTCAAAAGACCTTCCGTGAGAAAAGGCGCGTAAGCGACGTGCCGTCTCGTTATATTATATTCTCCAATCCTAAGTTCTCATTGTAGCAACTTCTATCTTTAAAATCAAGCGCTCGTCTTTTGCCGAGGGCGCCTTGCCAACCTTCTTTTTCCGATTAGTATAATATCCAAATTTGAGGAGTGATATTGTTTTGAATCCCCTCTGAAAACGTCGGCAATCTTGATTACGTTTGCGGCGGCCTCGTTGTTGGTCGTATGAGAGTTATTTAAAAGGGTTAGACTTTATGGAAAATGTGCCGATCGTCAATGGCGACGACAGTTCACGCTTGCCAGAACTGACTTGGCTGATTTTCGAATCTTATGCCGATACGCCAACCGTGAATCGACTTGATCGCTGTCCTCTTCCGAATAAAGAGGCGATTGTCGAGATTCTTAGCGACCTAAACGAAATTTTGTTTCCCGGCTACCGCAGGCGCGACCGTCTCAACACGTCAAACGTACTGTACTACGCTGGCAATCTCATTGAAAAGATTTTTGAATCGCTTAGCGTTCAGATTTCCCGAGCTCTTTGTGGTTGCAGGGAAGGGAGTTCTTGCGACCCTGATAAACGTATCGAGTATGAAAAGACGGGGCAGGAGCTAACTTATAAATTTCTTGCCCGGATTCCTTCGATCCGAAAGATGCTTTCGAAAGACGCGGAGGCGGCGATTAAAGGTGATCCGGCCTGCAAGTCGACGGACGAAGTGATTTTTTGCTATCCGGGATTCGACGCAATTGTCGTGTACCGCGTTGCGCGCGCCCTCCTTGAACTAGGCGTTCCGCTCATTCCTCGAACAATGACAGAAATAGCGCACTCGCGAACCGGCGTCGATATTCATCCGGGCGCGAAGATTGGCGAATATTTCTTCATTGACCACGGCACGGGCGTCGTTATTGGCGAAACGTGCGAAATTGGAAACTGGGTCAAGCTTTACCAAGGGGTTACTCTTGGCGCGCTGAGTTTCCCAAAAGACGAGCGGGGAGAGCTCGTCCGAGATAAGAAGCGGCATCCCACTCTTGAAGACAATGTGGTTGTGTACGCGAATGCGACGATTTTGGGGGGGGACGTCGTCATCGGTCATGATTCGACGATCGGTTCGAGCGTGTGGATTACCAATTCTGTCGAGCCAGGCTCAACGGTTGTTATTGAACGGCCAAAGTTAGTCGTGAAATGAAGGACTGTGCAGAGTCTGATTCATAAGAGAAGAAAAACGTTTTTGAGAGACGTCGGTAACGACATATTTACTTTGTCAAAGACGGGCGATATTGAAAAAGGGGTAAACGCGTAAACGCCGTTTACCCCCCGTTTTTTTACGTGAAGCGTTCAACTTCACGCGTTCGACTCAGATCACATAGAGACGGTTTCTTTACCGCGCGGAGTAGCCATAGCGCCCCAGACCCCGTGCTTCGACGGACCGGTGTAAAGCTGATCCTGTTCGCCGCCGCCCATGATCTCGTTGATGTTGCCGGTGTCGATCGTTTCCGAAACGAAACGAACAGAGCCGTCGAGCATGCAGACGTTCGCGCCGCCGCTGTGGTTCGAAGAAGCGGAACAGAGGGTCCACGTGCCCGGATCCTGACCGCCGCTGCCGGAGCAGCTGGGGCTGTTCGGCGGAAGAGCCGCGTTAAAGTTGGTGCTGCAGCACGTGCTTATGCACCAACGGCGCCCCTTGGTATAATAAGTCGTTCCGTCGATAAACATGCCGTTTTCACCGCGCGTGGCAAGGCAAGCTGCCGGAGGCTGCTTATTCAAACCGCTGATGTAATAAACGCCCGTTTTATAGTCGTTTCCGTTTTCACCGAGGACGTCGGAAACGTTGATTTCCCCGAACGCCATCGTATTGGTGGTTCCGTCGCTAATCATCGCAAGAGTCGTGCGTCCGGCTTGACCGCCGACGAAAACGCCGCGGCGTTTCTTTTGACCGGCGTCGCTGTTGTTCGTGCACGCGTCGCCCATATTGCAGGCGTAATTATTACGCGCTAAGTGAGCGCCGGGAAGTTCTTTCGAGTTCTGCGCATTGCCGTCGGAGGGGCACAGGAAGGCGTCGATAACCGTGGTGTACGCGTTATCAGGCTGGCCGCCGGTGGTACCCGCGTCTGTCGGGCTAGGCATTTCTGTCCCATTGTTTTTGTAATCTTCCGCGTAACCCTGAATTTTCGTGGCCAGAGCTTGCTGTTCAATGTAGGGGAGCAGCAGGGTATGAACGGAGAGGCGTCTCAGACGGGAATATTCGGCGCCAGTTTCATAATGCATCCAGAAAGGATCGCGGTACTGGTTAGGAATACGCTTGTTAGCGCTCTCGAAGTTTTGAACCGCGAGTCCCATTTGCTTCAGGTTGTTGGTGCATTGCATGCGCCGAGCCGCTTCACGCGCAGCCTGAACTGCGGGAAGAAGAAGCCCGATTAAAATGCCGATAATGGCGATGACGACGAGCAGTTCTACGAGGGTAAAACCGCTATGTTCAGTCTTTTTCATTGTCCGGTTCCTGTGATAACAATAAAAAATGAATAAACTTAAACGCTAAACGGATGCGCGAGTCTTAAAGACGGCGCTAAAGCGTTTATAAAAACAACTTGTAACGTAAAGGCTCTTTCTACATGATGCAGAAAGAGTCGTTTATGCTTTAAACACAATTGGAGAGAACGTCCAAAAACGCTCTCTCCAATATCTAAGCGTTTAACCGCTTATACTGGATTAAACAATCGCTAACTCGCTGCGGAGTTCAGTTCAACGAAACCGTTTCCTTGCCGCGCGGGGTAGCCATAGCGCCCCAGACGCCGTGATAGGACGGGCCGGTCCAGTACTGATCTTGTTCCGCGCCGCCCATGTTTTCGTTGATGTTGCCGGTGTCGATCGTTTCCGAAACGAAACGAACAGAACCGTCAAGCATGCAGACGTTGACGCCGCCGCTGTGGTTGGAGGAAGCGGAGATAAGACCCCAAGTGTTTTCCGCCTGAGCGTCGGTTCCGGCGCAAGAGGGGGAGTTCGGGGGCAGAGCCGCGACGAAGTTGGTCCAACCGCAACAGCTGAGGCACCATGCGCGCCCTTTCTTAGCGTAGGGGCCTTTGCTGGTCGCTTGGAAAGTCCCGTCGCTGGCGCGCATCGCCAAGCAGACTGCCGGCGGTTGCGTGTGCATAACCGTAACGTAGCAAATACCCGTTTTGTAATCGTTTCCGTTGTCACCGAGGACGTCCGAAACATTGATTTCACCAAACGCCATTGTATTGCTGGTACCGTCGGTGACGAGGGAAAGCGTCGTACGTCCGGCAACGGCGCCGTTCACAAACAGACCGCGGCGTTTTTTCTGGCCCTTAAGGGCGGAAGCGTCGTCAGAGCCGTTGGCCGTGCACGCGTCGCCCCAGTTGCACGCGTAGTTGCAGGGGGCAAGGTAACCGCTGAGGTTTTTGAGTGAAGCCGCGTTTCCGTCGGACGGGCAAACAAAGGTTTCAATCCAAGTGGCGTACGGACTGCCGTCTTCATAAGCGGTTGGACTTGGCATCGCATTAGTATCATCAGCTTTGTAAGCTTCGGCTTCGCTGGTAATCTGGGCGTAAACGGCGGTTTGTTCGATATACGGAAGCAACAACGTCTGAGCGGAAAGACGCGTCAGACGGTTGTAGTTGTTGGTGGTGTACGCCATCCACATAGGATCCTTGTACTGGTTCGGGAGGCGTTTGTTAGCGCTTTCGAAGTTCGCAAGCGCCAATCCCATCTGCTTGAGATTGTTGGTGCACTGCATACGGCGCGCCGCTTCACGAGCCGCCTGAACAG